>NZ_JBKGGX010000011.1:0-213500 GCF_052041925.1 Pseudomonas sp. SMN5
CAAGCTCCCTCGCCACAACAGCGCTTTTGCCAAAGAGGCTCTGTTTGCCAAGGCTCAAAACGGTGCCGGGCACTCGAAGCGCAGGCGTTCGCCGCTTTGCGGGTGGGTGAAGCTCAGCATGCTGGCGTGCAGGCACAGGCGCGGCCAGGCGGCCAGGGCTTGCGGGTGGGCGTAGAGCCCGTCGCCCAATAGCGGGTGGCCGATGGACAACATGTGCACGCGCAGTTGATGCGAGCGCCCGGTGATCGGTGTCAGCTCGACGCGGCACCAGTCGCCGCAGCGTTCCAGCACGCGCCAGAAGGTCAAGGCATGTTTGCCGTGCTCATGGTCGACCACGTGGCGCGGCTTGGTTGGCGGGTCATAACGCAAGGGGAGGTCGATGCTGCCGCTGTCCAGCGCCGGCTGGCCCCAGCACAACGCGGTGTAGGCTTTTTCGGTTTCGCGATCATGGAATTGCCGGGACAGTTCGCGATGGGTGTCCGGGTCCCGGGCCAGCAGGATGATGCCGGAGGTTTCCCAGTCCAGCCGGTGCACGATTCGTGCTTCCGGGTAGCCGTTTTCCTGCAAGCGGGTGATCAGGCAGTCCTTGTTGTCGTCGGCCCGGCCGGGCACGGACAGCAGCAGGGTCGGCTTGTCGACCACCAGCACGGCGGCGTCCTGGTGAATGATGCGGATGTTGGAAAGGGGCATTGAAAACAGTCTCGGTACAAACGCCAACGGCGGCTCGGGCCCTTGCTCTCTAACCTTTGGGGGATAGAGGGAAGGGCCCGAGCCGCCGTGGCTCCCGCAGGATCGATCAGCGATCCGGCAGGGTGATGTTGAGTTCCAGAATCGAGCAGCTGCCCTGGCTTTCCAGCGCGACATGCACGTCATCGTTGCCGATGTTGACGTACTTGCGGATCACTTCGACCAGTTCCTTCTGCAAGGAGGGCAGGTAGTCCGGGGTGCTGCGTTGGCCGCGTTCGTGCGCCACGATGATCTGTAGACGCTCTTTCGCGACCGAGGCGGTACTGGGCTTTTTGTTGGCACGAAAGAAGTCAAAAAGGTTCATTACCTACCTCCAAACAGGCGCTCGAAGAATCCCTTCTTCTCGACGTTGAGGAACCGGTGTTCCAGGTCTTTGCCCAGCAAGCGGTCGACGGTATCGCTGTAGGCCTGGCCGGCGTCGCTCTGGTCGTCGAGGATGACCGGGACACCCTGGTTGGAGGCCTTGAGCACCGCCTGGGATTCCGGGATCACGCCCAGCAGCCGGACGGCGAGGATTTCCTTGACGTCTTCGACGCCGAGCATTTCGCCTTTCTCGACACGCTCCGGGTGGTAGCGGGTGATCAGCAGGTGTTCCTTGATCGGCTCTTCGCCTTTCTCGGCACGACGGGATTTGCTTGCCAACAGGCCCAGCATGCGGTCGGAGTCGCGTACCGAGGACACTTCCGGGTTGGTGACGACGATCGCTTCGTCAGCGAAATACATCGCCAGGTGGGCACCTTTCTCGATACCGGCCGGGGAGTCGCAAACCACGAACTCGAATTGTTCCTTGAGCTCCATCAGGACTTTTTCCACGCCTTCCTGGGTCAGCGCGTCTTTGTCGCGGGTCTGGCTGGCGGCCAGCACGTAGAGATTCTCAAGGCGCTTGTCCTTGATCAGGGCCTGTTGCAGGTTCGCTTCACCGTTGACCACGTTGACGAAGTCATAGACTACGCGGCGCTCGCAACCCATGATCAGGTCCAGGTTACGCAGGCCGACATCGAAGTCGACGATGACTGTCTTGTGGCCGCGCAATGCGAGGCCGGTACCGATAGCGGCGCTGGTGGTGGTCTTACCCACACCACCCTTGCCGGATGTAACCACGAGAATCTTGGCCAAGGTGTTTCACCCCTAAGGAAAAAGGACTTTGTCAGCCCCTGAAAAACATCTCTAGAGAACGGCGGCAATTGTACAGGCCTGGCTGGAACAGGGCGCGGGACGAGGTTCACCTCCGGTAAACCCTGCCTGATCCTGTTTCCTACGTCGTTTCAGCCGTTTCGCTACGTTTTAGAGATGCTTGGAAAATGCGGCAGTATCCGTTAAAGCCGAATGATGTTCAACACGTCGCCCGACAGGCTGACCTGCACGCCGGCGCCCCACAACGGGTCACGGCGCAGATCCTCGGAAACCTTGTACTGCCCGGCGATGGAAACCAGTTCAGCGCTCAATTGCTGACAGAAGATCCTGGCTTTGGTGTCGCCCTTGACGCCAGCCAGCGCACGACCGCGCATCGGGCCGTATACATGGATATTGCCATCGGCCAGAAGTTCCGCACCCGGGCTGACCGAGGACACGACCACCAGATCGCCACCCTGGGCGTAAATCTGTTGTCCGCCGCGCACCGGCGAGGTGATGACCCGGGTCGGCTTGACGGTCGGCTCCGGCGGCTTTTCCGGGACTTTCCTGGTTTCGACGGGACTCAGCTCCAGCACCCGCTCCCGGGCCCCGGACGGTGGCAACACCGGGATGTCCACGGCGATGGCAGCGGCGATGTCTTCGATGCGGCTGGCGCGGATTGCCAGGGTACGCAGACCATGCTGGCGGCAGACGCGCATCAGGCCCGGCAGGTCCACCGAGCCCTGGTCGGCCGGCAATTTGTCGAGGGCCAGCACCAGGGGGGCATTGCTGAAGAAATTCGGCGCCTGGGCGACTTTTGCGGCGAGCTGCCGGTCAAGGCCCTCCAGGTCGTTGCGGGCCAGCTCCAGCACCGTAATGGCGAGCATGCTGCCCTTCAGCTGGAACACGGGATCTTGGTCTAGCGGTTCGGTTTGGCTCATGGTCGGCGTACAACGGCTTGTCACTAAAAGTGCCGAGACTTATAACGAGATCGCCCGCGAGCCGCAAGCCGGGTCGAACGATGTAGAATGCGCGGCCCATGTCTTTGTGGAAGCTGTAATGGATCGCCCGCGTTTTCGAGCTGCATTTTTTCATCCGCGTTTCTGGCTGCTGTGGTGCGGCCTGGGGCTGTTGTGGCTGATCGTCCAGTTGCCTTATCCCTGCCTGTTGTGGATCGGTCGTGCATTGGGTGCGCTGATGTACCGGGTGGCCGGTGACCGACGGCGCATCGCCCGGCGTAACCTGGAGCTGTGTTTCCCGGAAAAATCCGCCGCCGAGCGCAAGCGCCTGCTCAAGGAGAACTTTGCCTCCACCGGCATCGCCTTCTTCGAGATGGCCATGAGCTGGTGGTGGTCGCGTTCGCGGCTGGCGAAACTGGCCCATGTCGAAGGCCTCGAGCACCTTAAGCAGGCTCAGCGCGAGGGCAAGGGCGTGATCCTGATGGCGCTGCATTTCACCACGCTGGAGATCGGCGCGGCGCTGCTCGGCCAGCAGCACACCATCGATGGCATGTATCGCGAGCACAAGAATCCGCTGTTCGACTACATTCAGCGCCGTGGCCGCGAGCGGCATAATCTCGATTCCCTGGCCGTAGAGCGTGACGACGTGCGCGGCATGCTCAAGCTGCTGCGCGCTGGCCGGGCGATCTGGTATGCGCCGGACCAGGATTACGGTGCCAAGCAAAGCGTGTTTGTGCCACTGTTCGGCATCCAGGCCGCGACCGTCACGGCCACCAGCAAGTTCGCTCGGCTGGGCAAGGCGCTGGTGGTGCCTTTCATCCAGGAACGCCTGGCCGACGGCAGTGGCTATCGTCTGGTGATCCAGGCACCGCTGGAAGATTTCCCGGGCGAGACCGAAGAGGCCGATTGCATCCGCATCAATCAATGGGTCGAGCGCTCGGTCAGCGATTGTCCCGAGCAATACCTCTGGGCCCACCGGCGCTTCAAGAGTCGTCCGCCGGGTGAGCCGAAGCTGTACGACAAACGCGGTTGAGCCTTTAGTCCACCTTCATGAGCACGGAGCAATGCGATGACCCCAGCTGAACCGGTAACGGGTTTGATTCTTTCCGGCGGCGGGGCTCGGGCGGCGTATCAGGTAGGGGTATTGGCAGCGATTGCCGAATTGTTGCCCGCCGGGGCAGATAATCCGTTCCCGGTGATCGTCGGCACGTCGGCCGGGGCCATCAACGCGGTCAGCCTGGCGAGCGGGGCGATGGATTTCAAGACCGCCATCGAACGGCTGACAGCCTTCTGGCAAGCTGTGCGCAGCCATCAGGTGATGCGCAGCGACTGGCGCGGCGTGCTGGCCCAGGCGACGCGTTTCATCACTCATAGCCTGCTCGGCCTGGGCGCCAAGTTGCCGGTGGCGCTGATTGACAGCTCGCCGTTGCGCGAACTGCTCCAGGCGCAATTCCACGCCTCGGGTATCGAGCAGGCCATCGCCGCGCAGCAATTGCGGGCGGTGGCGGTGACGGCGTTCGGTTATGAGTCCGGCCAGGCCGTGACCTTCTATCAGGGCCGCGGCACCATTGATGCCTGGCTGCGACATCGGCGCATCGGCGTGCCGACGCCATTGTCGGTGGAGCATCTACTAGCCAGTTCGGCGATTCCCTTGCTGTTCGCACCGGTCAAGATCGGCCCGCAATACTTTGGCGACGGCGCCGTGCGGCAATCGGCGCCGATCAGCCCGGCCCTGCACCTGGGGGCCAATCGCGTGCTGGTCATCGGTGTCAGTGGCAACCCGCGAGGCGCCGGCGGGCGGGATCCCATGGAGCGCAGCTACACCGGCCTGCAACCGACTCTCGCGCAGATCGGTGGCCACATGCTCAACAGTACGTTCATCGACAGCCTGGAAAGCGACATCGAGCTGTTGCAGCGCCTGAACGGCTTCAGCCGCTGGTTGCCCGACGACGTCGCGGCCCATACCTTGGGCGCGGCGCCGGTGGAGGTACTGGTGATTTCCCCCAGCCAGCCCATCGACGAAATCGCCGCCCGCCACCGCCAGGAACTGCCCCGCGCGCTACGGGTGTTCCTGCGCGGGCCGGGTGCGACCAAGACCAGCGGCGCCGGGGTGCTGAGTTATCTGTTGTTCGAGGCGGGGTATTGCAGCGAGCTGATCGAACTGGGGCGCCAGGATGCGTTGGCGCAGCGCGAGGAGTTGCGGCGGTTTTTGCGGTTGGCTCAGGAATGACACAAAAGAGCCAGTCGACCCAAATCCCGAGTGGGAGCGAGCCTGCTCGCGATGACGATTGGTCAGTCACTGCTGAGTCGACTGATGCGACGCTATCGCGAGCAGGCTCGCTCCCACAGGGGATTTGTGGCGAACGCTGAATCCGAATCCAATACAGGCCCCCCTGTGTATCAAGGAGCAAGTTGGGTAATCAGAAATGATACTTCAGCAAAAAGCTGGTATTGCTCTGGTTGGTCTTGAACCCTTCGCTGTCTTCGATCCCGTACTTGTTCTTCCAGTAGTCGTACTCCACACCCACATACAGCTGCTTGGCGCCCAGGTTCAGGGCCTTGCCCAGGTCATATTTGATCTGAGGGTTGATGTGCAGGTTGGCGTGGTAGGTGCCTTTGGAATTGCTGTCGTTGTCCACCACCCAGTCGATGAACCCGTCGATCAGGATGTCGGACGAGCCCACGGCAATGGTATAGGCCCAGGCCGGGGTGATCTGCCAGACGTTGTCGCCGGCACGTGGGCCTTCGGTCTGGCGGTTGTAGAAGTTCAGCTGGAAGTAATCGAAGCCGGGAATCGCCAGGTCGAAGCCGGGGCCGATCAGGTACGACTCGTTGTCACCTTCGCCGAACTCGTAGGTCATCGCCAGCAACACATCCTTGATCGGACCCAGTTCCAGCTTCTGGTCGAAGATCTTGCCGAACGACAGGCGCGGGCTGAACTCGCCGTAGTAGGTGTTCGGGCCCGACTGGCCGTCTTCCTTGCCGTTGTAGAAGATCCGGTCGAGGAAGAAAAAGTTGTCGCCGTATTTCCAGGCATCGGCGTGTTCGAAGGTCACGGTCTGCTGGATGCGTGGGTTGACCTGAAAATCCTTGCCGTACAAATAGGTCAGGCTGTTGTTCTGCCACTGGAACAGATCGTCGGCCATGGCCTGGCCCCCGGCCAACAAGGATCCTGCGAGTACCAGGCTGGTGCACGTACGTTTCATTCGGTTTGCTCCCAAAGGTAAGTGATACCGCTTTTTTTTCAATCAGCGCTCTGATGTGGCGCCTTTTTTCGGCGGATGAAACATCCGTTCGGTCAGCTTTTTGCTCGTGACAAAGGCTGACAGGATCTGGGCCATGACCGGAAGGGACTGGCAGTAGGTCAGGCGTTTTTTGGAATTATTGGAGTCGGCCGGATTCGAACGGCCGCGCAGGATACGGGCTTGCATCAACGGGCTCAAGTGGCCGGCGACGGCGCGTCAGCGCTGGTTCTGCAGCGGTGGGGCGGGGCTGGATCATCGGTCGCTTCGCTCTTGCTGTTATTGTCGAGGCGCAGCCTGTCGCCGACAGGAGACCGGTCGTGTTCCGGCCTGCCTGTCAGCGGTATAACGGTGGTGCAGTGTTCGGCTCAGTTGGTCCGTGCGCCCTGGGTGATCCAGGCGCCGATCAGGTCGCGTTCCTGCTGGGTCATCTGGGTGATGTTGCCCAGGGGCATGATCTGGGACGTCACGGCCTGGGCCTGGATCCGCGCGGCCTGTTGCTGGATCTGTTGCGGCGTATCGAACATCACCCCGCCGGGCGCAGCGCTGAACAGCGGGCTGGTGGGCTTGGCCGAGTGGCAGACCGCGCAGCGTTCCTGAATCACGCCGTGGACTTTTTCGAAGGATGGACCTTGGGTAGTGGAAGCCTGGGCTGGAGCCGCCGCAGGAGCGGCCGGCGCGGCTTCAGGCTTGGCGCCGCCACCCATGGCGGTTTCCGGCAGCGGCTGGTACTCGATGGCCGCCGGCGCCTTGGCCACGTCTGGTGCGGTGGAGACAGGCTTGGGACCGGTGACGTAGGCCAGGCAGATCATCGCCAGGGCGCCGACCGGCAGCGTCCAGGCAAACCGGTTGCTGTCGTGGCGGGTGTTGAAATAGTGCCGTACCAGCACCGCCGCCACTGCAATCCCGGCCAGGATCAGCCAGTTGTATTGGCTGCCGTAGGTGCTCGGGAAATGGTTGCTGATCATGATGAACAGCACCGGCAGGGTGAAGTAGTTGTTGTGCCGTGAACGCAACAGCCCTTTGGCCGGCAGTGCCGGATCAGGCGTGCGATTCTCGGCAATGGCTGCTACCAGCGCACGCTGTGCCGGCATGATGATGCGGAACACGTTGCCGACCATGATCGTCCCGATGACCGCCCCGACATGCAGGTAGGCACCGCGACCGCTGAATACCTTGCTGAACCCATAGGCAGCGGCGATCAATAGCACGAACAGGATCAAGCCGAGCAAGGCGGGGCGCTTGCCCAGGGCCGAGTCGCAGAGAAACGAATAGATGAACCAGCCGACGAACAACGAGCCAATGCCCAGGGCAACGCCTTCGGGCCCGCTCAGGCCACTGCCGGGCGCAAGCAGGTAGACGGTCGGGTTCCAGTAGAACACCACGCACAGCAGCGCGATGCCCGACATCCAGGTGAAGTAGGCTTCCCATTTGAACCAGTGCAGGTTGTCCGGCATGGACGGGGGTGCGAGTTTGTATTTTTCCAGGTGGTAGATGCCGCCACCGTGGATGGCCCACAGATCGCCGGCCAGGCCGCTCCTGGGATTGACGCGATTGAGGTTGTTTTCCAGCCAGACGAAGTAGAACGACGCGCCGATCCAGGCCACGCCAGTGATCATATGAACCCAGCGAATGCTCAGGTTCAGCCATTCCAGCATATGTGCTTCCACAGTCTTTACCTCTCGCCCGTCACGCTTGTCTGCGCGTGATCGGACGCTTCTCTTATTGGTGGGGGGCGAGGATCAGTAACTCATCCTCTTTGAAGAAATGCTCATCGCAGTTATTGCCTGTGCCACTGCGATCAACCACCAGGAAGTCATCCCGCTTTTCGATCGTCAGCACCGGGTGGTGCCAGACGCCGCGATGGTAATTGATGCCCTGCCTGCCGTTGGTGACGAAGGCGCGGGCCAAGCCTGATACAGGTGCATCGCCAAGTGGCGCGACCACGATCAGAAAGGGGTTGCCGAGCAGCGGAATGAACGCCTGGCTGCCCAGCGGATGGCGCTCCAGCATGCGCACGGTCAGCGGCATGTCCAGCGCGTCGGCGCGGAAGATGCTGATGATCGCCTTGTCGTCAGGCAGGGCGGTTTCCACCGTCGCCAGGCGATGGAAGCGCATGGTCGAACCGTTGTTGATCATGAAGTGATCGCTGCCATCGGTTTCGATTACGTCACCGAACGGGGCGAAGGCTTCTTTGGTCAAGGGTTCGATCTTGAGTGTGCGCATGCTGGTCTTCTTAATCCAAAATTCTGTGTTGTCGGTTCAGCTTTTGTGGCGAGGGAGCTTGCTCCCGCTGGGTCGCGAAGCGGCCCTCAACAATGGGACTGCTGTGCAGTCCAGCGGGAGCAGGCTCCCTCGCCACAGGTGCTGGTTTACTTCGCGACCTTGCCCAGGACTCGCAGGCGACTCACACCCCCATCCGGGAACACGTTCAGGCGGATGTGGGTGATTGGGCCCAGGGCCTTGAGCTGCTCGGCGAAGGTATGTTCGGCATGCATTTGCAGCTTCTGGCTCGGCAGCAGTTCGCGCCAGAACAGCGACTGGGTTTCGATCTGGCTGTCGGTGCCGCCCTTGACGAACGCGCCCTGGATCGAGCAGCTGTCAGGGTAGTTGCCCTTGAAGTGCAGGGTGTCGACGATGACTTTCTCGACCTCGCCGGCATGGCCCAGGGCGACGATGACCCAGTCGTTGCCTGGCGTGCGACGGCGGGCGGTTTCCCAGCCGTCACCCATGTTGATGCCACGACCAGGGTTGAGGATGTTGCTCATGCGTCCGAAGTGCTCGTCCGAGCAGGCCAGGGCACGGCCACCGTTGAGGGCGGCGGCCAGGTCGATCTGTTCGTTGTCGCCTACGGCCGACCAATCGCGGTACGGGATGCCATACACCCGCAGGCGGGCCACGCCGCCATCGGGATAGATGTTGAAGCGCAGATGGCTGAAGGCCTGGTCGTTGCTGATTTCATGGTAGTGGTGGCTGTTGCCCTGCAACTCGACCGCCGAGAGCACTTCGGTCCATGGGGTGTTTTCGTCCGGCTCGCCTTCGGTCAGGAAACAGGCTTCCAGGGACGCCGACGGCGGATAGTTACCGGTGAAGAACGAGGTGTCGATATCCACGCCCTTGATCGAGCCCGCCACGCCCAGGCGGATCACTGCACTGTCGTAGCCTTCGAAGCGCTTGCGACGTGACTCCCAGCCGTCCATCCATTTGCCGTTGTCGTCGAACACGCCTTCTTTCCACACCGCCGGGGTCGGCTGGAACAGGCGGTTGGCGTCGGCGAACCAGTCATCGGTAACCGAGATGATCCTGGTGCCCAAGCGGGCGTCGGCCAGGTTGACGAACTTCTCGAAAGGTACGGCGTAAGCTTTCATTCTTCTTGTCTGCCTTTAATAAGTTTGGCTGGGGATGCTTGCAGTGCTGTTCGGCAGGCTGCTCGCTAGAGGGTCAGTAGTCGGAACAACGCGATTTTGTTGATCTCTGCCAGCGCGCATTTGAATTCAGTCTCGACCGAATGGTGGATGCGCGTTTCGAACGCCGCGAGGATCTGGTGCCGGTTGCTGCCTTTTACCGCCATGATGAAGGGAAACCTGAACCTGGCCTTGTAGGCTTCGTTCAGCTCGGTGAAGCGCTGGAACTCTTCAGTCGTGCATTGATGAATACCGGCGCCAGCCTGTTCGTTCGTGCTGGCCTCGGTCAGTTGCCCCTGGACGGCAGCTTTGCCGGCCAGGTCCGGGTGAGCGTTGATCAGCGCCAGCTGACTGGCTTGATCGGCACTCAACAGGATGTCGCTCATGCGCTGGTGCAGGGTTTCGATCTCGTCGATCGACGGGTCCTGGCCCAGGTCGAAGGCTTTTTCAGCCACCCATGGCGAATGTTCGTAGATCTCGCCGAAGGCTTCGACGAACGCCTCGCGGCTCAGGGTGGAAGGCTTGAGGGTCTGGAACGTAGTCATTTCGAGCCCCCCGTTTTAGACACGCCCGGATGCGGATGGACCTGCTGCCAGTGCCGGGCAATGTCGACGCGACGGCTGAACCAGACCTGCTCGTGGCTCTTGGCGTACTCCAGGAAACGCTTGAGGGAGGCGAGGCGGGCCGGGCGGCCGATCAAACGGCAGTGCAGGCCGATGGAAAGCATCTTCGGCGCTTCGCTGCCCTCGGCATATAGCACGTCGAAAGCGTCCTTGAGGTACTGGAAAAAGTCGTCGCCGTTGTTGAAACCCTGGACCTGGGTGAAACGCATGTCGTTGGTGTCCAGGGTGTAGGGAATCACCAGGTGCGGCTTGCCGTTGGGGGTGTTCGGCTCCCAGTAGGGCAGGTCGTCGTCATAGGTGTCGCTGTCGTAGAGGAAGCCGCCTTCTTCCATCACCAGCCGTCGGGTGTTGGGGCCGGTGCGTCCGGTGTACCAGCCCAGCGGACGTTCCCCGGTGATCTCGGTGAGGATGCGGATCGCCTCGAGCATGTGCTCGCGTTCCTGGGCCTCGTCCATGTATTGGTAGTCGATCCAGCGGTAGCCATGGCTGCAGATTTCATGGCCGGCGGCGACCATCGCACGGATCAGGTCCGGGTGACGCTGGGCGGCCATGGCTACGGCGAAGATGGTCAGCGGGATATCGAATTGCTTGAACAGCTTGAGGATCCGCCAGACCCCGGCACGGCTGCCATACTCGTACAGCGATTCCATGCTCATGTTGCGTTCGCCTGGCAGCGGTTGCGCCGCGACCATCTCGGAAAGGAACGCTTCGGACTCCTTGTCGCCGTGCAGGATGTTGCGCTCGCCGCCCTCCTCGTAATTGAGCACGAAGGACAGGGCGATGCGGGCATTGCCCGGCCACTGGGGGTGGGGAGGGTTACTGCCGTAACCGATCAGGTCGCGTGGGTAGTCAGCGCTCACTGCAGTCTTCCTTCTTGTTCGAACCATGTGGGTGGCGCCTGGAGGATGGATCGGGTCTGGCGTCACGACGATGGAGTGATTGTATACAACTTTATGCGCGATTTGTAAGCCTGATTTTTTGCATTTTTCGCTCGACGCTCCCCATGACCTACACTGCAAGAAATCTGCCCGTTTGGTCAATTTATGCTTGGGAGGGCCGGATAACCATTGGTTTAACTCAATACCAGGTCGGGAAGGTCAGCAGGCTCGGGCGGAAGTAAAGAACTGTTTTTTATTGTGTACAATTTCGTTTTAAAGTGTCTTAATTCGTCATCGCCGCGCTGTTCGTGCCTTGAAACGGTGCGGCCTGTCTTTCAACTGATTCAGGAGGCGTCGGGCCGGGCTGCCTTGCAGCGTGGCGCGCACAATCAATGGGACGTTTGACTACTCACGTTTTGGATGCTGCACACGGCTGCCCAGGCAGCGCAATCACAATCGAGCTGTACCGCGTGGAAGGCACGCAGTTGCAATGGGTTGCCAGTGCGCAGACCAACAGCGACGGCCGTTGCGATGCACCGCTGCTGCAAGGGGAGGACTACCGATCGGGGGTCTATCAATTGCAATTTCATGCCGGCGACTACTACCGCGCCCGTGGCGTCCAGTTGCCCGATCCGGCGTTCCTGGACGTGGTGGTGTTGCGCTTCGGCATTTCGGCCGAGCAGGAGCACTATCACGTACCCCTGCTGATTTCGCCTTACGCCTATTCAACCTATCGAGGCAGCTGACCCCAAGCAGTTGCCTGATCCTGGAAGCCACTGCGCATAAAGCTTCTCTGGTTTTCGCCCGCCCACACTGCGGGCTTTTTTTTTGCCCGCGGGTTTACAGCCGGGCGTTGTCATCGCGGATGATGAAAACGGTGTCGGCAGCGCCTGGCAGGATCTGCGAACCGCCCCTGAGCCAGATGATCCTGTTGGCTTCGTGGGCGTCCTTGACGACTTGTGCGGCGGCGTCTCCGACCTGAGTTTCCAGGCTCATGCCCGTCGTGTTGGGGTTGTTTTGCGTGGGCATGGACAGCTTCGGGATCCGGGTGCGGTGCAGGCTCATGAAAAACAGGTAGTCATGGCCTGTGCGTCGAAAGACCAGGGCCGGAAAACTGTTGAAGCTGTTGGGCTCCATGACCGTGTAGCCATTGCGCCTCAGCAGATCGGCCATGAAGCGCTTGAAATCCACAGTGGAGTAGGTGTTGAGGAAAAATTCCCACTGGCGCCGAAACCGCATGGGGTCGAAGTCCAGCCGGTTCAAGGCACCCGTCGAGGACGGGGCAGGCAGCTCGATTGTGCGTGATGTATTGGTGATGCCTGACGTGGTGGGAAGAATCGACAGCATCAGCAACGGATCACTCCATTGCGGGTGCGGGGAAGGGGTGGCGTGTTTCCAGCTGTGGAAAATCTGCCGCAGGGCAGTCAGTCCTGCGGCGTCGGCGTACGGTGAGCTGTTGGCCAGCTCGAATTGCTTCCTGGCGATGTTTTCCAGGGTGACAGTGGTGACCTCCGGAAAAATATCCCTGACATGAGCCGTCAGTGGTTTTTCGAAAGGCAGCCGGGTGTCGATTTCCCAGTGATCATCCGGTGGAACACGTATCGCGGCCCTGGGCTGTTCCTCCGGTGTGTGCCTGAGAATGGCTTCCAGCACATCGAAATCATAGGCCGGATGCGTAGGCGGCTGGATGTACAGAATCGGGAATTGGCGTGCATCCATGCGGCTCATGACCTTGTAGTGGACATCGTTCACGGTGATGAACTGGGGCAGCGCGAGTGTCGGCGTGAACGCCCAATCCGGCCTGAAGAGCGCCGGCGCTTGCTCGGTGGCTTCGTTTTGCGGGGGCGGTGTCGTGCGCTGGCGCTTGGAGGTGGTCGAGGCGTCATCGTCCGACGAGCTGTGCAAGGTGATGGTCAGCACTGAGTCACTGCTGTCTGCATCGACCGCAACGACAACTTGCCGCCACAGCAGGCTGCCTGCCACTTGTTCCAGGCGTGGCCCGGAGGCGACCAGTTCGGCGCTGGAGCGGGCCCTGTAATGGCCTTCGGCATCGTGGCCCAGCAGCACCGTCCCGCCTTCTTCCAATTCGACGTACGTGCGTGTCCTGAAGGTGCGGATTCCCGAAATGGCGTCGGGCTCCGATAACAGGGGCACCAGTTCCGGTGAAAGGTAATAAGGGTCCAACGACAGGGCGACGGATATCGCTCCGACCGGCGCCAGTGAACTGATCTCGGAGAGGTGGACGGGGGTGTGCAGCGGCTCTGGTGCCTGGGTGTCGCTTCCTGACGATGAGCTGGAGCCCGGGTCAAAGCCATCCCCCCTGATGGGATTTCTGGGTAATGTCGGGGCCTGCGTATCGCGCGGGCTGTGGGGCGTCTCGGTGGGCACCGTGGGCCGAATAGGGCGTTTTGGACTCATGAAATGTGTCTGCTCCTGGATTGAAAAATGATCGAGCCTGCGGCCTGTCGCGCTGACAGGCCGCGGTCTTGAAGATGTTCAATGAAAAGGCGCAGGCGGGTGCGTTACATAGATATGCCGTTCGAACGAACCTTTCGTAAGACGCGCCTCAGGGCTGGGAATGTCCTGGCAGCACTTCATCCAGCGCCCGAACCCAGGTGGAATAAGGGAGTTGCTGGCCGAATGTCGGGCTCAGGCTGACGGCGTAGGCCAACATCAGCGACTTGCTCAGCGTAAAGCCCTCTACCAGTTTCACGCACTGTTCCCGCAGTAGGCGCAGTGCATTGTCGTCCAAAGGTGGGTGCTGGCTGAGGCCTTCGCGGACGAGGTCCTGATAGATCTCGAGATGGTGGTCGCACAGCTCGGTCTTTTTCAGCTGATGCGCCCTGATGACCCGGGAGGGTTGTGTATCGAGGCGCCATTGACGTGACTTGAGGTGATAGCTCAAGGTGCCGGATGAGCCGTCCTTGACGGCCATATGTGAGACTTTCAAGGATTCGGCCGTGACCTTGGCCAGCTCCGGTGGCCAAGCGTCGACGTCGATCATGGGCGCCAGGTAGCGGCCATCCAGCGATTCTACGTAGACCCGCTCGAACAGGCTGTCGACCTCATAGACGACACCTTGCGCCGTAATCACCCGTATCCGGTCGACCAGGTCCTGCGCCCCATAGGCAGGGAGATAGATGACCGTTGCGCCGATGTGCAGTCGGTTGGAGACCAGGGTGATCCGGACCGGGCCGAGGGCCGTGGCGTCGAGTTCCCAGGTGGAGGCGTGGGGCAAGCGGGGTTTGGCACTGGCCAGGGCGCCGGGCGTGGACAGGCGCAGCGTCATGTTCGGGCTCAGGTGGACAAGGTACGTCGCGCCCTGGCCGATCAGGACTTCGACACCGCTCTGTTGCACAGAGGCCGTGAGCTTGGCGCAGGTCGCTCGCTGGCCCATGTAATGCGGCTTCTTATCCAGCGGTTGGAGGTAGGCATAGCGCTTTCGAGTGGGCGTGAGCGCCTCGGGCGCTTCGGTCGTCCAGCTCACCGGAGCTTTGTCGATGAAGCGCTTGTCCAGCAACAGGCCGTAGTCGGGAGCGGGCTGAGCCAAGCGGTAGGACGTGCCGTCATTCATGACCAGGATGAACACATGCTGGGACACCAGGGCGGAAAAGGCCCGGCGCCCGGTGGGCTTTATTCGTGCGGTGTAGCGCTCATCGGAACTGGCCAGGTTGTTCAGCACGACCCGCCGTTCGCCGAAGTGCAGCGTCAGCCCACATTCGCCGTATCGGACGCTGTCGCCTTCGTCTTCCTGAGTGACATGGGCATTGTAGTGGGCGTCGATCCGGGTCAGTTCGGCGCGGGTGTAGTCCAGATGAAGGGTGGTGGACCGGTCACTTTTCTGCTTGACGTTCAGGGTGGTGAGTTCGACCAGGCGGGACACATAATGGCTCGTGTCTCGGTCGTGGGCGATCGAGACCTCGCTGCGATCGTTGAGGATGCTCGGGTTCCGCGGTGTGCCCTGTTGCACCATGATGGCTTCTACGGCAAGCCGGTGGTCATCCTCGATGCTGTCGGGCAGGTCGGGCACCCAATGAAAGCCGTCCTGGGTGATGAAGGTCAGCTTGCTGTTTTGCAGTGCTCTTGGGTAGGCGGTGTCGCTGTAGACGTGGTTGACGGTCACGGTGCGAACATCCCAGTCGTTCGCATCGAAGCAGGCCGTCATCACCAGGTTGCCGGCTTCGATGGCCCAGCTTTCAATCAGGTCCGCGCGCCAGTCCAGCGCGATGACACTGTGGTCTGCGCCATCTTCGCTGATCGAGACATGGCCGGGGCGATGGGCGATGGCATAGACGTCAGCCCCCGGGCCGCCATCTGCGTTGCGGTTGCTGCCGCCGAGGATGTGAATCCGGTCATCGCCGGCGCCGGCTTCGATGGAGTCGTGGCCGCGGGACTTCAATATGTTCGAGCCGGCCGTTCCCTTGATGACGCTGGTTCCGCCTTCGAGGATTTCGACGTGTTCGATGCTGTCCAGGACGGTCGGGCGGTAGGCGCCACTCGCGGCTTCAGGCGCTTGCTCGATGACGCTGACTCGCCCGGCGGCGAGATCGACGTGATACCCCAGTCGCGGCGCCTGGGGGTTGCTGTTGCGGCCGGCCAATATCAGCGTGTCGCTGCCTGCGCCGCCCACCAGGCGATTGGGCGAGGGCGCCGGCTCTGGCGCGACGATTTCTGGCAAACCCTCGAAAATGAACACGTCATCTTTCGCGCCGCCGGTCAGCGCTTTGATACCGCTGCCGTAATGGAACACGTTCGGCTTGTTTTCGGCGCCCAGGAGGGTGTCGTTGCCACCGCCGATGTACCAATGAATGCCCTTATGGTCCGCCGCCGCTTCAATAACGGCGCCGGGGGTTTGCTCGGTGACACCGTTGCGTGCGTCGATTGTGTCATCGCTGTCCTTGATTCGCGGGCGCACGGTCGTCGCTTGCTGGCGTTCGCCGGTCCACCAGTTCCAGGTGCTGTAGGTTACCCGTTCGAGTTCTACGGTGAAGTTGCCGTTCACGATCGCTTCGGTGCTGTCTTTCAACGGTCCCCTGAGCAGGTTCAGGGCGTTGGCCCGCAGCCGCCGGGTGTGCTCGGCGGTGGCCTTGGCGACGAGATAGCGATCGCGGATGTCGTCATCCGGGCTGATCATCCAGAAGGCGAACCAGCCCGTGCGCAGGCGTTCATGCACGGTGAGTTGCAGGTAGTCGTCGATTTCATCGACTTGACGGATGGCGCCCCAGACCTGTGAACCGACCACCAGGATCAGCCCTGCCGCCAGGCCCGCGGGACCGGCCGAGGTGAACCCTGCCAACGCGGCGACACCGAGGGTCACGGCCATGGCGGCACTGGTGACGCTCAAGGCGGCGCTGACGTAATGATCGGTGGCTTCCCGGCCGGTGGCGGTGGCGGCGGCCTTGAAGGCATCGACGGCGGCGATGATGTCGAAAGGCAGGGTCAGCACGCTGGCGATCAGGCCGCTGCCACGGGCCAGCCGGATGGCGAACGTGGTCTTGCCGAAATCCCCCAGCGAGCGCTGGCCCGCCTTGATCATCTGGGTGGCTTGCCGGGTCACCAGCGCCTCGACGCCGATGGACGCCACCTCGGCGCTCAGGCTGGCGCCGTTGAACAGCGTCTGGTAAGCGTCCTGGTCGCGGATGGCGTCTTGCAGACCGCGCAGGCCGCTGTAGATACCGAAGGCCTGGAGACCCAGACCGGTAGGAATGAGTACGTGGCTCTTGGCCTGGTTCAACCAGCTCAGTGACTGTTGTGCCAAGCCACGGCTGTCGAGGTTCTGGGCCAGTTTCAAGAGCCTGTCCAGCGTATTCCGGTAACTGCCCGGCTCAGCCTGGGTTTGCCGAGGTTGTCGCAGCAATGGGCGCGCGGCCCGGGACCGCAGGCTTGCCATTTCGAAGAGCAGGGTGGGCAGGCGATAGTCGTCGGCATCGGTGGTGTGTGTCAGGCGGGTTTCGATGGCATCCGGGTTGAGCTGCAATGAGTCCAGGAAGAAGCGGCTGGGGATGCGAAAGAAAGTGTTGTCGCCATTCAGCGGCTGCCCATCGGTCGTCGCGCCCAGTGCATCCAGGGCCGAACGAGTGACGGCCACGGAGCCGATGTGGAGCGGGCCATAAAGTTGATCGACGACCTTGAGCTGGGCGCGTCTGTGGGTGTGTTCGGGGCTGGGCGGCGCCTTATCGGGCACTCGGAAATCGAGTGTCGCGGGGGTGTGTTCATTGGTGTGCAGACCCAGGTCCGTGACGACGACACCGTGGTCGTCAGGAGCAAAGGGGGGTGGTGTAACCTCGGCCATGATGAACTTCCTTGTTCAACGGTACGTGAAATGGCCTTCTATCTAAGGTGTTTTCCCCTGAGGTGTATATCGATGGGTTGTTGCCACGTTTTGCCAAGGCCGGGGCTCGAAAGCTCAGGCCACTGGTGGCAATCGATGCTCAGTGGGCGGACATCAGCGATGCCGCGCCCGCGCCGCCGAACAGGCCGGCGCTGATCCGGTTGAACCAGCTCTGGCCCCTGCCGGTGCGCAGATAGCGCGCCGCGCCGTGGGCGCCGAGGCCGTAGGCCAGCTTGCAGAGCAGGTCGAGGACGGTCCAGGTGGCGATCATGATCGACAGTTGTGGCAGGAACGGCTGCTGGGCGCTCAAAAACTGCGGCAGGAACGCGGCGAAGAACAGGATGTCCTTGGGGTTGCTGGCGCCCAGCACGAACGCCCGCCCGAACAGCGCGCGAAACCGCGGGACGGCGGCGGCCTGGGGCACTTCGGCGCCCTGGGCGGGTTGGCGCGATTGCTGCCAGCTCTGCCAGGCCAGGTAGAACAGGTACAGCGCCCCGAGGATCTTCAGTGCACTGAACAGTTTTTCCGAGGCCAGTAGCAAGGCACCGAGCCCCAGGGCCGAAGCGCTCAGCAGGCAGATCGAGGCGAACACGCCGCCGAGAAACGCCGGATACGAACGACGCAGGCCGTAGTTCAGGCTGTTGCCGATCATCAACAGCGACAGTGGGCCGGGGATGAGGATCACCACCAGGGCTGCACCGCTGAACAACAGCCAGGTTTCCAGATTCATTGCTTTGCTCCTGATAGACAAAAGCCTCACCCGGCGGGGTGAGGCGGATGAAACCGTGGATCGCTTACAAGAAGATGAACTTGGCGATGAAAATCGCGCAGAGCACCCACAGGCTGACGGAAATTTCCTTGCGCTTGCCGGTGCCGGCCTTGAGTACCACGTAGGTGATGAATCCCAGTGCGATACCGTCGGCTACCGAGAACGTCAGGGGCATCATGATGGCCGTGACAATGGCCGGGATGCTGTCGGTCGCTTCGTCCCATTCGATGTGGGCCATGCCGCCCATCATCAGCATGGCGACGTAGATCAGCGCCCCGGCAGTGGCATAGGCGGGGATCATCCCGGCCAGCGGCGCGAAAAACATGGCGGCAATAAATAGCACACCGACGGTCACGGCGGTAAGCCCCGTACGACCACCCGCGGCGACACCGGCGGCGCTTTCCACGTAGCTGGTCACCGGCGGCACGCCGACCATGGCGCCAAAGACGCTGGAGGCGCTGTCGGCCTTCAAGGCGCGGGACAGGTTTTCGATCTTGCCATCGGGCTTGACCAGCCCGGCGCGCTGGGCCACGCCCATCAAGGTGCCGGCGGTGTCGAACATGTGCACGAACAGGAACGCCAGCACCACGCTGATCATGCTGACATTGAACACGCCGGCCACGTCCATCGCCATCCAGGTCGGCGCCAGGCTCGGAGGCGTCGACAGCACGCCGTTGTACTGCACCAGGCCCAGGCCCCAACCGGCCAGGGTGACGGCGATAATGCTGATCAGGATCGCGCCGAATACCCGGTGATAGCTCAGCACGGCGATCATCAGGAAACACACGGCGGCCAACAGCGGACCGGGCTCACGCAGCGAACCAAGCCTGATCAGGGTGGCGGGGCTGTCGACGATGATACCGGCGGTCTTCAGGCCGATCAGTCCAAGAAACAACCCGACCCCGGCGCCCATGGCGAACCGCAGGCTCACCGGAATGCTGTTGAGCAGCCACTCCCGGACCCGCGAGAGAGTCAGGACCATGAACAGCACTCCGGAAACGAACACCGCGCCAAGGGCGGTTTCCCAGTGGTAGCCCATGGTGCCGACCACGGTGTAGGTGAAGAAGGCGTTCAGGCCCATGCCCGGCGCCAGGCCCACCGGCCAGTTGGCGTACAAGCCCATCAACAGGCAGCCCAGGGCGGCGGCGATGCAGGTGGCGACGAATGCGGCGCCATGGTCGATACCGGCGTCGGCCATGATGTTGGGGTTGACGAAGATGATGTAGGCCATGGTGATGAAGGTCGTCAGGCCGGCAATCATCTCGGTCTTCACCGTGGTGCCATGCAAGCTGAGTTTGAAGAGGCGTTCCAGCCAGCCACTGCGAAGGGGCGGCGAAAGGTCCAGCGGCTGGGCTTCGGGTTTGCGGCTTTCCACAGCGAGTACTCCTCAAGAGTTTTATTGTTATTTCCAGCGCCGCACGCCCTGAGGCTGGTTGCGAGGCTTTGAGGCAGGTAAGGCTGGCGAAGTTGTTGACCGTATGGTCAGGAACTCGCACGAAACGAATTATGCTTTTGTATACAAATAAAGCAAATAATGTTTTTCGTTTTGTGGACGGAATGTTGGGCGATAGGGATATATCGGCCTTGAGGAAGTCATCGCGAGCAGGCTCGCTCCCACAGAGGACTGTAGTGGCTGAAGAATTTGTATCCGACGACGCTATCCTGTGGGAGCGAGCCCGCTCGCGATAGCGTCAGCCCAGGCAACCTCTGACCTAAGCCTTCCCCAACCCCAGGTTCACCGCCAACCACCCATTCACCGCCTCTTCCCCAGCCTCGGCAAACACCCGCTCCAGCAATTTCACCTGCTCACGCCGCAATGCCTGTTCGAACCGCTCGCCCTCGGCCGTCAGCTCCAACAAGCGCTTGCGCTTGTCAGTCTCGGAGGCAACGCTGTTCACCAAGTGCATTTCCATCAACTGGCGCAACGGCATGTTCAGCGCCTGTTTGCTCACGCCCAGCAGCGCCAGCAGTTCTTTCACGCTCAAGGATGGGTAGCGGGCGATGAAAAACACGATGCGCTGGTGCACCCGACTCAACCCACGGCGCTCCAGCATTTCATCGGCCTTGGCGGTGAACGCCTGGTAACCGAAGAAAAACGCTTCCATGGCCATTTGTTGGGATATCGGGTTTTTAAGGTCAATCATCTTGACGTATCCAGAGAGGGCGGAGTAATTTCGGTCAACCAGTTTGACTCATTATTCCCGCGACCGGCTACAGGTGACCCATGGCTTTTTCCGAACGTGTCTCGCGCCTCAAAAGTTCTCTGATTCGAGAAATCCTCGCGGCGGCGCAGCGCCCCGAGGTGATGTCGTTCGCCGGTGGCCTGCCGGCCGAGGCCATGCTGCCGAAAGTGCAGTGGGAAGACATGCCGCTGTCCATGGGCCAATACGGCATGAGCGAAGGCGAGCCGGCGCTGCGCGAAGCCTTGGCGGCGCAGGCGCGTTCATTGGGACTGGCCTGTGAGGCGAGCCAAGTGCTGGTGGTCAGTGGCTCCCAGCAAACCCTCGATCTGGCGGCGAAGCTGCACATCGATGTCGGTACCGAAATCATGCTGGAAGCGCCCACGTACCTGGCGGCGTTGCAGATTTTCCAACTGTTCGGCGCCGATTGCATCACGGTGCCCTTGGAAGCCGACGGTCCTGACCTGCAACAGCTGCGGGCCCGATTGGAGCGTCATCGCCCGGCATTCATCTACCTGATCCCGACGTTCCAGAATCCCTCGGCGGTGCGCTACAGCGAAGCCAAGCGCGATGCAGTCGCCGCCTTGCTGGATGAGTTCGGTGTCACCCTGATCGAAGACGAACCCTACCGCGAGCTGACGTTCGATGGCGCCAGCGCCACGCCGATCACCAGTCGCTTGAAGAAGGCCAGTTGGATCTACACCGGTACTGTGTCGAAAACCCTGTTGCCGGGGCTAAGGGTCGGTTATCTGATTGCCAGCCCGGACTTGTTCCCGCACCTGCTGCGGCTCAAGCAGTCGGCGGACTTGCACACCAATCGCATCGGCCAATGGCAGGCGTTGCAATGGATCGGGACCGAACAGTACCGAAGCCATTTGAGTGAACTCAGGGATTTCTACCGGGAACGGCGCGACCGCTTCCAGGCCGCGCTGCACAAGCACTTTCATGACATCGCGGACTGGAACGTGCCCCAGGGCGGGCTGTTTTTCTGGCTGACCCTCAAGCAACCCCTGGACACCCGCACCCTGCTCGCCGCAGCGCTGGCGGCCGATGTGGCGTTCATGCCGGGCGAGCCGTTCTTCCCCGAGCCGGACAAGCACCCCGGGCATCTGCGCTTGAACTTCAGTCACATCGATCCGGCGCGACTGGATGAAGGGCTCAAGCGGCTGGCGGGAGTAGTGCGGGAGGCTCTGGCGGCAGAGGCGGCTTGATATCAGGCCTTGTGGTGGCTATCCGCGCCCCATCGCGAGCAGGCTCGCTTCCACAGGGTTTTGGGGCACGTCTTGATAAGCTGGACGATCACAGTCCCAGTGTGGGAGCGAGCTTGCTCGCGATGAGGCCAGTAGCGACACCGGACAATTGTCAGATTGCCGCGAACCGCTTATCCAGATAATCAATGATCACCTTGGACTCATACATCCAGGTGGTCTTGCCATCTTCTTCAATGCGCAGGCAGGGCACCTTGATCTTGCCGCCTTGCTCCAGCAACGTCTGGCGATCCTGCTGGTTGTTTTTCGCATCGCGCAGGGCCACCGGCACGTTGAGGCGACGCAAAGTGCGGCGGGTCTTCACGCAGAACGGGCAGGCATGGAACTGATAGAGCGTCAGGCTGCGGGCTGCCTGGTCGACCTGCGCCTGGGCATCGGCCGGACGCTGCTTTTTGCTCGGGCGGGTAATGAAATCGATGAGGATGATCAGCTGGCCCAGGCCAACCCGAAGTGCTTTGACGATCACGGAACAAGCCTCGCGGCAGGGAAGAAGAGGGCGCGCAGCTTACCTGATTTTTCACCGGCGAAAAAAAACCGGCGATGGATGCCGGTTTTTCTCGAGCGACAGTTTACTTGATGAGACTGAGGAACTCGCTGCGGGTCGCGGCGTTTTCACGGAATTCACCGAGCATCACCGAGGTGATCATCGAAGAGTTCTGCTTTTCCACACCGCGCATCATCATGCACATGTGCTTGGCCTCGATCACCACCGCCACGCCCAGGGCGCCGGTCACCTGCTGGACCGCGTCGGCGATCTGGCGGCTGAGGTTTTCCTGGATCTGCAGGCGCCGGGCATACATGTCGACGATCCGCGCGACTTTCGACAGCCCCAGCACCTTGCCGCTCGGGATGTAGGCCACGTGGGCCTTGCCGATGAAAGGCAACAGGTGGTGCTCGCACAGCGAGTACAACTCGATGTCCTTGACCAGCACCATTTCGCTGTTGTCGGAACTGAACAAGGCACCGTTGGTGACTTCTTCCAGGGTCTGCCCGTAACCACGGCAGAGGTACTGCATGGCCTTGGCAGCGCGCTTGGGCGTGTCGAGCAGGCCCTCGCGGGAAACGTCCTCGCCCAGTTGGCCGAGAATCGCGGTGTAATTCTGTTCCAGAGACATGAAACTACCTGTGGGATTTTACGCAAAGGGCAAGGGTACGGTGGCGGACACGGCGCTGCAAGCTCGGCAATCGTCGGCTACTCGTCGCGGCCTTCCATCATGGTGCGCTTGAGCATCACGTACACCGCCCCGGCGCCGCCGTGTTTCGCCTGGCAGGAGGCGAAGCCCAGCACTTGAGGGTGCTGGCGCAGCCAGGTGTTGACGTGGCTCTTGATCATCGGCCGCTTGCCGTCCAGTCGCACCGCCTTGCCGTGGGTGACGCGCACGCAGCGGATTTCGAACTTGGTGGCTTCGGCCAGGAATGCCCAGAGGGTTTCCCGGGCCTTTTCGACGTTCATGCCGTGCAGGTCGAGGCTGCCTTCGAAAGGGATCTGGCCAGCCTTGAGCTTGCGCATCTGGCTGTCCTGGACGCCGTCACGGGCCCACATCAACTCGTCTTCGGGGCCTACGTCGATCACGAACTGGTCGGACAGGCCGTCCACGGTGGTGGCGTCGGTGCGTACGGTGGCCGCCTGGCGCAGCTTGGCGATCTGGGCGCGATCGGCCTTGGGTTTGCCGGTCTCGGCGCGATCGTGTTTGATCGGTTTAACACCCTGTATCGCACTTTTGAACAGGGAAAAATCGTCGTCTTGCATGTCAGCCTCCGCGAAGGCCGGCCAGTTTACCCAACTCCAGCGGGATCAGGCGCGACAAAACGTCGGATGGTGGGTCAGTCGTGCTTTTTCATCAGGTGCGGAGCCATCGCCAGCTCCAGGGATTGGCGGGCGCGACGGCGGCAGCGGCGCCATAGCCAGACGCCCAGCCACAGCACCAGCAGGCCGACCACCAGGATGATGGTCGAACCGACCGGGGTGGCGTTCAAGTCGCCCAGGGCAGGGGGGCGGCCCAGCAGGCTGGCGGCACCGGCCATGGCCAGTAGCACACCGAGCGTTGCCAACAGCGCAGCGATCGCCGCGCCGATACGAAACCGCCAGTTGCTCTGGCCTTTGGGCCGCAACCGACGTGCGTCAAAACCATCGGATAACTTCATTCCGACCTTCCTCAATGGGTATCGGCCCTTCGACCGGAAGATGTTCGGGTTGTTCCTGAGGCTAGTGTCCTGTTTCGCTAATACGTTTTTTTTTTGACGAGTGGCTGTTGTCGTCAGGCAAGGCGCCGCGACGAGTCATAGCCCGCTATGGCGAGGAGCGGCAACGCAGCATGACGGCAACAGACGCCGTCAAAAAAGAACAGTATTTGTGATACAGGACACCAGGGCAATTGCCGCGAGTGAGAGGCTTTTGCGGATGAGCGGCTCCAGTTGCCGCTCACCGAGGATGATCGGATCAAATCAGGTCGTGCGTCAGGGCCAGGGTGGCGAAGTTGTCCGCCATGATCGCCATCTCGGTCTGGTGCACGTGTTCGGCGCTGAGCACGCCGCCCTTGTGCGGCAGGTCGCGGGTGGCGCAGGCGTCTTCCACAAGGGTGCAGCGAAAGCCCAGGTTCTTGGCGGCGCGCACGGTGGTGCTGACGCTGGAATGGCTCATGAAGCCGCAGACAATCAGGTCCAGCGGGCCGAACTCTTCCAGACGCTTTTTCAGTTCGGTGCCGTGGAAGGCACTGGGCAACATCTTGCCGATAATGGTTTCGTCGCCCTGGGGGTCGAGGCCGGAAATGAACTCGCCGCGCTCGCCCTGTGGATCGAACAGCCCGCCATGGGTGCCCAGGTGTCGCACATGCACCACCGGCCGGCCGGCCGCACGGGCCGCGCCGAGCAATTGCTTGATGTTCGCGACGGCTGCGTCCATGCCACTCAGGGCCAGGGGACCGGCCAGGTATTCTTTCTGGGCATCGATGATGATCAGGGTCGCTTGACTCAGGTTGGCCGCTGCGTAACCGCGACCGCTGAGTTGAAACATCGTTTTTGGAACGGACATTCTGGGGCTCCTTCGGGTGGGGCTTTTGCGACATTCTCCTCTGGCTGAGCGGTTCTGTGAATCGCTTCCATTGCAGGCGCCGTCATTGCTGGCCTACAGCCTTGTCAAGATGGTCGTCCTGTTCAATAGGTCGAGCAAAAAACGGAGATTTCCTACGGTTGGGTCGGTGTTTATCTTTCATCCCGGAGCCGGGTTTGGGTGCTGTCGCGTTTGGCTGCTAGACTCGCCCGTCGATTTTTCTGGAGTTTGCCGCCGTGATCACTTCCCGCCTTCGCACCCTGCGTGACCATATCCGTTGGGCCGTCAGCCGTTTCCATGGGGAGGATCTGTTTTTCGGCCATGGCACCGACAATGCATGGGACGAAGCCCGGCAACTGGTGTTGGGTGCGCTGCATCTGCCATGGGAAATCGCCGACAGCTATCTGGACTGCCGTCTCGAAGACGAGGAGCTGGTGCATGTCCAGCGCCTGCTGCACCGGCGTATCGCCGAGCGGATCCCTACCGCCTACTTGCTGGGTGAGGCCTGGTTCTGCGGGATGTCGTTCATTGTCGATGAGCGCGTGCTGATCCCGCGCTCGCCCATCGGTGAGTTGATCGAAAAGCGTTTTGAGCCGTGGCTGGGCCAGGAGCCGGCGCGGATTCTCGACCTGTGCACCGGCTCCGGCTGCATCGGTGTTGCCTGCGCCTACGAGTTTCCCGAGGCTGAAGTGGTGCTGGCGGACCTGTCGTTCGAAGCGCTGGAAGTGGCGAACCAGAACATCGAGCGCCATGGGCTCGACGAGCGTGTGTTCACGGTGCAGGGCGATGGCTTCGAAGGTTTGCCCGGCCAGCGCTTCGACCTGATCGTGTCGAACCCGCCCTACGTCGATGCCGAGGATTTCGCCGACATGCCCCCGGAGTACCAGCACGAACCGGAACTGGGCCTGGCCTGTGGCGACGACGGCTTGAACCTGGTGCGCCGGATGCTGGCCGAAGCGGCGGATCACCTGACCGAGAAGGGCCTGTTGATCGTCGAGGTCGGCAACAGCCAGGTTCATGTCGAGGCGCTGTACCCCGAGGTGGATTTCGCCTGGCTGGAGTTCGAACGCGGCGGTCACGGCGTGTTCATGCTCAGCGCCGAACAGTGTCGCCAGCACCAGGCGTTGTTCGCTTCGCGGGTTTAGTTTACCTGGGACGGTGTGACTGCTTCGCTCTTGTGGCGAGGGAGCTTGCTCCCGCTGGGCTGCGAAGCAGCCCCAAAAGCGTCATAGCACTGTTCAAGGAAAATCGCATCGCTGGTGTTCACGATTGCTGTGCAGCCGAGCGGGAGCAAGCTCCCTCGCCACGGGGGGCAGTGAGCTCGGCTCTTAGCGCCGTGTCGCAATCCAGATCAGCAGCCCGGCCTGGAACATGGCAAAAGCCACCAGGCAGGTGATGGTGAAGCGCAGGCCGGTGTCTTCGCGCTTGAACTTGTTGACCTTCTCTTCATGCTGCTTGAGTTTGACTTCCTGTTCCGCCAGGTTCTGCTCGGCTTGTTGCAGCATCTGCGCAGCTTCGAGGATTTCCACGAACTGCAGTTTCTCGGTGTTCCAGTCCCCCACCAGATCGCCAACCTGGGCTGGCTTGATGCTGCCTTTGAGGTGCTGGGCGTCGGCGTACACCACCTCGAAGCCCTGGGCCTTGAGAAAGCGGTCACGGCGCAGACGGGTGTCTTCGTTCAGCGCGTCCTTGTTATTGAGATCCAGGCCATCGACCCGGTAGCCTGGCCAGCGCTTCTTGGCCCAGGTGATGCCCTGGGCGGCGAGAAAGCGGCCGATCCCACGGTTCAACGGCTCGACTTGCAGATTGTCCGGGGAAAAGGACAGGCACTTCTCGACGTGGTCGGCCCAGACATCCAGATGATTCTGTTCCTTGCGCACCCGCTGACCCGGCAACTGAATGCTCATGCGTAGCAGACTGTGTTCCTTGCTGTGGCGCTCGGCATAGCTGAACTCGACGAACCGCAGCGGCCGCACACCGGTGGCGCGGTCGGTCTTGAGCGGCGCCAGCCGCAGCATCTTGTGATGTTCGGCCTGCACGTCCGCCCAAGGCAACTCCACCGCTGGCGGGGCGGGCGTTTCGGTGGCAGTGTCGGGTGAAGCTTGAGTTTCGGTCATAACGGCAAAATCCTGTCCAGGCCGGCGGGTCGGCAGCCGTTGCGCTGTCCGACACCGGTTTATCGGCCGTTCTGGCCAGGACTGGAGGGTTAAAAGAGCTTAACGAGCCGTTATCGAGTCAATAAAACCCACGATCCGCTCGCCGAGCTCGGCGGCGAGGGGCAGGTTGGGGTCTTTATAAGAGGCCAGTTGCCGTTTCACGTCGTTGGGCACGATGCGCAGCACGTGGTTCATGCCCTCGATCAGCGCCAGCTCGGCGTCGGGCTTCGCGGCTTGCAACAGCCGGGCGTCATCGACGCTGACCTGGATGTCGCTACTGCCCTGGATGATCAGCGCCGGGATCTTCAGCGCCGCGAAAGCCTGGGCCGGATCCTGGCGAAACAACGAAATCAGGTACGGCTGCACGCTCGGGCGGAAGATGACTTGCAATTGCGGCGGTACATTCGGGTCGGGCCGGCCGGCCTTGAGACTGTCGAGCAGCTCATTACTGCGCAGCATCAAAGGCGGCGGCAGGCGGCTGCTCAATTGTTGGCGCAATACCTGGTCAATCGGCCGGGCGCTGCCGGACAGCGAAATGATCGCCGCCGCGTTCGCCTGCGGTGCGGCAAGGCTGGCAATCAGCGCGCCTTCGCTGTGGCCCAGCAGGATCAACGGGCCGAGTCTCGGGTCGGCCGCGAGCTTGCGACTCCAGGCAACGGCATCGTTGACGTAGGCCTCGACGCTCAGGTTGCGTTCGTCCGGGGTCGCCGCCAGGCTGGTCGCCACGCCGCGCTTGTCATAGCGCACGCTGGCGATATTGTGCCGGGCCAGGACCCAGGCCAGGCGCTTGAGGCTGTCATTGCGCCCGCCCTCGGGGTTGTTTCCGTCACGATCCGTAGGACCCGACCCGGAAATGATCAGGACAACCGGCACCGGCCTGTCGGACTTGGGCAGCAATAGCGAGCCGTGCAGCTCGCCGCTGCCAGTGTCGAGGCTGATGGGACGTTGCAGAACGGTGGCCTGGGCCAGGCCGGTAAAGAGGGTAAGGCACAGGACAAGCAGCTTTAACATCATCAGGCCGTGAGTTGCGAAGGTGCCGGTTGGACTGGCGGGCATCGAGAAGGTTCGAGGATGAACTACGCGGGGAGGCTGCGTATACTGGCGGCCATTACGAATCGGCGAATTCACGGAGCACCCTGCATGTCCGGCAATACCTACGGCAAGCTGTTCACTGTCACCACCGCGGGCGAAAGCCATGGCCCGGCGTTGGTCGCCATTGTCGACGGCTGCCCGCCGGGCCTGGAGATTTCCCTGGAGGACCTGCAGCGCGACCTGGACCGCCGCAAGCCCGGCACCAGCCGTCACACCACCCAGCGCCAGGAAGCCGATGAAGTCGAAATCCTTTCCGGCGTGTTCGAAGGCCGCACCACCGGCTGCGCCATCGGCCTGTTGATTCGCAACACCGACCAGAAGTCCAAGGACTACTCGGCGATCAAGGATCTGTTCCGTCCAGCCCACGCCGACTACACCTACCACCACAAGTACGGCGAGCGCGACTACCGTGGCGGCGGCCGCAGTTCGGCCCGGGAAACCGCCATGCGCGTGGCAGCCGGGGCGATTGCCAAGAAATACCTGGCCAGCCAGGGCATCCTGATTCGTGGCTACATGAGCCAGCTGGGCCCTATCGAAATCCCGTTCAAGACCTGGGATTCGGTGGAGCAGAACGCATTTTTCTGCCCCGATCCAGACAAGGTGCCGGAGCTGGAGACCTACATGGACCAGCTGCGCCGGGACCAGGATTCGGTCGGCGCGAAGATCACCGTCGTGGCCGAAGGTGTGATGCCAGGCCTCGGCGAGCCGATCTTCGACCGCCTCGACGCCGAACTGGCCCACGCCCTGATGAGCATCAACGCGGTGAAGGGCGTGGAGATCGGCGCCGGTTTCGCCTGCGTCGCCCAGCGTGGCACCGAGCACCGTGACGAACTGACCCCGCAAGGTTTCCTGAGCAACAATGCCGGCGGCATCCTCGGTGGCATTTCCTCGGGCCAGCCGATTGTCGCGCACCTGGCCTTGAAGCCGACCTCCAGCATCACCACGCCGGGGCGTTCCATCGACATCCAGGGCAACCCGGTGGAGGTCATCACCAAGGGCCGTCACGACCCATGCGTCGGCATTCGTGCCACGCCGATTGCCGAGGCGATGATGGCGATCGTGCTGATGGATCACCTGTTGCGTCATCGTGGCCAGAACGCCGATGTGCGGGTCGCCACGCCGGTGTTGGGTCAGCTTTGATGATTGACTGGCCGAGCGCCGTGGTCTGACGGGCATGGCGGCGTTGCCGTACTGGCGGCTTTCCAGTTTCTACCTGTTCTATTTCGCGCTGCTTGGATCGACAGCGCCATTCCTGGCGCTGTATTTCGATCATTTGGGGTTCAACGCGGCGCGCATCGGCGAGCTGGTGGCGATTCCCATGCTGATGCGCTGCGTGGCGCCGAATATCTGGGGCTGGCTGGGG
Organism: Pseudomonas sp. SMN5; assembly: GCF_052041925.1. Classification (NCBI taxonomy): domain Bacteria; kingdom Pseudomonadati; phylum Pseudomonadota; class Gammaproteobacteria; order Pseudomonadales; family Pseudomonadaceae; genus Pseudomonas; species Pseudomonas sp. SMN5. Next base: position 29,175 of record NZ_JBKGGX010000011.1, read on the forward strand.
GATTACACCGGCCGGCGCCTGGCGATCGTGCGCTTCGGTGCGATTTGCACGTTACTGACCTTCTCGCTGATCTTCATCCATAAGAGTTATGCCTGGCTGGCGATGGTCATGGCGTTGCATGCGTTCTTCTGGCATGCAGTGCTGCCACAGTTCGAAGTCATCACCCTGGCCCACCTGAGCGGGCAGGCCGCGCGCTACAGCCAGATCCGCCTCTGGGGCTCCATTGGTTTCATCATCACCGTGGTACTGCTGGGCCGGCTGTTCGAATGGCTGAGCCTGGACATTTACCCGATGGCGCTGGTGCTGATCATGGCCGGCATCGTTCTCGCCAGTTTCTGGGTGCCCAACGCCCAGCCGACCCAACCGCCGCGCGTGAACGGGGACGGCTTCCTGCGACAACTGCGCAGCCCCGGCGTATTGGCGTTCTACGTCTGTGTCGGCTTGATGCAGGTCAGCCACGGCCCGTATTACACCTTCCTGACCCTACACCTTGAGCGCCTGGGCTACAGCCGTGGACTGATCGGCATGCTCTGGGCTGTCGGGGTGGTGGCCGAAGTGCTGGTGTTCTTGCTGATGAGTCGGATCCTGGGGCGGTTCTCGGTGCGTCGGGTGCTGCTGGCGAGCTTTCTGCTGGCGGCGTTGCGCTGGTTGCTGCTGGGCTCGCTGGCCGAATTCCTCTGGGTCCTGCTGTTTGCCCAAGTGCTGCATGCGGCGACCTTCGGCAGCTTCCACGCCGCCGCCATTCATTTCGTACAGCGTAGCTTCGGCCCGTGCCAGCAAGGCCAGGGCCAGGCACTGTACGCGGCGCTGGCCGGCACGGGCGGGGCCTTGGGCGCGCTGTATTCCGGCTACAGCTGGAATGCGCTGGGCGCCGGTTGGACCTTCAGCCTCGCCAGCCTCGCTGCCTTTGCCGCAGCCGTTATCATTGCGACCCGTATGCAAGAGGACCGGCCATGAGCCTTCGAACCGTTAATTTGCTGGAGCCATCGTCATGAGCAGCCTGTCCGTCTACCACGTCTCAAGCCCTGACATTCCGAACAAGGTGTTGACGCATTTCGAAGACATCGTCGCGACCCTGGCCGAAAAAGGTATTCGCTTCGATCGCTGGCAAACCACCACGAAGCTCCAGCCTGGAGTGGGCCAGGATGAAGTCATTGCGGCCTACCAGGCGCAGATTGACACGCTGAAGGCTGAGCGGGGGGATGCCTCGGTCGATGTCATCGGCCTGCACAGCGAGCATCCGCAAAAAGACGAGTTGCGTGCCAGGTTCCTGAAGGAGCACAGCCATGACGGGGACGAGACGCGGTTTTTCGTCGCTGGCCGAGGCTTGTTCAGCTTGCACCTGGACGACTACGTGTATGCGGTGCTGTGTGAAAAGAACGACCTGATCACCTTGCCGGCCGGCACGCCACACTGGTTCGATGCGGGTGAACACCCGCACTTCGTGGCGATCCGCTTGCGCGATGATTCCAAGGGCTGGGAAGAGCGCTTCACCGGCGATGAAATCGCCAGCCGTTTCCCGGCTTTAGAAGACTGAAAAACTGTGGGAGCGAGCTTGCTCGCGATGAGGCCCAGCCAGTCGATATCTCCATTACTGACCCACCGCAATCGCGAGCAGGCTCGCTCCCACAGGGATTTGGGTGACGCCTTAATAAGTTGGACGCCCACAGTCCCAGTGTGGGAGCGAGCTTGCTCGCGATGAGGCCCAGTCAGTCGACATTTTCATTGACTGGCCTGACGCTATCGCGAGCAAGCTCGCTCCCACAAATCAGTATTTCCAGCCGGTTCAGGCGCTGTGATAGGTCGGCAGGGCGAAGCGATGCTGGCTTTGTAGCAGGGTGATCTGCGGCAATTCGCTGGCTTGTTCGGCCAGGTCACGGCGGATGGCGCTGATCGCCCAGGACAGTTGGTCCCCGGCGTGCAACTGGGCGTAGGAAATCGTGCGTTTGAACAGTTTGCCTTCGCTGTTGCGCAGGGTCAGCAGGATGCCGCCATCCGGGCGGGCCTGGGTGGTCACTTCGTAGTTGGAAAACAGGGATGCAAACTTCTCTTGAATCATGTTCATCGTTGAGCTCCATGGTCTTGTTGGCAAACCGTGGAGGGGGAGTTGCAGCGTCTGTGCCAGCCTCAGCTGATTATAAAAAATCCTTGAAAAACAACTAGTTATGGAAACGCCTGATTTTCGCTTTCGTGCATCTTGCATGAATGGCCATCGTGCATCCTGCATTTTGCGTGGTCGGGCGAATTTATTTGGAACCAATCGGCCCCACCGCGCTCCCGCTTCGCCTGCCTTCGGCTATGGATACAAAACATTGCAAAAACCGCGTGTACAGCCGCTCGAGCGCTGACGTACTTTTCGAGCACATTGAAGCTTCAGCCCGATAACAAGAAACCGAGACCCACGAGGTCGAGCGGGGATCTACCATGAGTCGTACACCCAGCGACGCCATCACCTGGGGCATGATGTTGCGCAAACTGCCCGCCATTGCCCGAGCCGTACCCCGCATCGTCAAGGGCATGAAACTGGCCAACGTCCAGGATCCTTCGCAGCCGTGCGGCCTGGGCTGGTGTTTCGAACAGGCCGTCCGGCGCAATCCCCACGGCCCGGCGCTGCTCTGTGACGAAACAGCGTGGAGTTATGCACAGGTCAATGAGCGCGCCAATCGCATCGCTCATTACCTGATGGCGCAGGGCATCGGCAAGGGCGACTGTGTGGCGGTGTTCATCGAGAACCGGCCCCAACTGTTGGTGACGGTACTGGCGGTGGCGAAAGTCGGCGCGGTCAGTGCCATGGTCAATACCTCGCAGACCGGTGACGCCCTGGTGCACAGCCTGGCCTTGGTCACGCCAGTGGCGGTAGTGGTGGGGGACGAGCGGGTCAGTGCCTTCAAAGACGTGCGCGGCCGAACCGCGCTGTCGAGCACCAGGACCTGGTGGGTGGCCGATCAGGACGGCACTGATGTGCCGCCGGATTTCGTCGACCTGATCAGCCACAGCGATCCGTTCCCCACGGATAACCCGGCGTCCAGCCAACAGGTTTTCTTCAACGATCCGTGTTTTTATCTCTATACCTCGGGCACCACCGGGCTGCCCAAGGCCGGCGTGTTTCGCCATGGTCGCTGGATGCGCACTTCCACCAGTTTCGGCCTGATCGCCTTGGACATGCAGCCCGACGACGTCCTTTATTGCACCTTGCCGCTCTATCACGCCACGGGCCTGTGCGTGTGCTGGGGCGCGGCGATCTGTGGCGCATCGGGATTCGCGATCCGGCGCAAATTCAGCGCCAGTCAGTTCTGGGGTGATGTACGTCGCTACCGGGCGACGACGCTGGGTTACGTCGGCGAGCTGTGCCGCTACCTGATCGACCAGCCCGCGGCTGTCGAAGACCGCCAGCACGGTGTGAAGAAAATGATCGGCAACGGCTTGCGCCCGGGGGCCTGGTCCGCGTTCAAGACGCGTTTCGGTATCGAGCATATCTGTGAACTGTACGCGGCCAGCGACGGCAATATCGGCTTTACCAATGTCCTGAATTTTGACAATACCGTGGGCTTTTCCCTGATGGGCTGGGAACTGGTGCAGTACGACCATGACAGCGGAGTACCGTTGCGCAACCTGCACGGGCGCATGCAAAAAGTCCCCAAGGGCCAACCGGGTCTGTTGTTGGCACGGATCGACGAAAAGGCGCCGCTGGACGGCTATACCGATCCGGCCAAGACCGAAAAAACCATTTATCGCGATGTCTTCACGCCGGGTGATCGCTACTTCAACACCGGCGATCTGCTGCGCAACATCGGCTTCGGCCACGGGCAGTTCGTCGACCGCCTTGGTGACACCTATCGCTGGAAAGGCGAAAACGTCTCCACCACCGAAGTGGAAAACGTCCTGCTGCAACACCCGCAAGTAGCCGAGGCGGTGGCCTATGGCGTGGAAATCAAGAACACCAATGGCCGGGCCGGCATGGCCGCGATTACCCCGGCCGAATCCCTGGCGACCCTGGATTTCAGCGAGCTTTTGCAGTTCCTGCAGGGCAGGTTGCCGCCCTATGCGGTGCCGTTGTTCCTGCGGATCAAAGTGAAAATGGACACCACTGGCACGTTCAAGTACCAGAAGACCCGTCTCAAGACTGAAGGCTTCGACCCATGCAGCTCGGGTGGGGAGCCGATCTATGCCTGGTTGCCCGGCACCGCGACCTACGTGCCGCTGGACCGGCAATTGGCGACGCAGATCCAGGGTGGGCAATGGCGTTATTGATTTTGGCTATACCGGGTACTGATAAAAAAGGGATGACAGGTTTCGGGCCGCTCGGGAAACTAGCCGCTTTGCGACGACCCGAATGGAGTTTTCAATGTCCGATACAAGCCGCCAGATGACCCCGGAAGAGGCTGCGGAATTTGCCGAGCAGGTGTTCAACGTGGCCCGCCAGGGCGACGCCGCCATGATGGCCGCGCTGCTGAGCAAAGGCCTGCCGCCGAACCTGCGTAACCACAAGGGCGACACCTTGCTGATGCTGGCCGCCTACCACGGGCATGTGGAGACGGTGAAAGTACTGCTGGAACACAAGGCCGATCCGGAAATCCGCAACGATAACGGCCAGAGCCCGATTGCCGGCGCGGCGTTCAAGGGCGACCTGGCGGTGGTCTCGGCCCTGGTGGACGGTGGCGCGCAAGTGGAAGGCGCATCCTTCGATGGCCGCACGGCGCTGATGATGGCGGCGATGTTCAATCGGGTGGAAATCGTCGATTACCTGATCGGCAAAGGTGCCGATCCGAAAGCCAAGGATGCCAATGGTGTAACGGCGCTGGATGCAGCGAAGACCATGGGTGCGGTGGATACCACGGTCCAGTTGCAGAAGTTGCTTGGCTGAGGGGCCCGCACGTAGATATCGACCAGAGCTTTTTGTGGCGAGGGAGCTTGCTCCCGCTCGGGTGCGCAGCGCCCGCAGAAAATGGGTCTGCTTCGCAGCCCAGCGGGAGCAAGCTCCCTCGCCACAGGTTCCTGACTTGAAGTATCCGATGCGCTATCCTGCGCGCCCTTGAAATTCATCCCCACAGGATCCACCCCATGAAAGCCGCACTCGTCGAACTCATCAGCAAAATCAGTTCCGGCTGCCTCGGCGAGGCTGACATCGCACGGATAGCTGACGAAGCGGCCCAGGCCTACGCCGATCCGGCGGCTTTTCTGGCCGCCAACCCGGATATCAACTACGACGACACCTTCCCGATCCCGTTGGGTGAGTGGGTGGTGGTGGGCAGCCTGCCGGACACCGTGTTGTTCCAGGCCGACAGCTACGTGGAGCTGTTCGAACAGATCGTTGCCTCGTTCGGCCCTGGCGTGGCGTTCAATCTCAAGCCCAAGCAACTGGCGAAAACCGAAGCCCTGACGGCGCTCAACCGCATTCAGATACAGATGAGCAGCCTGAACAAGGAAAACGGCGGCTACACCCTGATGAACTTCAGCCAATTACTGGACGATGAATTGCAGATGGTGCTGGTCTATGGCAATGACGTGCCGCGAGTGCTGGAGCTCAGTGCCGAAGTCGGCATCGCCGCCGCGCCAGCTTTGGAAGCCCTCAAGGTCGCGGTGCACGTTTGATGCAATAAACGGAACCCTCGCCGGGCTGCGGCTATCCTAAGGATGCCTGTCATCAATTGGGAGCGACACCATGGGTTCCACCTTCAACGGCCTGGTTGGCCTGATCATCCTGGCGCTCGATATCTGGGCGATCATCAACGTGCTCAAGAGTGGCTCTGAAGTCGGGGCGAAGGTCCTGTGGGTGCTGCTGATCCTGCTGCTGCCGGTCCTGGGCCTGATCATCTGGGCGATCGCCGGACCGCGGGGCAACGTGCGGGTCTGATCATCAGATAATCACTTTCGGCTGACGAACATCATTGTGGTGAGGGAGCTTGCTCCCGCTGGGCTGTGTAGCAGCCCCAGTCCAGGCGACGCGACTGTCCGGATAGATCGCGCCGGCCGGTTTTACGACTGCTTCGCAGCCGAGCGGGAGCAAGCTCCCTCGCCACGGTCGATCGAATCTTTCAAGCCGTCGCCATGGCCCGTTTCTGCGCCGCGCTCAAGAAGCGCAGCAAGGCCAGCAACGGGAACACACTGCCGACAATCACCACCCACAGCCAGCCGCCGTGCTCGTACAACGCACTGGCAATCGAGGAGCCAAAGGCACCGCCGATGAAGATGCTGGTCATGTACAGCGCATTCAATCGGCTACGGCTTTTTCCATCGAGGGCGTAAATGGTGCGTTGGCCCAGCACCATGTTCATCTGCACGCAGAAATCCAGGACCACGCCGGTCACGGCCAGGCCAATCACACTGTAGATCGGGTGGATGAACGCGGGCAGGAAGCTCAGGCTGGCGAACAGCATCGCCAGCAGCGACGCCCTGTGAGTATGGCCGGCGTCAGCCAGGCGACCGGCGATGGGCGCGGCGATGGCGCCAATCGCACCGACCAGGGCGAACAGGGCGATTTCAGTCTGGGACAGGCCATGATTGCGCGACAGCTCAAGCGGCACGGCGGTCCAGAACAGGCTGAACGTGGCGAACAGGCACGCCTGGTAGAATGCCCGCTGGCGCAACAGCGGTTGCTGGCGCAGCAGGGTGCCGAGCGAGCCCAGCAGTTGCCCGTACGAGGCGCTGTGGTCGGGCTGGCGCTTGGGCACGGTCACGGCCAGCACCACGCTGATCGCCGCCATCAGCCCGGCCGCGATCATGAACATCGCCCGCCAGCCGAAGTGATCGGCTACCACGCTGGAAATCGGCCGCGCCAGCAGGATCCCGAACAACAGGCCACCCATGATCCCGCCCACGACCCGACCCCGGGACTCTTCCGGCGCCAGGTGCGCCGCCAGGGGAATCAATACCTGCACCGACACCGAACTGAATCCCACCAGCAGCGAGACCAGCAGGAACACATTCGGCTGATCGGTGAATGCCGCCCCCAGCAGACTGGCAATCGCCACCAGGGTGGTGACGATCATCAGCCGCCGGTTCTCCAGCAAGTCACCCAGCGGCACCAGGAAAAACAGGCCCAGGGCATACCCGATCTGGGTCAGCGAGACGATCAGGCTCGCCAGGGTGCTGCTCAGGCCGACGTCGGGAGCGATCAGGTCGATGATCGGTTGGGCGTAGTAGATGTTGGCAACGATGGCGCCGCAGCAGAAGGCGAACAGCAGGACCATGGCCCGGGTCAGGCTCGTGCCGGTGGAGGCGGTGGAAAGAGGCGCGCGCATGGCTATCTCGTCAGTGAACGGGAAGAAAGGGCGCAAGGCTAAAGGGTTATGCAGCTCCGGAACAGGCTTTGGGGGTGATAGCAGACATGCCTGTTGTTGATGTAGGGAGTGCTCTGCATATTGTGGACATGCGGGACGTTGTAGATGTGCCAGATATGTGGATGCAGGGCTGTTGTGGCGAGGGAGCTTGCTCCCGCTCGGTTGCGCAGCAACCGCAAAAAGCTGAGGACCGCTACGCCCGAGGCGTCGGACCGTCCCAGCGGGAGCAAGCTCCCTCGCCACAATGGATCTGTGTTCAGGCGTTACTTACCGCTATAGATCTGATCGAAAACCCCACCATCATTGAAGTGAGTCTTCTGCACCGTGCGCCAGTCACCAAAGGTCTTCTCCACCGACAGGAAATCCACCTTCGGGAAGCGGTCAGTGTACTTGGCCAGTATCGCCGGATCCCGTGGGCGCAGGTAGTTGGCGGCGGCGATTTCCTGGCCTTGCGGCGACCACAGATACTTGAGGTACGCTTCGGCGGCCTCGCGGGAGCCTTTTTTCTCCACCACTTTGTCCACCACGCTCACCGGTGGCTCGGCTTCGGCGGAAACGCTTGGGTAGATCACTTCGAACTGATCGCGACCAAACTCGCGGGCGATCATCTCGGCTTCGTTTTCAAAGGTCACCAGCACATCACCGATCTGGTTGGTCATGAAGGTGGTGGTCGCGGCACGGCCACCGGTGTCCAGTACCGGCGCCTGCTTGAACAGCTTGCCGACGAAGTCCTTGGCCTTGTTCTCGTCACCGCCGTTCTTGAGCACGTAGCCCCAGGCCGACAGGTAGGTATAGCGGCCGTTACCGGAAGTCTTCGGGTTGGGCACGATCACCTGCACGCCGTCCTTGAGCAGGTCGGGCCAGTCTTTCAGCGCCTTGGGGTTGCCTTTGCGCACGATGAACACCGTGGCCGAGGTGAAGGGCGCGCTGTTGTTCGGCAGGCGGGTGACCCAGTTCTCGGGCACCAGCTTGCCGTTGTCCGCCAGGGCATTGATGTCGGTGGCCATGTTCATGGTGATGACATCCGCCGGCAGCCCGTCGATCACCGAACGGGCCTGCTTGCTGGAGCCACCGAAGGACATCTGCACGGTGATGTTTTCGTTGTGCTCGGCCTGCCAGTGTTTCTGGAAGGCGGCGTTGTAGTCCTTGTAGAAATCACGCATCACGTCGTAGGAAACGTTGAGCAACGTCGGAGCGGCGTGGGCGAGGCTGCCGAAAGTCAGGCCTGCGGCGAGAAGGGAGGCGCCAAAGAAGTTCTTCACTGCGAATTCCTTTTGTTTGAACAAGTTTTCCGAGTCATCAGCCGGCACACTAGCGGCAAGCTGATATCACTTCAAGCACTAAAAAGTGCTTTGCTTATTCCACTTTCTTAAACAACGCGCTGCCACAGCGGGAGCAAAAAGCCGCTGCCGGTTCATGGTTTTTCTTGCTGCACACCGGGCAGTCGTGCTGGAGCTGGTCACCGCGCATGGCGGAGGCCAGTTCGGCGGTGAAAATCCCGGTCGGCACGGCGATGATCGAGTAACCGGTGATCATCACCAACGAGGACACCACCTGGCCCAGCGGGGTCTTGGGCACGATATCGCCGAAGCCCACGGTGGTCAGGGTCACGATCGCCCAATAGATGCCTTTGGGAATGCTGGTGAAGCCATGCTCGGGACCTTCGATGACGTACATCAAGGCGCCGAATACGGTGACCAGTGTCGAGACGCTGACCAGGAACACGATGATTTTCTGCTTGCTGCCTCGCAGCGCCGACATCAGATAGTTGGCTTGCTTGAGATACGGGCTGAGCTTGAGCACCCGGAAAATCCGCAGCATACGGATGATCCGGACGATCAGCAGGTACTGGGCATCGCTGTAGTACAGCGCCAGGATCCCCGGCACGATTGCCAGCAAGTCCACCAGGCCATAGAAACTGAACGCATAGCGCAGCGGCTTGGGCGAGCAGTACAGGCGCAGGCCGTACTCGACGATGAAGATGAAGGTGAAGCCCCACTCGATGCCGGCCAGCAGGCCCGCGTAGTTCTTGTGCACGCTGTCGATGCTGTCGAGCATCACGATCACCAGGCTGGCGAGGATGATCAACAGCAGGGTGCTGTCGAAGCGCCGGCCGGCCACGGTGTCGGTCTGAAAAATCATGACGTAGAGACGTTCACGCCAGTTGTTGCTGTTGTCCATAACCTTCGCCTGAACCAGGAATCAGCGAAGCCTAGGGCGATTGCCGGGCAGAGTGCAAGGCGCGCTTTCGCTCAGGATCTGTCGCCACGTTCGCGCCGTGGCCTGCACCAGCCAGCAGGCGAGTATGAACGGCGCGGTGAGCGGCGCCAGGCCGAGGGCGGCAAACCCCGGCGCGAGCATCACGGCCAGCAGGATCCCGGCCAGGGGCAGCCAGGGTTTTCGGCGTTGTTGACTGAGGGCCAGCGCCACCAGGGCCGGGTTATAGCCGCCCAGTCCGGACAGCGCCGCAGCGTTTTCCTGATGCAGCACGGCGAACGCGACGCCGGCCGCCGAACCGAGCAGCGCCCAGCTCGCGGCTCGACGGCTGGCAATCAGCAGGCCTGCCGCAATCAGCGCACCGGCTGACGAATGGCCGAGAAACATGACCTGGCCTAACCCTGCCAGACAGCCGGCCAGCAGGTTGGCCGGCGTCAGCTCGACCGGCATCAGCGCAGGCGGTGGCGCAGCGAAACTCAGCAGCAGCCAGCCCAGCCCCACGAAAGGCGCGGTGTAGGCGGGCAGGCAACGTGGGTCTTGACTGCGCTTTAGCCATTGCTCGGTCAGCATCGCGCTGAGCCCACCGCCGGCAAGGATCAACGGCGGTAACAAGGCTGACCAGGGCAGCGCCAGGCTCACCAACAACCCCAACAGGATGCCGTTGTAACTGAACAGTCCGGCCTGCCGATCGGCCTTGGCATAACCGCGCCGCTGGGCCGTGAGCAAACCGGCCACGCCGCCCAGCAGCGCACCGCCAAACAGCCCGGGCGCGGTGAGCAGGATGGCCAACAGACACAGCAGGCCACACAGCGGGTGGCGCTGGAGAAAGATCTGACTGAAGCCGTTGAGCAGGGCGGTGGCCCAGTCGGGGCAAAGGGCGTTTTGCATGGTTGTGTGTCTGGTAAACCGGGTTGAGTTCATCGCGAGCGGGCTCGCTCCCACAGGGGTTTTGTGGACGCCGCTGAATCCATGTGGGAGCGAGCCTGCTCGCGATGAGGCCAGTCCAGGCCCTAGATCAAGGTCTCGATACGCAACGAATTGGTCGACCCCGGCTTACCAAACGGCACCCCCGCTGTAATCAACAGGGTATCGCCGCGCTGGGCCATGCCTTGGGCCTGGGCGATTTCCAGGGCGGTGGAGCAGACCTCGTCCACCTGCCGCAGCCGGTCGTTGACCACTGAGTGCACGCCCCAGGCCACCGTCAGGCGGCGGGCGGTCGCAAGGTTCGGCGTGAGGTTGAGGATCGGCACCGTCGGCCTTTCCCGCGCCGCTCGCAGGCTGGAGCTGCCGGATTCGCTGTAGTTCACCAGCACCGCCACCGGCAGGACCGCGCTAATCCGGCGGATCGCGCAACTGATGGCGTCCGACACCGTGGCCTCGGCTTTCGGCCGGCTGACGTCCAGTTGCGTCTGGTAATCGGGGCCGTTCTCGACCTGGCGGATGATCTTGCTCATCATCTGCACCGCTTCGAGGGGGTAATCGCCGGAAGCGGTTTCCGCCGACAACATCACCGCGTCGGCGCCTTCGGCCACCGCGTTGGCGACGTCGGTGACTTCGGCGCGGGTCGGTGCCGGAGAGAAACGCATCGATTCGAGCATTTGCGTAGCGACCACCACCGGTTTGCCGAGGGCGCGGCAGGTGCCGATGATGTTTTTCTGGATCTGCGGCACGCTCTCGGCCGGGACTTCCACACCCAGGTCGCCCCGGGCCACCATGATTGCGTCACTCAATTCGGCGATCTCCCGCAACTGGGCGACCGCTGACGGTTTCTCGATCTTGGCCATCAGGAACGCTTTGTCGCCGATCAATGCCCGGGCTTCGCGGATGTCCTCGGGACGCTGCACGAACGACAACGCCACCCAGTCCACGCCCAGCTCCAGGCCGAAGCTCAAGTCGCGGCGGTCCTTGGCTGTCAGCGGGCTCAAGTCGAGTACCGCCTGCGGCACGTTCACGCCTTTACGGTCCGACAATTCGCCACCGTTGAGCACTTCGGTGTCGATGGCATCAACGTGGCGGGCGATGACTCGCAGGCGTAGTTTTCCGTCATCCAGCAGCAGGTCCATGCCCGGCTCCAGGGCGGCGATGATTTCCGGGTGGGGCAGGTTGACCCGGCGTTGATCGCCCGGTGTCGGGTCCAGGTCCAGGCGCAGGGCCTGGCCGCGTTGCAGCAGCACCTTGCCTTCTGTGAATCGGCCGACCCGCAGTTTCGGTCCCTGCAAATCCATCAGGATACCGAGCGGGTAGTTGAGCTGGCGCTCGACTTCACGAATCCACTGATAGCGCTGGGCGTGATCGGCATGTTCGCCATGACTGAAGTTCAGGCGGAAGATATTCACCCCGGCCTGCACCAGTTCGCGGATGTCATCGATCCCACGGGTGGCGGGGCCGAGGGTCGCGAGGATCTTGACCTTTTTATCAGGCGTCATGTTTGGGGTTCTCGAGGATCAGGATGGCGCGAAAGTCGTTGACGTTGGTGCGGGTCGGCTCGGTGACGATCAACGCGTCCAGCGCGGCGAAGTAGCCATAGCCATTGTTGTTGTCCAACTCGTCGCTGGCACTCAGGCCCAGTTCGGCGGCTCGACGATAACTGTCCGGGGTCATGATGGCCCCGGCGTTGTCTTCGGAGCCGTCGATGCCGTCCGTGTCTCCGGCCAGGGCATAGATCCCGGAGTGGCCTTTGAGGCTGTCAGTCAGGCTCAACAGAAATTCTGCATTGCGTCCGCCGCGACCGTCACCGCGTACGGTGACCGTGGTTTCGCCGCCGGAAAGGATCACGCACGGCGCTGGCAATGGCTGGCCGTGCAGCGCGATTTGCCGGGCGATGCCGGCATGGACTTTCGCCACTTCCCGGGATTCGCCTTCCAGGTCGCCGAGGATCAACGGACTGAAACCGGCCTGGCGCGCCTTCACCGCGGCGGCTTCCAGCGACTGCTGGGGCCGGGCGATCAACTGGAAATGACAGCGCGCCAGGTGCGAATCGCCAGGTTTGACGGTTTCCGATTCCGCGCTCAGTAGCCAACTGCGCACCGACGCCGGGACATCAATCTGGTAACGCTTGAGGATCGCCAGGGCGTCGGCCGAGGTGCTGGGGTCGGCCACCGTGGGGCCCGAAGCGATAACCGTCGCCTGATCGCCCGGCACGTCGGAAATCGCATAGGTGTAAACCGTCGCCGGCCAGCAGGCCTTGCCCAGTCGCCCGCCCTTGATCGCCGAGAGATGCTTGCGCACGCAATTCATCTCCCCAATGCTGGCGCCGGACTTGAGCAGGGCTTTGTTGATCGCTTGCTTGTCGCCCAGGGTAATGCCGGCCGCCGGCAATGCCAGCAACGCCGAGCCACCGCCGGACAGCAGGAAAATCACCCGGTCGTCTTCGTTCAGGTTGCTCACCAGCTCCAGCACCCGCCCAGCCACCGCCAGGCCGGCGGCGTCGGGCACCGGGTGAGCGGCTTCCACCACCTCGATTTTCTGGCACGGCGCACCATGGCCGTAACGAGTCACCACCAGGCCGGTGACTTCGCCCTGCCAGCAACGCTCGACCACCTGGGCCATGGCAGCGGCCGCCTTGCCGGCGCCGATGACGATCACCCGGCCACTGCGATCAGCTGGCAAATATTGCTCGAGGACATGCTGCGGATGGGCCGCGTCGATGGCTGTGGCAAACAGCTCGCGCAGCAGTTGTTGCGGATCGACCGACATGGCGGGCTCCCGGATTCTTATTGTTTTTAAAGTGGATGCAGACCCTGTGGGAGCGAGCTTGCTCGCGATAGCGGTAGACCAGTCAACATTGTTGCCGAAGTTGAAATCGTCATCGCGAGCAAGCTCGCTCCCACAGAGGGCTTCGGTGGTGTCAGTTATCTCGGATCGAGAAGTTCGCCATATGCTCCAGCCCCTTGATCAACGCCGAGTGATCCCAGTTGCTGCCACCCATGGCCGCACAGGTGCTGAACACCTGCTGGGCATTGGCGGTATTGGGCAGGTTGATGTTCAGTTCCCTGGCACCTTGCAGGGCCAGGTTCAGGTCCTTCTGGTGCAGGCTGATGCGGAAGCCCGGGTCGAAGGTGCCCTTGATCATGCGCTCGCCATGCACTTCCAGGATCTTCGACGAAGCAAAGCCGCCCATCAGCGCTTCACGGACCTTGGCCGGGTCGGCGCCGTTCTTCGAAGCGAACAGCAAGGCTTCGGCCACGGCCTGGATGTTCAGGGCGACGATGATCTGGTTGGCGACCTTGGCGGTCTGCCCATCGCCGTTGCCGCCGACCAGGGTGATGTTCTTGCCCATGGCCTGGAACAACGGCAGGGCGCGCTCGAACGCAGCGCTGTCGCCGCCGACCATGATGCTCAGGGTCGCGGCCTTGGCGCCGACTTCACCGCCGGACACCGGAGCGTCGAGGTACTGCGCGCCTTTCTCGTTGATCTTCGCCGCGAACGCCTTGGTCGCGGTGGGGGAGATCGAACTCATGTCGATCACCACCTTGCCCGCGCCCACGCCCGCTGCCACGCCATCGGCGCGGAACAGCACGTCATCGACCTGCGGGGTATCGGGCACCATGACGATGATGAATTCGGCTTCCTGGGCGACTTCCTTCGGGTTCGCCAGGGCCACCGCGCCGCCGGCCACCAGGTCAGCCGGAGCCTGATCGTGATGCTGGGTAAGGAACAGGCTATGACCGGCTTTCTGCAGGTTCAACGCCATTGGGTGGCCCATGATGCCGGTGCCGATGAATCCGATTTTAGCCATTGGAAAATCCTCTTGTTTTTATTGCTGCTTCAGGCAAATGGAGAACTGTTCTTCTGTGGGAGCGAGCCTGCTCGCGATAGCGATGGTCCAGTCGACATCGTCGTTGCATGTGAAATAGCTATCGCGAGCAGGCTCGCTCCCACAGGGGGACATTCGTGTCAGATCGCGTTATGGGTTTTCAGCCAGCCCAGGCCCGCTTCGGTGGTGGTCAGTGGCTTGTATTCGCAGCCAACCCAACCCTGGTAACCGATGCGATCCAGGTGTTCGAACAAAAAGCGGTAGTTGATCTCGCCGGTGCCCGGCTCGTGGCGGCCCGGGTTGTCCGCCAATTGCACGTGGTTGATCTCGGCCAAGTGCGATTGCAGGGTGCGGGCCAGATCGCCTTCCATGATTTGCATGTGGTAGATGTCGTATTGCAGGAACAGGTTGGCGCTGCCGACCTGCTCGCGGATCGACAGGGCCTGGGCGGTGTTGTTCAGGTAGAAGCCGGGAATGTCCCGGGTGTTGATGGCTTCCATCACCAACTTGATACCCGCCGCTTGCAGTTTCTCGGCGGCGAACTTGAGGTTGGCGACGAAGGTCTTTTCCACCAGGGTTTCGTTGCAGTTCTGTGGGCAAATCCCGGACAGGCAGTTGACCTGGGTGTTGCCCAGCACCTTGGCGTAGGCAATCGCCAGGTCGACTCCGGCGCGGAATTCCTCGACCCGGTCCGGCAAGCAGGCGATGCCGCGTTCACCCTTGGCCCAATCACCGGCCGGCAGGTTGAACAGCACCTGAGTCAGGCCGTGGGCGTCGAGCAAGGCCTTGATTTCGGCGGAGCTGTAGTCGTAGGGGAACAGGTATTCCACACCCGTGAAACCGGCCTTGGCGGCCGCTTCGAAACGGGCGAGGAAATCCTGCTCGGTGAACAGCATGGACAGGTTGGCTGCGAAACGCGGCATGGTGGTCTCCTGCAAAGGTGTGGCGGCTTCTGTGGCGAGGGCGCTTGCTCCCGCTGGCTGCGCAGCAGCCCATTTTGTGAGTGCTTCGCACTCAAGCGGGAGCAAGCTCCCTCGTCACGGGGCCGGTGATTTCCTGAATGAACAGTATTGCCTGTGGGAGGGCGTCAGTATCAGTCAAGCAACGAAATAGCCGTCGGCGCATCGTTACCCACCAGCGCCAGGTCTTCAAATTCGTTGACGGCATTGATCTCGGTGCCCATGGAAATGTTGGTCACCCGTTCCAAGATCACCTCGACGATTACCGGCACCTTGAATTCCTCGATCATTGCCTGAGCCTGGCGCAGCGCCGGTTGGATGCCGGACGGTTCGAACACCCGCAGTGCCTTGCAGCCCAGACCCTCGGCCACGGCGATGTGGTCGACGCCATAACCGTTGAGCTCTGGCGCGTTGAGGTTATCGAAGGACAGTTGCACGCAATAGTCCATGTCGAACCCGCGCTGGGCCTGGCGGATCAGGCCCAGGTAGGAGTTGTTCACCACCACGTGAATGTATGGCAGCTTGAACTGCGCACCCACCGCCAGTTCTTCGATCATGAACTGGAAATCATAGTCGCCCGACAGCGCCACGACCTTGCGGCTCGGATCGGCCTTGACTACCCCCAGCGCCGCCGGAATGGTCCAACCCAAAGGGCCGGCCTGACCGCAGTTGATCCAATGCCGAGGCTTGTACACATGCAGGAACTGCGCGCCGGCAATCTGCGACAGGCCGATGGTGCTGACGTAGCAAGTGTCCTTGCCGAACACCTGGTTCATTTCCTCATACACCCGCTGCGGCTTGACCGGCACATTGTCGAAGTGGGTCTTGCGTTGCAGACTGGCCTTGCGTTGCTGGCAGTCCTGCAGCCAGGCGCTGCGGTTCTTCAGCTTGCCGGCGGCTTGCCATTCGCGAGCGACTTCGATGAACACGGTCAACGCCGAGGCGGCGTCGGAAACGATGCCCAGGTCGGGAGTGAACACGCGGCCGATCTGGGTGGGCTCAATGTCCACGTGAATGAACGTGCGGCCTTCGGTGTAGACATCCACCGAACCGGTGTGACGGTTGGCCCAACGGTTGCCGACCCCTAGCACCAGGTCGGACTTGAGCAGTGTCGCATTGCCGTAGCGGTGGGAAGTCTGCAGGCCGACCATGCCGACCATTTGCGGATGATCGTCGGGAATCGTGCCCCAACCCATCAGCGTCGGGATGACCGGGATACCGGTCAGCTCGGCGAACTCCACCAGCAGCTCACTCGCATCGGCATTGATGATGCCACCACCCGCCACCAGCAGCGGGCGTTCAGCCTGGTTGAGCAGCGCCAGGGCTTTTTCGATCTGCACGCGGTTGGCCGCCGGTTTGGCCAGGGGCAGCGGTTGATAGGCATCGATGTCGAATTCGATCTCGGCCATCTGCACGTCGAACGGCAGGTCGATCAGCACCGGGCCCGGACGACCGGAGCGCATTTCATAAAAGGCTTTCTGGAATGCATAAGGCACCTGGCCTGGCTCCAGGACGGTGGTCGCCCACTTGGTCACCGGCTTGACGATGCTGGTGATGTCGACGGCCTGGAAATCTTCTTTGTGCAGGCGGGCGCGAGGCGCTTGTCCAGTGATGCACAGGATCGGGATCGAATCGGCCGACGCGCTGTAGAGGCCGGTCACCATGTCTGTCCCAGCGGGTCCCGACGTACCGATGCACACGCCAATGTTGCCGGCCTTGGTCCGGGTGTAGCCCTCGGCCATGTGCGAGGCGCCTTCAACGTGGCGAGCAAGGACGTGATCGATGCCGCCCACTTTTTGCAGGGCCGAGTACAGCGGGTTGATCGCTGCGCCCGGGATGCCGAAGGCGGTGTCCACGCCCTCACGGCGCATCACCAGGACGGCGGCTTCGATTGCTCTCATTTTGCTCATGGTTTTGTGCCTCTTACGTTTTGTAATTGTATACAAGTGGCTTTGCGAGGAGTGTATTCATGGCCAGCGGCGCAGGTCAATCCATTTCCTCAAGCATCTGTTTTATTCATCTGGTCGGCTCGAAAGACTGCGTCTTTTCGTCGCTTCAGCTGTTTTGTAGGAATTATTGTATACAAAAATTATTTCTGTTGTGTTCTATTTGTGGTGTGCGGATTTTCTCGAATCGAGAGCCGAAAGGCCCTCCCATAACAAAAGAAGGACAGCACCCATGAGCGCTCTAACCTTGGAAGTCGCCGTCAAACTGACCGGCCAGGCCCTCGCCGCCGGCCGTGAAACCCACTGCGCCCCGCTGACTGTCGCGGTGCTTGACTGCGGCGGGCACCTGATCGCGCTGCAACGCGAAGACGGTGCCAGCCTGCTACGCCCACAAATCGCCATCGGCAAGGCCTGGGGCGCCATCGCCCTCGGCAAGGGCTCACGCCTGCTCGCACTCGACGCCCAACAACGCCCGGCCTTCATCGCCGCGTTGAATAGCCTGGGGCAGGGCAGTGTGGTGCCGGTTCCGGGTGGGGTGTTGATCAGGGACCAGGGCGGCACCGTGCTGGGCGCCGTAGGCATCAGCGGCGACACCTCGGACATCGATGAACAGGTGGCGATCCGGGCGGTGGAGGGGGTGGGGTTGATGGCGGATGCGGGGGTGGCTGTTTGATGCTGTATTGAGAGACCTATCGCTATCGCGAGCAAGCTCGCTCCCACGGAGGGCGGCGGACACAAAATGAGTGAACATCGCAAACCCCTGTGGGAGCGAGCTTGCTCGCGATAGCTATCTACTTGGTTACATCGCCTAATAAGCCCATCCGGCAATCGAAGATTCTCAGATCTAGCCTTTCAAGAGCTGATCATCAGAGAGGTAGTCGAATGCCGGAGTTACCCGCTTCACACCGTTTGCGCACCGGTCGCTATGGCGAGTTGAATCGAATCTATTTGCTGACCACAAATACCGTTGGCCGAAAGCCTGTTTTTCAGAGTTTCGCCTTGGGCAGATTGGTCGTCGATCAATTGCGGTATGCCCAGGATGAGAAATGGGCCAAGTCGCTGGCGTGGGTGATCATGCCCGATCATTTCCATTGGTTGATCGAGTTGCAGCAAAGTTCGCTGAATCAGTTGATGCAAAAAACCAAATCCCTAAGTGCTCGGGCAGTGAACCTATCCACAGGTCGCAAAGGTAGCCTCTGGCAGCAGGGATACCATGACCGAGCGCTGCGGAGGGAAGAAGATTTGGTCAAGTTGGCCCGGTATGTGGTCGCCAATCCGCTGCGGGCAGGACTGGTGGAGCGGCTTGGCGACTATCCGTTGTGGGATGCGATCTGGGTTTGACTGGAATCCGAGTCGCCTTCATCGCGAGCAGGCTCGCTCCCACAGGTTTCGGTGGTGGACACAAAATGTATGAACACCGCAGATCCCCTGTGGGAGCGAGCCTGCTCGCGATAGGAGCATCGCGGTCTAAGCCTGACGACCCACCTCACACCCCTTCAAAACCAACCGGATGATCGTCTGCGCAGCCGCTTCATAATCGGCTTCATCGAGCTTCGCCTTGCCCGTCACGGCGGTAATCTGCCAGTCGAAATCGGCGTAGGTCTGGGTGGCGGCCCAGATGCTGAACATCAGGTGGTTGGGGTCGATGGGGGCGATCTGGCCGCGGTCGATCCAAGTCTGGATGCAGTCGATGTTGTGGCGGGCCTGGGCGTTGAGTTGCTCTACCAGGTCGGCGCTCAGGTGCGGGGCGCCGTGCATGATTTCGCTGGCGAAGACTTTCGAGGCGAAGGGCAGGTCGCGGGAGATGCGGATCTTGGAGCGGATGTAGTGGCTCAGCACCTCGCCTGGCACGCCGTCGGCATTGAAAGGGGTGGACGCCTGGAGGATCGGCTCGATGATGCTTTCCAGGACCTCGCGGTAGAGGTTTTCCTTGGATTTGAAGTAGTAGTACACGTTGGGTTTGGGCAGGCCGGCCTTGGCCGCGATATCGCTGGTCTTGGTCGCGGCGAAGCCCTTGTCGGCAAATTCTTCGCTGGCGGCACGCAGGATCAGTTCTTTGTTGCGCTCGCGGATAGTGCTCATAAACCCTGGGGTTCCTTGCCTGTTCTGGCGGTGGCGCATGGTAGCACCGGCCTCGCGCGGCGCTCAAGAATGCCCACGGCGGTGCGCCTCGCGGTATGCTGCGCGGCATTATTGTTCAAGGAGCCCCTCCCATGGCTGGAAGCAGTTTGCTGGTATTGATCGATGACATCGCCACCGTGCTCGACGATGTTGCATTGATGACCAAAATGGCCGCCAAGAAAACCGCCGGCGTGCTGGGCGATGACCTGGCGCTCAACGCCCAGCAAGTCTCGGGCGTGCGTGCGGAGCGGGAGCTGCCGGTGGTCTGGGCAGTGGCCAAGGGCTCGTTCATCAACAAGCTGATCCTGGTGCCGTCGGCGCTGGCGATCAGCGCTTTCGTGCCGTGGCTGGTCACGCCGCTGTTGATGGTTGGTGGCGCCTACCTGTGTTTCGAAGGCTTCGAGAAACTGGCGCACAAATTCCTTCACAGCCCCGCCGAAGACCAGGCCGAGCACGCCCAATTGGTCGAAGCCGTGGCGGATCCGGCGGTCGATCTGGTGGCCTTCGAAAAGGACAAGATCAAGGGCGCGGTTCGTACCGACTTCATCCTCTCGGCGGAAATCATCGCCATCACCCTCGGCACGGTGGCCGATGCGGCGCTGACCCAGCAGGTGATCGTGCTTTCCGGTATCGCCATTGTCATGACGATTGGCGTCTACGGCCTGGTCGCGGGGATCGTCAAGCTCGATGACCTGGGCCTCTGGCTGACCCGCAAGCCAGGACAAGCCGCCAAAAGCATTGGCGGCGCCATCCTGCGTGCCGCGCCCTACATGATGAAGAGCCTGTCGGTGATCGGCACCGCGGCGATGTTCCTGGTGGGCGGCGGCATCCTCACCCATGGTGTGCCGGTGGTTCATCACTGGATCGAAGGGGTGGCGGCCAGTGCGGGCGGCGCCGGGTTTATCGTGCCGATGTTGCTCAATGCGCTGGCGGGGATCGTCGCGGGTGCGGTGGTACTGGCGGGCGTGATGGTTGTTGGCAAGGTATGGAAAGCGCTGAAAGGCTAGCGCTGGCAATTGTTAATGGCTCCCGACCTCGGCGGGGCCAAACTGATATTTGGAACAATCAATGATCGAAACCTTTCAATTGCTGGCGCTGTATGTGCTTTGCATCGTTGCGTTCTGCTTGATTGCCGGGCGTTTCCCTTTGCTCGCTCCTGAAGCACTGCACCGGGTATCGTCGCTGGATGGCTTGCGTGGCGTCCTCGCAACAGCGGTAGTGGTTCACCACTTCACCATCACCTTTGTATGGCACACCACCGGAACCTGGCAGGTCACCGACAGTCGCGTGATCAACAATATGGGCGCTGTACCGGTGTCCTTGTTCTTTATGATCACCGGCTACCTTTTTACGCAAAAAGTGATCAGAGGGCAGCCTGAGTGGGGCTCGCTGCTTTCCTCTCGACTGCGCCGCATTTTCCCTATGTACATCGCGTCCGTGGTCCTGGTTGCGGCTATCAGTTTCTACCAGACAAGCGGGGAGCCAGCCCCGCTGCTGGATAACGTCGTCGCGCTCGGTAGGTGGTTGATTTTCCTGGGGGGCCCCATCAATGGGTTTCCAGACAGCAAACTGATCAACGCTTCTGTGCAGTGGACACTCCTGTACGAGGCACTTTTCTATCTTTCACTCCCGCTCATGTATTGCCTGTTCCGTCGCAAGTTGCCGATCCTCGCCCTGGTGATTTCCATCGGCGCGATGGCACTCCTATGGACAGAGTATCAAGACATATTTCACAAGCGATTCGTCAAGTTATTCCTGGTGGGTATGGCTGTCGCCTTTCTTGAACCTCGCCTGCGCAAGACGTCGATCGACTTTTCAGGTCTCAAGTGTTCCCTTATTGCCGCCGTTGTCCTGCTGGCGAGTCTGAAGATGCGTTCATACTCGACGGGGCAAATGTTGATTCTCGGTATTCCGTTTGGGCTATTCGTCCTGGGCAACAATCTGCACGGACTCTTGGAACACAAGGGGCTAAAGGTGCTCGGCGAAGCGAGCTACAGTATCTATCTGCTGCACGGTATCGTGATCTACAGCGTGTTCAGCTTGCTGAAAATATACGATTTCACAGACGGCACACTCGCTGGCTACGCATGGTATCTGCCGCTTATCATTCTGATGGTAAGCGCATTGAGCGTCTTGACTTACTGGTCGATCAAGCGACCATTCATCATTGCGCGCCGTAGGCGGCTTGATAAAGCTGCCGAAGAAATGTGATTCCAGGTGATCGCCGAACTCATTTTGGTCCACCGATCCGTAAGGACTCTGCGTGGCTGACGTCCACAGTTGATCTACAGGTTTCTGGAAGGCCGCTATCTTTAATCCTTGTTACGAGAACGAAATGGCCTATCTGCCTCCCGCCATCACATCGCAAAAACTCCTGATCGTATGTCGGGACGTGGGCGGTTATGTAAAACGGCTTAGCGATTACCTGGCCAAAAACAATGAGGTCACTTTTGTCGATCTTTCTGCACAGCGCGGCGAGATCCGGTTCCTGCCTGGGAAGCTGCGGCGATGGCTGAAGAAGTTCCTGACAGTCCGTGCAGCGCAGCGCCTGATCCAAAAGGCCGGGAAAGTCGACGCTGTTCTCATCATCAATCCGGCGCAGATAGACGTCACTCTTGTCGATCAAGCAATGAGTGCGGCACAACAGACCATCGCGTTCCTGTCTGACGGCGTTGCCAGGCTTGCCATGCCGGTGGCTCAATTGGCCCGTTTCGACAAGGTCTACACCTTCGACGACGCTGATGCCCGGGAATACGGATTTCGCAAGCTCAACAATTATATTTACGAGCTCGATACAGAACTTGAAACCACCCGTGAGTACAAAGCGTTTGTAGTGATGGCGGGCAAGAACCGCATTGATGTGCTGGGCAGAATTGCAGCGGAGTTCGAGCGTCTCGGCCACACGAATTATAAGTTCCTGGTCCAGAGCAAGGTGGTCGAAAACGCCAGCCCCGGTATCACTTTTTTCAGGGAAAGAATGTCGCTCGAAGAGGTTGGGGAGCTGATCAGGCGCTCGGAGATCCTGATCGATATCGTCCGGCCGGGCCATGCAGGTCTGAGTTTTCGCTTCTTCGACGCTTTGTTCTACCGCAAGAAGATCATCACCAACAACCCGTCGGTCATGAATTACGATTTTTATGATGCGCGAAACATTCTGGTCATCGACAGTGACCGCCCTGTTATCCCGCCGTCATTTCTCGCTGAGGAATATATTGATCCACCTGCGCATGTGGTCCAGAAGTACAGCATGGATAGTTGGGCTAGCGAAGTGTTTGCTCCAGTTACCGATGACCAGCGATAGGAATCGCTTCGCCACGGCGCTTATCCACTAGCTATGAAAAAGCCCCCCGTCATCGAGTGTGCCGGGGGGCTTTTCATTTGTGGAAGATTATTCCGCTATCTGCAACTTGCGCGACTCGGTGTACACATACCGCACCTTCTCGTACTCGAACGGCGAGTTCAGCTGGCCGTAGCGGAAACTGGTCTGGTAGCGCTTGTCCACGCCGCGCAGGAGCAGCAGTTCCGGGTGATTGGAACTGACTTCGGAGACGTTCAGGAAGTTGATCGCCGATTCGGCGGTGTAGTCCACCAACAGGCCTGAGGTATCACGCAGGTTCGATGGGCCGAAGATCGGCAGCACGAAATAGGCGCCGGCCGGCACGCCGTAGAAGCCCAGCGTCTGGCCGAAGTCTTCGCTCTGGCGCGGCAGGCCCATGGCAGTTGCCGGGTCCCACAGGCCGGCGATGCCGACGGTGGTGTTGAGCAACAGCCGCGCGGTGGTTTCCATCGAACGCTTGCCCTTGAATTGCAGCAGGCTGTTCATCAGGTTCGGCACGTCTCCCAGGTTATTGAAGAAGTTGCTGACCCCGGTGCGCACGAAGCTCGGCGTGATGTAGCGGTAGCCATCGACAACGGGCAGGAACACCCATTGGTCGAAGCGGTAGTTGAAGTGATAGACCCGGCGGTTCCAGGACTCCAACGGGTCATAGACATTGAGGGCGTTGAGCGTCGAGCGCTCGAATTCGCGCTGGTCCAGCCCTGGGTTGAACTTGAGCTTGGTCAACGGCTCCTTGAAGCCATCCGAATCCACCACGGCAGGCGCGTTGGCCTTGCTGTCCTGGGCATGGACCATGCCTGCACTCATTAACGCAGCGATAAGCAGGAGATATTTAGCCACGGAAGAACTCCAGCATGGCGTCGCTGTTGACGCGGTAGTTGAGGTTGCCGCAATGGCCGCCCAGTGGATAAACCGTCAGGCGATCGCCGAAGGTCTTGCGCAGGAAACCCAGGTCGCCCGGGCCGAGAATGACGTCGTCGGCGTTATGCATGACAGCGATCTTCGGGCTGGCCTGCAGGTAGTCCTTGAGTGCGTACAGGCTGACCTGGTCGACCAGTTGCAACAGGCTCCCGCCGTCGGTGCGCGCTCGCCACATCGGAATCACCTGCTCGGTGAGGTAGCAATCGAAATCGCACTGCAATGCGCGCTTGAGAAACGGTGTCAGGCTGGTGCTTTCGGTGATCGGGAATTTCGGCGGGATGATCAGGCCGCGACGGTTGATCAGGTCCGAGGTGAAGGCGATGTCGGCCGCCGAGAAGCGGAACGAGGTGCCGATCAGCATGGCCATCTGTTCGTTGTTCAGGTGTTGCTTGGACTGCTGGAAGTCGTAGAGCAACGCGTCATTGAGGTCGATGTAGCCTTTTTGCTGGAAGTAGCGAGTCAGCTTGTTCAGCACCAGCTCATAGAAGGTGGTGGTGCTGTTGATGCCCTTGACCTCGGTCTGTACCAGTCGGTCCAGGTTGGTGATCGAGGTGTAGAGGTTGACCGGCGGGTTCAGCAACAGCACTTTCTTGAAGTTGAAGCTGCGCCGGGTTTCATCCAGGTGCGCGACGAAGGCCGCGTCCAGGGCGCCGAGGCTGTAGCCGGTGAGGTAGTACTCGGTGACCGGCAGTTTGGGGTTCTGCGCACGCACGGCCTGCATCACCCGGTACATGTCCTCGGCGTCTTCCTTGGAAATGCCCGGCGTGGCGAAGCGCGAAGCGGCGCTCATGAAATCGAAGCTGGTGGGCGATGACAGCTGCACCACGTGGTAGCCGGCCTTGTAGTAGAGGCGCTTGAGGTACTCGTTGATGGTGCTGTCATAGCGCGCACCGGTGCCGGCGATCAGGAAGATCAGCGGTGCGGGTTTGTCCTGTGTCGCCAGGCGGTAGGTGAGGCTTTTTACCGGCCAGAAATTGTCCGGCAGGATGAACTCGCGCTCCGGGCGCAGCGTCAGGCTGTGGTCGGCCTGATTGATGTCCTCGATCAGCGGCAGCTCCGGACGCAGGTCCGGCGGGGTGGTGGCGATGGTCGCCTCGAACGGGTTGGTCAAGGGATAGCCATAGCTGGCGGCGTCGATATCTACCGCCAGCGCGGACGCACTCAGGATAAGGCCGCCGAAGAGGGCAGCGAAGGAACGGAGCATGACGAGATCCCTAAGAGGAAGGTGCCGATTGAGGTTCGCAGCCTATGACCACCGAAGCTGAGCCAAGTGCCATGACGGGCACGAAACAGGCACGGACGGGGTGCAATAGTAGCGGGACGATACACGTTCGCGTGTGGTGGCCGCTAGTCATCTGATGACTACTCGATTGGGGCGGGCAAAATGTCCGCGTCGACTACACTGCAAACGCCCGGGGGTCGTTGCTGGCTTTCTGATGTCGTTTCTCGATGCCTTGACGTCGCAGACAGAGCAGGTTCCGGATCGGCGCGGGTTGATGATCGACGGGTCAGTACTCCACTGGCGTTCGGGCCGGTTTGCAGGCGAGCGTGATGGGGGCGCTGAGCACCATAACTATACGTTGACGCTGCTCGGCATCCGTCGGGCGCAGCACTTTCGGGGAAGTAACGATGAAGATGCGACGACTCTTGGGCGCAGGTGCCGCACTGGTACTGGCGATCAGCTCCACCCTGGCCAGTGCCGAAAACAAAACCCTGAGCATCGGCTACGTTGACGGCTGGTCCGACAGCGTCGCGACCACTCACGTGGCGGCCGAAGTCATCCAGCAGAAGCTCGGCTACGACGTGAAGCTGCAAGCGGTGGCGACCGGGATCATGTGGCAGGGCGTGGCGACCGGCAAGCTCGATGCGATGCTGTCGGCCTGGCTGCCAGTGACCCACGGTGACTACTGGACCAAGAACAAGGACCAGGTGGTCGACTACGGTCCTAACTTCAAGGACGCAAAAATCGGCCTGATCGTGCCGGAGTACGTCAAGGCCAAGACGATCGAAGACCTGAAGACCGACGACTCCTTCAAGAAGCGCATCGTCGGCATCGACGCCGGTTCAGGCGTGATGCTCAAGACCGAGCAGGCCATCAAGGACTACGACCTGACCGGTTACCAGCTCAAGGCCAGTTCCGGCGCCGGCATGATTGCCGAGCTGACCCGCGCCGAGAAGAAGAACGAATCCATCGCCGTGACCGGTTGGGTGCCGCACTGGATGTTCGCCAAGTGGAAACTGCGCTTCCTCGAGGATTCCAAAGGCGTCTATGGCGCGGCTGAAACTGTGAACAGCATCGGCAGCAAGGAACTGGCGACCAAGGCGCCGGAAGTGGCCGAGTTCCTGAAGAAATTCCAGTGGGCTTCGAAAGACGAGATCGGCGAAGTCATGCTGGCGATCCAGGAAGGCGCCAAGCCGGACGCCGCTGCCAAGGACTGGGTTGCCAAGCACCCGGACCGCGTGAAGGAGTGGACCGGCAAGTAAATCGCCTGGTCTAGCTGCTGCGAAGAACCGCATGGCTCGCGTCATGCGGTTTTTTTATGCCTGCAACCTTTCGGTTTTGCCAATTTCCTGTGAAGGCGAGCTTGCTCGCGATAGCGGTATATCTGCTTGCATCTATATTGAATGTGCGACCGCAATCGCGAGCAGGCTCGCTCCCACAGGGAAAAGGAGAAAGTTTGCAGGAAACTGGCAGAACCATCATGTCGTTCTAATACTAAGGTCGTCTGGATCCTAACCTTGAGCCGCATAGAGTAGGGTCGTTCCAACTTAAATCTGTGCTGCGAGGATAAAAACAATGAACGACAGCATTTACCTCTCGATTCAAAACAGCCCGCGCTTCAAGGAGCTGGTGAGAAAAAGGGAAAGGTTCGCCTGGATTCTCTCGGCGATCATGCTCGGGCTGTACTCCGGATTCATTCTTCTGATCGCCTATGGGCCGCACGTTCTCGGGGCTAAGATCTCGCCTGAGTTGACGATCACCTGGGGTATTCCCATCGGTGTCGGCCTGATTGTCTCGGCGTTCATTCTGACCGCCATCTACGTGCGACGCGCCAACGGCGAGTTCGACGACCTGAACAATGCGATTCTCAAGGAGGCTCAGCAATGATCCGGCGTCTAATGGCTCTCTTGAGCATCGCAGCGTTTGCCCCGGGTGCCTGGGCGGCTGAAGCCCTGACCGGTGCCGTGCAGAAACAACCCCTCAACGTCTCCGCCATCGTGATGTTCGTGGCCTTCGTCGGCGCGACCCTGTGCATCACTTACTGGGCATCGAAGCGTAGCAAGTCGGCCTCCGACTATTACGCGGCAGGCGGCCGGATCACCGGTTTCCAGAACGGCCTGGCGATTGCCGGTGACTACATGTCCGCGGCGTCCTTCCTGGGGATTTCCGCGCTGGTATTCGCCTCGGGCTATGACGGCCTGATCTACTCCATCGGCTTCCTGGTGGGCTGGCCGATCATTCTGTTCCTGATCGCCGAGCGTCTGCGCAACCTGGGTAAATACACCTTTGCCGACGTGGCGTCCTATCGCCTGGGTCAAAAGCAGATCCGCACCCTGTCTGCCAGCGGCTCGCTGGTGGTGGTGGCGTTCTACCTGATTGCGCAGATGGTCGGCGCCGGCAAGCTGATCCAGCTGTTGTTCGGCCTGGACTACCATGTCGCAGTGATCCTGGTCGGTATCCTGATGTGCCTCTACGTGCTGTTCGGCGGCATGCTGGCGACCACCTGGGTACAGATCATCAAGGCAGTGCTGTTGCTGTCGGGCGCATCGTTCATGGCGCTGATGGTCATGAAGCACGTCAACTTCGACTTCAACATGCTGTTTTCCGAAGCGGTCAAGGTTCACCCTAAGGGTGAGGCGATCATGAGCCCTGGCGGTCTGGTGAAAGATCCTGTATCAGCCTTCTCCCTGGGGCTGGCGCTGATGTTCGGTACCGCTGGCCTGCCACACATCCTGATGCGCTTCTTCACCGTGAGTGACGCCAAGGAAGCCCGCAAGAGCGTGCTGTACGCCACCGGGTTCATCGGTTACTTCTACATCCTGACCTTCATCATCGGCTTCGGCGCGATCCTGCTGGTCAGCACCAACCCGGCCTTCAAGGACGCGGCAGGTGCCTTGCTGGGCGGCAACAACATGGCGGCGGTGCACCTGGCCGACGCGGTGGGTGGCAGTATCTTCCTGGGCTTCATCTCGGCGGTCGCCTTCGCGACCATCCTGGCGGTGGTTGCCGGCCTGACCCTGGCGGGTGCTTCGGCGGTGTCTCACGACCTGTATGCCAGCGTGATCAAGAAAGGCAAGGCCAACGAGAAGGACGAGATTCGCGTCTCGAAGATCACCACCATCGCCCTGGCGGTGCTGGCGATCGGCCTGGGCATCCTGTTCGAGAAGCAGAACATCGCGTTCATGGTAGGCCTGGCGTTCTCCATCGCGGCAAGCTGCAACTTCCCGGTGCTGCTGCTTTCGATGTACTGGAAGAAGCTCACTACCCGTGGCGCCATGATCGGTGGCTGGATGGGGCTGGTCAGCGCCGTGGGCCTGATGATCCTCGGCCCGACCATCTGGGTGCAGATCATGGGTCACGAGAAGCCGATCTACCCGTATGAGTACCCGGCGCTGTTCTCGATGATCATTGCGTTCGTGGGTATCTGGTTCTTCTCCATCACCGACAAGTCGACGGCTGCCGACAACGAGCGGGCGCTGTTCTTCCCACAGTTCGTGCGTTCGCAGACGGGCTTGGGGGCGAGCGGGGCAGTAAATCACTAAAAAACAGTGGCGAGCTGCAAGCTTCAAGCTGCAAGTTAGAAGCGATGCAGCATCGGAAAAATACCCCTGTCGAGAGGCAGGGGTATTTTTTTGTGCCTGGACTAAGGAGGTGATCAGGTCTGCCGCCACCGCGAGCAGGCTCGCTCCCATAGGCGACCGCATTCCAGTGTGGGAGCGAGCCTGCTCCGATGGTGGCAGCCCCCTCACCACAGATCAAAGCGCTTACAAACAAAACGGCCCCCGCTCTTATATATAAGAAGCGGGGGCCGTTCCGGTGCAGCTTGAGACCTTAATGCAAGACCCGGGTCTTACTTGCGATCTTGCAGCTCGGTGATGTCACGCGACTCGTAGCCAGTGTACAACTGGCGAGGGCGGCCGATCTTGTACGGGCTGGAGAGCATTTCTTTCCAGTGGGAGATCCAGCCGACGGTCCGCGCCAGGGCGAAGATCACGGTGAACATGCTGGTTGGAATGCCGATCGCCTTGAGGATGATCCCCGAGTAGAAGTCGACGTTCGGGTACAGCGAGCGCTCGATGAAGTACGGGTCGGTCAGGGCGATCTCTTCCAGGCGCATGGCCAGTTCGAGTTGCGGATCGTTCTTGATGCCCAGCTCTTTCAACACTTCGTCGCAGGTCTGCTTCATGACGGTGGCGCGCGGGTCGCGGTTCTTGTAGACCCGGTGACCGAAGCCCATCAGCTTGAACGGATCATTCTTGTCCTTGGCCTTGGCGATGAACTTGTCGATGTTCGAGACATCGCCGATTTCATCGAGCATGGTCAGTACCGCTTCGTTGGCACCGCCGTGGGCCGGGCCCCAGAGTGCGGCGATACCGGCGGCGATACAGGCGAACGGGTTGGCACCCGAGGAGCCGGCCAGGCGCACGGTGGAGGTCGAGGCGTTCTGCTCGTGGTCGGCATGGAGGATGAAGATCCGGTCCATGGCCTTGGCGAGCACCGGGCTGATCGGTTTGATCTCGCACGGGGTGTTGAACATCATATGCAGGAAGTTTTCTGCATAGGTCAGGTCGTTGCGCGGATACATCATGGGCTGGCCCATGGAGTATTTGTAGACCATGGCTGCCAGGGTCGGCATCTTCGCCACCAGGCGGATCGCGGAGATTTCGCGATGCTGGGGGTTATTGATGTCCAGGGAGTCGTGGTAGAAGGCCGAGAGTGCGCCGACTACGCCGCACATGACCGCCATCGGGTGCGCGTCGCGGCGGAAGCCGTTGAAGAAGGACTTCAGCTGCTCGTGAACCATGGTGTGGTTCTTGACGGTGCTGACGAACTGGGCCTTTTGCTCTGCGGTTGGCAGCTCGCCGTTGAGCAGCAGGTAGCAGGTTTCCAGGTAGTCCGATTTTTCAGCCAGTTGCTCGATCGGGTAGCCGCGGTGCAACAGGATGCCGTTGTCGCCGTCGATATAGGTGATTTTCGACTCGCACGAGGCGGTCGACATGAAACCCGGGTCAAAGGTGAAACGGCCCGTGGCCGTCAGGCCCCGTACGTCGATTACATCGGGACCAACGGTGCCGGTTAAAATGGGCAGCTCGACGGGGGCTGCGCCCTCGATGATCAACTGCGCTTTTTTGTCAGCCATGTGGCCTCCTATTAATGCTTGGAATCATCAGACAGACCCCCCACGCAGGGCCCGCACCACTATAGTGAGATAAATCCGAAAGTCAATTTGCCTAAAGTCTTGCTCCAGAAGGCTTTAAGCGGACTTTTTCCTCGAAATTGCCTGCCGTTTACGCCTTTTGCCACGCTTGTGCAATGCGCCATCAGTGGAAGGTGAACGCGTTGTCATTAGTAGCCTAACTGTCTATACTCGGCCACCGACCGCCAGGGGCTTTTGGGCCAGCTTTGCTGGGGGTCGTCACTCCCTGGGTGGTGAGTACCTGACCAGTGCGCGCCGCAACAACTTTGCCCTGATTCTTAGGGGCTCTTCAGTGTGAAAAAAGCCGTGAAAAGCCAACGACCTGTAAACCTAGACCTAAGGACCATCAAACTCCCAGTCACTGCTTACACGTCCATCCTTCACCGAATCTCCGGTGTCATTCTTTTCGTCAGCCTGGCCATCATGCTTTATGCATTGGACAAGTCGCTCGACTCGGAAGAAGGCTTCGGTCAGGTGAAAGCGTGTCTGACCAGTCCGCTAGCCAAGCTAGTGATTTGGGGCATCCTGTCCGCCTTGCTATATCACCTGGTTGCCGGTGTGCGCCACTTGATCATGGACATGGGCATCGGTGAGACGCTGGAAGGCGGCAAGCTGGGCTCGAAAATCATTATCGCCGTGTCTGCGGTGCTGATCGTTCTGGCAGGAGTCTGGATATGGTAACCAACGTCACGAACCTCTCGCGTTCGGGCCTCTATGACTGGATGGCGCAGCGTGTGTCTGCGGTCGTTCTCGCGGCTTACTTCATTTTCCTGATCGGATATGTCGTAGCAAACCCTGGCCTGGGCTATGCCCAATGGCATGAACTGTTCGCAAACAACTGGATGCGTATCTTCAGTCTGCTGGCACTTGTCGCACTGGGCGCTCACGCCTGGGTCGGCATGTGGACCATCGCCACCGACTACCTGACGCAGATGGCGTTCGGCAAGTCGGCGACTGCCGTACGTTTCCTGTTCCAGGCCGTATGCGGCGTCGCGATGTTCGCGTACTTCGTCTGGGGCGTGCAGATTCTTTGGGGTATCTGATTCATGGCTAACATTCCTACGATTTCTTTCGACGCCATCATTATTGGTGGCGGCGGTGCCGGCATGCGCGCAGCGCTGCAACTGGCGCAGGGCGGTCACAAGACTGCCGTGATCACCAAGGTTTTCCCGACCCGTTCGCACACTGTATCCGCCCAGGGCGGCATCACCTGCGCCATCGCATCCGCCGACCCGAACGATGACTGGCGCTGGCACATGTACGATACCGTCAAGGGTTCCGACTACATCGGTGACCAGGACGCTATCGAATACATGTGTCAGGAAGGCCCGGCCGCGGTGTTCGAGCTGGACCACATGGGCCTGCCGTTCTCGCGTACCGAAACCGGTCGTATCTACCAGCGTCCGTTCGGTGGCCAGTCCAAGGACTACGGCAAAGGCGGCCAGGCTGCCCGTACTTGCGCGGCGTCCGACCGTACCGGTCACGCGCTGCTGCACACCCTCTATCAGGGCAACCTGAAGGCCGGTACCACGTTCCTGAACGAGTACTATGCCGTTGACCTGGTGAAGAACCAGGACGGCGCGTTCGTCGGTGTGATCGCAATCTGCATCGAAACCGGCGAAACCACCTACATCCGTTCCAAGGCCACCGTGCTGGCGACCGGCGGTGCAGGCCGTATCTACGCCTCCACCACCAACGCCCTGATCAACACCGGTGACGGCGTCGGCATGGCTCTGCGTGCCGGCGTGCCGGTGCAGGACATCGAAATGTGGCAGTTCCACCCGACCGGCATCGCCGGCGCCGGTGTGCTGGTCACCGAAGGTTGCCGCGGTGAAGGCGGTTACCTGATCAACAAGCACGGCGAGCGTTTCATGGAGCGTTATGCTCCGAACGCCAAGGACCTTGCCGGTCGTGACGTCGTGGCTCGTTCGATGGTCAAGGAAATCATCGCCGGCAACGGTTGCGGTCCGAATGGCGACCACGTGATGCTCAAGCTCGACCACCTCGGCGAGGAAGTGCTGCACAGCCGCCTGCCGGGTATTTGCGAACTGTCGAAGACCTTCGCCCACGTCGACCCTGTCGTGGCCCCGGTTCCGGTCGTTCCAACCTGCCACTACATGATGGGCGGCGTTGCCACCAACATTCATGGCCAGGCGATCACCCAGGACGCCGCAGGCGTGGACCAGATCATTCCTGGCCTGTTCGCAGTGGGTGAAGTGGCGTGCGTATCGGTCCACGGTGCCAACCGTCTGGGCGGCAACTCGTTGCTCGACCTGGTGGTGTTTGGCCGTGCTGCCGGCCTGCACCTGGAGAAGGCGCTGACCGACGGCATCGAATACCGCGACGCCAGCGACACCGACATCGATGTGGCCCTCAAGCGTCTGGCCGGCCTCAACGAGCGTACCGAGGGCGAAGACGTCGCCACCCTGCGTCGCGAGCTGCAAAGCTGCATGCAGAACTACTTCGGTGTGTTCCGTACCGGCGAATACATGCAGAAGGGTATCGCCCAGCTGGCGCAATTGCGTGAACGAATTGCCAACGTGAAGATCAACGATAAATCGCAGGCGTTCAACACTGCGCGTATCGAAGCGCTGGAATTGCAGAACCTGCTGGAAGTGGCCGAAGCCACTGCGATCGCGGCAGAAGAGCGTAAAGAGTCCCGCGGCGCCCACGCCCGCGAAGACTTCGAAGACCGTGACGACGAAAACTGGCTGTGCCACACCTTGTACTTCCCGGGTGAAAAACGCGTCGCCAAGCGTGCCGTGAACTTCTCGCCGAAGACTGTTCCGACTTTCGAACCAAAAGTCCGGACTTATTAAGGGTGACCGCTATGTTGCAAGTCAGTGTTTATCGCTACAACCCTGATCAGGACGCCGCGCCGTTCATGCAGGACTTCCAGGTCGATACCGGTGGTAAAGACCTGATGGTGCTGGACGTGCTGGCCCTGATCAAAGAACAGGACGAAGGTTTCTCCTACCGTCGTTCCTGCCGTGAGGGCGTTTGCGGCTCCGACGGCATGAACATCAACGGCAAGAACGGCCTGGCCTGCATCACGCCGTTGTCGGCGGTGGTCAAGGGCAACAAGCTGATCGTTCGTCCGCTGCCAGGTTTGCCGGTTATCCGTGACCTGGTTGTCGATATGAGCATCTTCTACAAGCAATACGAGAAGGTGAAGCCATTCCTGCAGAACGACACGCCGGCCCCGGCCATCGAGCGTCTGCAGTCCCCGGAAGAGCGTGAGAAGCTCGACGGTCTGTACGAGTGCATCCTGTGCGCCTGCTGCTCGACCTCGTGCCCATCCTTCTGGTGGAACCCGGACAAATTCCTGGGCCCGGCCGCCCTGCTGCAAGCGTATCGCTTCCTGGCAGACAGCCGTGACACCAAGACGTCCGAGCGTCTGGCTGCACTGGATGACCCGTTCAGCGTCTTCCGCTGCCGCGGGATCATGAACTGCGTCAACGTATGTCCGAAAGGCCTGAACCCGACTAAGGCCATCGGTCACGTGCGTAACATGCTGCTGCAAAACGGCGTGTGATTCAGCTGCTGTACCCGTAGAACCGCTGTACCCGTAGAGGCTAGGGCGCGGGCTTCAACCCGCGTCGTAGCATAACCAGAACAGCCGCTCACAAAGCGGCGGTTCTTATTTTGAAGAAATGAGACAAGCAGGGGCATCCGGGCTGGTACCCGGACTATCAGCGTGATCCTAAGTGGCTTGTTTTAGTCGCTGCATTCGGACTTCTGCAAGTTTGCTCGGTGTTTTCGCCGGTGGTGTTCCCCTAATCGAGGGTGACCAAGCATGCAAGAAAGCGTGATGCAGCGCATGTGGAACAGTGCCCACCTCTCCGGTGGTAACGCTGCCTATGTGGAAGAGCTCTACGAGCTCTACCTGCACGACCCTAACGCTGTGCCAGAAGAGTGGCGCACCTATTTTCAGAAGTTGCCGGCTGACGGTAATTCTGCCACCGACGTTTCGCACTCGACGATTCGCGATCATTTCGTGCTGCTGGCAAAGAACCAGCGCCGCGCTCAACCGGTGTCTGCCGGCAGCGTGAGCAGTGAGCACGAGAAGAAGCAAGTCGAAGTGCTGCGACTGATCCAGGCCTACCGGATGCGTGGCCACCAGGCAGCCCAGCTGGATCCGCTGGGGCTGTGGCAGCGTCCTGCACCTGCAGACCTGTCGATCACTCATTACGGCTTGACCAATGCCGATCTTGATACGACCTTCCGTGCCGGCGACCTGTTCATCGGCAAAGAGGAAGCGAGCCTACGCGAAATTCACGAAGCGTTGCAGCAGACATATTGCCGCACCATCGGCTCTGAGTTCACGCACATCACCGATTCCGAGCAACGCCAGTGGTTCCAGCAGCGTCTGGAAAGCGTTCGTGGCCGTCCGACGTACTCCGCGGACATCAAGAGCCACTTGCTCGAGCGCGTGACCGCCGGTGAAGGCCTGGAGAAATACCTGGGTACCAAATACCCGGGTACCAAGCGTTTTGGCCTGGAAGGTGGCGAAAGCCTGATCCCGATGCTCGACGAGCTGATCCAGCGTTCCGGTTCCTACGGCACCAAGGAAGTCGTCATCGGCATGGCTCACCGTGGCCGCCTGAACGTGCTGGTCAACACCTTCGGCAAGAACCCGCGCGAGCTGTTCGACGAGTTCGAAGGCAAGAAGAAGGTCGAGCTCGGTTCCGGTGACGTTAAATACCACCAGGGCTTCTCGTCCAACGTGATGACCACAGGTGGCGAAGTCCACCTGGCCATGGCGTTCAACCCGTCCCACCTGGAAATCGTTTCCCCGGTGGTCGAGGGTTCGGTCCGCGCCCGTCAGGATCGTCGCAACGATCCGACCGGCGAGAAGGTGCTGCCGATCTCCATCCACGGTGACGCGGCATTCGCCGGTCAAGGCGTGGTCATGGAAACCTTCCAGATGTCGCAGACCCGCGGTTTCAAGACCGGCGGCACCGTGCACATCGTGATCAACAACCAGGTCGGTTTCACCATCAGCAACCCGCTGGACTCGCGTTCCACCGAGTACGCCACTGACGTTGCGAAAATGATCCAGGCGCCGATCCTTCACGTGAATGGTGATGATCCGGAAGCCGTGCTGTTCGTGACCCAGCTGGCCATCGACTACCGCATGCAGTTCAAGCGTGACGTGGTGATCGACTTGGTCTGCTACCGTCGTCGTGGCCACAACGAGGCCGACGAGCCAAGCGGTACCCAGCCTCTGATGTATCAGCAGATCACCAAGCAGCGTACCACCCGCGAGCTGTATGCCGATCGCCTGATCCAGGACGGTGTACTGGAAGCCGAGCGCGTCCAGGAAAAAGTCGATGAATATCGCAACGCCCTGGACAACGGCCTGCATGTGGTAAAAAGCCTGGTCAAGGAACCGAACAAAGAGTTGTTCGTGGACTGGCGTCCGTACCTGGGCCACGCCTGGACCGCACGTCACGACACGCGTTTCGACCTCAAGACCTTGCAGGAACTGTCCGCCAAGCTGCTGGAAATCCCGGAAGGCTTCGTGGTCCAGCGCCAGGTTGCGAAGATCTACGAAGACCGGCAGAAGATGCAAGCCGGCGGCCTGCCGATCAACTGGGGCTACGCCGAAACCATGGCGTACGCGACCCTGGCGTTCGAAGGTCACCCGATCCGCATGACCGGCCAGGACATCGGCCGCGGTACGTTCTCGCACCGTCATGCCGTCCTGCACAACCAGAAAGACGCCAGCACCTACATCCCGCTGAAGAACCTGTACAAGGGCCAGCCGCTGTTCGATCTTTACGACTCCTTCCTGTCGGAGGAAGCTGTACTGGCATTCGAATACGGCTACTCGACCACTACGCCAAACGCGCTGGTGATCTGGGAAGCCCAGTTCGGTGACTTCGCCAACGGTGCGCAGGTGGTGATCGACCAGTTCATCACCAGTGGCGAGCACAAGTGGGGGCGTCTCTGCGGCCTGACGATGTTGCTGCCGCACGGTTACGAAGGGCAGGGCCCCGAGCACTCCTCGGCGCGTCTTGAGCGCTACCTGCAACTGTGCGCCGAGCACAACATCCAGGTGTGCATGCCCACGACTCCGGCACAGATCTACCACTTGCTGCGCCGCCAGGTGATTCGTCCGCTGCGCAAGCCGCTGGTCGTGCTGACGCCGAAGTCGCTGCTGCGTCACAAGCTGGCTGTTTCGACGCTCGAGGATCTGGCCGACGGTTCGTTCCAGACCGTTATCCCGGAAATCGATGCCCTGGACCCGAGCAAGGTCGAGCGCATTGTCCTGTGCAGCGGCAAGGTCTACTACGACCTGCTGGAAAAACGCCGTGCCGAAGGCCGTGAAGATATCGCCATCGTGCGTATCGAGCAGCTGTATCCGTTCCCTGAGGACGACTTGAAAGAAGTCCTGGCGCCTTACACCAATGCCAAGGCGGCTGTCTGGTGTCAGGAAGAGCCGATGAACCAGGGCGCGTGGTACTGCAGCCAACACCACCTGCGTCGCAGCATCAGCCACCTCAACAAGTCTCTCGTACTCGAGTACGCGGGCCGTGAGGCTTCTGCTGCACCTGCCTGTGGTTACGCATCGATGCACGCCGAGCAGCAGGAACAACTGCTGCAAGACGCGTTTACCGTTTAACGCCTTCGCGCACCTGAAACCGAATTTAAGGAACCAAAGACAATGGCTATCGAGATCAAAGCCCCCACCTTCCCGGAATCGGTTGCCGATGGCACCGTTGCCACCTGGCACAAGAAACCGGGCGAGGCCGTCAAGCGTGACGAACTGATCGTCGACATCGAGACCGACAAGGTCGTACTGGAAGTCCTGGCGACCGCCGACGGCGTGCTGGGCGCTATCGTCAAGAACGAAGGCGACACCGTCCTGTCCGACGAAGTGCTGGGTTCGATCGAAGAGGGCGGTGCCGCCGCCGCTGCTCCGGCCGCCGCTGCTGCTCCTGCCGCTGCCCAGGCCGCCGTTCCGGCTGCCGATGGCGAAGACGACCCGGTCGCCGCGCCTGCTGCTCGCAAGATCGCTGAAGAAAACGGCATCAACATCGCTTCCGTTGCCGGCACCGGCAAGGGTGGTCGTGTGACCAAGGAAGACGTGGTTGCCGCCGTCGCCGCCAAGAAAGCTGCTCCAGCCGCCGCA
The DNA here is from genome assembly GCF_052041925.1 of Pseudomonas sp. SMN5. Lineage (NCBI taxonomy): Bacteria > Pseudomonadati > Pseudomonadota > Gammaproteobacteria > Pseudomonadales > Pseudomonadaceae > Pseudomonas > Pseudomonas sp. SMN5. The sequence goes on from NZ_JBKGGX010000011.1 coordinate 66,269, forward strand.
GCTGCCAAGCCTGCCGCACCTGCCGCCGCCGCTCCGGTGTTCGCAGCCGGTGACCGCGTTGAAAAACGCGTTCCGATGACCCGCCTGCGTGCCAAGGTTGCCGAGCGTCTGGTCGAAGCCCAGTCGAACATGGCGATGCTGACCACTTTCAACGAAGTCGACATGACCGAAGTCATGGCCCTGCGTTCGAAGTACAAGGACCTGTTCGAGAAGTCCCACAACGGCGTGCGCCTGGGCTTCATGTCGTTCTTCGTCAAGGCGGCCACCGAGGCGCTGAAACGCTTCCCGGCCGTCAACGCGTCGATCGACGGTTCCGACATCGTCTACCACGGCTATGCCGACATCGGTGTCGCGGTCTCCAGCGACCGTGGCCTGGTGGTTCCGGTACTGCGCAACGCCGAGCTGATGAGCCTGGCCGAAATCGAAGGCGGCATCGCCACCTTCGGCAAGAAGGCCCGTGACGGCAAGCTGTCCATCGAAGAGATGACCGGCGGTACGTTCACCATCACCAACGGTGGTACATTCGGTTCGATGATGTCGACTCCGATCGTCAACCCGCCACAAGCGGCGATCCTGGGGATGCACAACATCATCCAGCGTCCGATGGCGATCAACGGTCAAGTCGTGATTCGTCCGATGATGTACCTGGCACTGTCCTACGATCACCGCCTGATCGACGGTAAAGAAGCGGTGACGTTCCTGGTGACCATCAAGAACCTGCTTGAAGATCCGGCTCGCCTGCTCCTGGATATTTAAAAAGCAGCTGCAAGCTGCAAGCTCCGAGCCTCAAGCCCACCGCGGGTGAGGTTTGAGCTTGCAGCTTGCGGCTTGTAGCTTGCAGCTAAAAGGAATCTTTTTATGACTCAGAAATTCGACGTGGTAGTGATTGGTGCTGGCCCTGGCGGCTACGTAGCGGCCATCAAGGCTGCACAACTTGGCCTTTCCACTGCCTGCATCGAGAAATACACCGATGGCGAGGGCAAACAGGCCCTGGGCGGTACTTGCCTGAACGTCGGTTGCATTCCTTCCAAGGCGCTGTTGGACAGCTCCTGGAAATACAAGGAAGCCAAGGAAAGTTTCAACGTCCACGGCATCTCCACCGGTGAAGTCAAGATGGACGTCGCAGCGATGGTTGGCCGCAAGGCTGGCATCGTCAAGAACCTGACCAGCGGTGTAGCCACCCTGTTCAAGGCCAACGGCGTGACCTCGATCCAGGGCCACGGCAAGCTGCTGCTGGGCAAGAAAGTCGAAGTGACAAAGCCAGACGGTTCGGTTGAAGTGATCGAGGCCGAGAACGTCATCCTGGCACCGGGCTCGCGTCCGATCGATATTCCACCGGCTCCAGTCGACCAGAACGTCATCGTTGATTCCACCGGCGCCCTGGAATTCCAGTCCGTGCCAAAGCGCCTGGGCGTGATCGGCGCCGGCGTGATCGGCCTGGAGCTGGGTTCGGTATGGTCGCGCCTGGGGGCGCAAGTGACCGTGCTCGAAGCCCTCGAAACCTTCCTGGTAGCTGCTGACACCGCGGTGTCCAAGGAAGCGTTCAAGACCCTGACCAAGCAAGGCCTGGACATCAAGCTGGGCGCTCGCGTGACCGGTTCCAAGGTCAACGGCGAAGAAGTCGTGGTCAACTACACCGACGCCAACGGCGAACAGACCATCACTTTCGACAAGCTGATCGTTGCGGTCGGCCGTCGTCCGGTGACCACCGACCTGTTGGCTGCCGATTGCGGCGTGAACCTGGACGAGCGTGGTTTCATCGCGGTCGATGATCATTGTGCAACCGACGTACCGGGCGTCTACGCCATCGGTGACGTGGTTCGCGGCATGATGCTGGCGCACAAGGCGTCCGAAGAAGGCATCATGGTCGTCGAGCGCATCAAGGGTCACAAGGCCCAGATGAACTACGACCTGATCCCTTCGGTTATCTACACCCACCCGGAAATCGCGTGGGTCGGTAAAACCGAACAGGCCTTGAAAGGCGAAGGCGTTGAAGTTAACGTCGGCACCTTCCCGTTCGCCGCCAGTGGCCGTGCCATGGCAGCCAACGATACCGGCGGTTTCGTAAAAGTCATCGCCGATGCCAAGACGGATCGTGTATTGGGCGTTCACGTCATTGGCCCAAGCGCGGCCGAGCTGGTACAGCAAGGCGCGATCGCGATGGAGTTCGGCACCAGCGCCGAAGACCTGGGCATGATGGTCTTCTCCCATCCGACCCTGTCCGAAGCCTTGCACGAAGCGGCCCTGGCCGTGAATGGCGGCGCCATCCACGTGGCCAACCGCAAGAAGCGTTAAGAAATAATAAGAAACCACGGCGGTACGGCCCGTCGTGAGCCTTGCGAGCAAGACTCACCGCGGAATGTCCGCTGGACGCAGTCTTGCGTAGCTCTGCCGGTTCACCGGAAGGCTACGCAAGCAGCAGTCACAGGTGGTGCGGCACTAAAAATGGTGCAGCACCGAATGCGCAGTACCTAACGAAGACGGTAATAAGCATGAATCTTCACGAGTATCAGGGTAAGCAGCTGTTCGCTGAGTACGGCCTGCCAGTATCCACAGGCTACGCGGTAGACACCCCGGAAGCGGCAGCAGAAGCTTGCGACAAAATCGGCGGCAGCGAATGGGTTGTCAAAGCCCAGGTTCACGCCGGTGGTCGCGGTAAAGCGGGCGGCGTCAAGCTGGTTCGCAGCAAAGAAGACGCCAAAGCCTTCGCACAGCAGTGGCTGGGCAAGCGTCTGGTGACCTACCAGACTGACGCCAACGGTCAGCCGGTCACCAAAATCCTGGTTGAATCGTGCACTGATATCGCTAAAGAGCTGTACCTGGGCGCTGTCGTCGACCGTTCGAGCCGCCGTATCGTGTTCATGGCTTCCACCGAAGGTGGCGTGGACATCGAGAAAATCGCTCACGATACCCCTGAGAAAATCCTCAAGGCCACTATCGATCCGCTGGTTGGCGCACAGCCATTCCAGGGTCGCGAGCTGGCATTCCAGCTGGGCCTGGAAGGCAAGCAGGTCACTCAGTTCGCCAAGATCTTCGTCGGTCTGGCCAAGCTGTTCCAGGACCACGACCTGGCCCTGCTGGAAGTGAACCCGCTGGTGATCAAGGCCGACGGCGACCTGCACTGCCTCGATGCCAAGATCAACATCGACGCCAACGCCATGTACCGTCAGCCTAAGCTGAAGACTTTCCACGATCCGTCCCAGGACGATCCGCGCGAAGCGCACGCTGCCAAGTTCGAACTGAACTACGTGGCCCTGGAAGGTAACATCGGCTGCATGGTCAACGGTGCCGGCCTGGCCATGGGTACCATGGACATCGTCAACCTGCATGGCGGCAAGCCAGCCAACTTCCTCGACGTGGGCGGCGGTGCTACCAAGGAACGCGTAACCGAAGCGTTCAAGATCATCCTGTCCGACACCAACGTCGCTGCAGTACTGGTCAACATCTTCGGCGGCATCGTTCGTTGCGACATGATTGCCGAAGGCATCATCGGCGCGGTGAAAGAAGTTGGCGTGAAAATCCCGGTTGTTGTTCGCCTCGAAGGCAACAACGCTGAGCTGGGCGCTAAAGTACTGGCAGAAAGCGGTTTGAACATCATCGCTGCTACCAGCCTGACCGACGCTGCTCAACAAGTCGTTAAAGCTGCGGAGGGCAAATAATGAGCGTCCTGATCAATAAAGACACCAAGGTTATCTGCCAAGGTATCACCGGTTCGCAGGGTAGCTTCCACACCCAGCAAGCCATCGAATACGGCACCCAGATGGTCGGCGGCGTAACGCCGGGCAAAGGCGGCACCGAGCACCTGGGCCTGCCGGTCTTCAACACCGTCAAGGACGCTGTTGCAGCCACTGGCGCGACCGCCAGCGTGATCTACGTTCCAGCTCCGTTCTGCAAGGATTCCATCCTTGAAGCGGCGTTCGGCGGTATCAAGCTGATCGTATGCATCACCGAAGGCATCCCGACCATCGACATGCTGGAAGCCAAGGTCAAGTGCGACGAGCTGGGTATCACCCTGATCGGCCCTAACTGCCCAGGCGTGATCACTCCGGGCGAGTGCAAGATCGGCATCATGCCAGGTCACATCCACTTGCCAGGCAAGGTCGGTATCGTTTCGCGTTCCGGCACCCTGACTTACGAAGCCGTGAAGCAGACCACTGACGCCGGTTTCGGTCAGTCGACTTGCGTCGGCATCGGCGGTGACCCGATCCCGGGCTCCAACTTCATCGACATCCTGAAGCTGTTCCAGGAAGACCCGAAGACCGAAGCGATCGTCATGATCGGTGAGATCGGCGGTTCCGCTGAAGAAGAAGCCGCAGCCTTCATCAAGGCCAACGTGACCAAGCCGGTTGTTTCCTACATCGCGGGTGTGACTGCTCCTCCGGGCAAGCGCATGGGCCATGCTGGCGCAATCATCTCCGGCGGCAAAGGCACTGCAGACGAGAAATTCGCTGCGCTGCAAGACGCAGGCGTGAAAACCGTGCGTTCGCTGGCAGACATCGGCAAGGCCCTGGCCGAGCTGACTGGCTGGGAAATGAAGAAGTAAGCTTCGGCTGACCTTTTTCGTTCCAGCAACAAAGGCCACCTTCGGGTGGCCTTTGTCGTTTCTGGCCCTTGAGAATTTATGTGCTGTGGCAGCGGGCTCTAGTGGCGAGCGAGCTTGCTCCCGCTCGACTGCGAAGCGGTCGCAAAACCAGGCAGCGCGTTCCGTCTGGCTGAACCTCACGGTTATCGTTTGGGCCGCTTCGCAGCCCAGCGGGAGCAAGCTCCCTCGCCACGGGAGTAAGCAAGGGTCGTGGATAAATAGATACGTAAACGCGACACCAAACTGTCGCGCATCGGATAGTTCGCCCCTAAACAGTGCGTTTTTCGCCCGAATTCGTTAGGCTAGCCGCCATTTTTGCGCTCGCGGCCCACAAGGAAGCGGCGCGCTAAACGGGTTGGTCTGATACGGACCGACAGCATTTCCCTTTACCCTCGGGGAAATCCCTCTCTAAATTCCGATTCAGTAGTGTGGTTTCCTTAATGAAAGTGTTGAAAGGCCAGGACATCCTGGCACTTGGTTTCATGACATTTGCCCTGTTTGTCGGGGCTGGCAACATCATATTCCCACCCATCGTCGGCTTGCAGTCCGGTCCCCATGTCTGGATGGCGGCGCTGGGCTTCCTGATCACCGCCGTCGGGCTTCCGGTCATCACCGTCGTGGCTCTGGCCAAGGTCGGTGGCGCCATGGACGCCTTGAGCAGCCCGATCGGCAAAATCGCCGGCGGCCTGCTGGCAGCCGTGTGCTACCTGGCGGTGGGACCGCTGTTCGCCACGCCGCGTACCGCCACCGTCTCGTTCGAAGTCGGCCTGGCGCCGCTGACCGGCGAAAGCCCGCTGGCACTGTTTCTCTATAGCGCTGTGTATTTCCTGGTGGTGTTCTTTATCTCGCTCTACCCGGGCCGCCTGCTGGACACTGTCGGGCGTTTTCTCGCGCCGTTGAAGATCATCGCCCTGGCGGTACTGGGCATCGCTGCATTTGCCTTGCCTGCCGGTGATATCGGCGTGGCGACCCCGGAATATGTTGCGGCGCCGTTTTCCCAAGGCTTCATCAATGGTTACCTGACCATGGATACCCTGGGTGCACTGGTGTTCGGCATCGTCATTGTGAACGCGATCCGTTCCCGTGGTGTCGAGTCGCCAGCGCTGATCACCCGCTACGCCATCATTGCCGGGCTGATCGCCGGGGTAGGGCTTGCGCTGGTCTACGTCAGCCTGTTCCGCCTGGGCTCGGGCAGCCATGAAGTGGCCGCCGGTGCGACCAACGGCGCCGCGGTATTGCACGCCTATGTGCAGCACACCTTCGGCAGCCTGGGCAGCGGCTTCCTTGCCGTGCTGATCTCCCTGGCATGCCTGGTGACCGCGGTCGGCCTGACCTGCGCCTGCGCCGAATACTTCAGCCGTGTCCTACCGCTGTCCTACAAGACCCTGGTGGTGATCCTGGCAGCGTTTTCGCTGCTGGTGTCCAACCTGGGCCTGACCAAGCTGATCGCCTTCTCGATCCCGGTTCTCACCGCGATCTACCCCCCGTGCATCGCCCTGGTGGCCCTCAGCTTCTGTAAGGACTTCTGGCACGAGCAGGGGCGCATCGTCGGCCCGGTGATGCTGGTGTCGTTGCTGTTTGGCCTGGTCGACGCGCTCAAGGGCGCCGGCCTGGCAGACTGGATGCCGGCACAGCTGGCCCATCTGCCGCTGAGCGAGCAGGGCCTGGCGTGGCTGGTGCCTTCGGTGATGACCCTGGCGGTGGCCGTGGTCTGTGACCGCCTGCTGGGCAAGCGCAGCGAAGCACTGGCCTAAGCTTATCGGTAAACGATGAAATGCCCCGTATCACTCGATACGGGGCATTTTTTTTGGGCGGCAGTGTCTTTTCTGGTGAGCTAACGTCGAAGCAGTGCCTTCAAGATTTACACAAGCCCTTTGGGAGCGAGCCTGCTCGCGATAGCGGAGTGTCAAGCGGCTTATTTGTAGCTGCCCCCCCGCATTCGCGAGCAAGCTCGCTCCCACAGGGTTCATTGCAAGTGGCTCCATGTCCATTTCATACAAAGGAATTGCATGTCATTCATCCAAGCCAACCTGACCCATCTGCTGGCCGCCGCCTGGTTCATCATCTGCTGGGCCGGCTACACCCGCTACGCCTCCTGGAAAGCCCGCGACACCGCGTGCCTGGCCAGCGTGATGCACCTGTACCGCGAAGACTGGATGCGCCGCATGTTGCTGCGCGAGAACCGTATTGCCGATGCCAGCGTGATCGGCAACCTGGAGCGCAACGCCTCGTTCTTCGCCTCCAGCACGCTGATCATCCTGGCGGGGATCCTGACGGTGCTGGGGGCGTCTGACAGGGCAGTGTCGTTGCTGGCCGACCTGCCGCTGGTACAGCAGGCTTCCCAGGGCATGGCGGAGATAAAGTTGCTGTGCCTGGCGCTGGTATTCGTCTATGCATTCTTTACCTTCAGTTGGTGCATGCGCCAATACAACTTCGCCGCAGTGTTGGTTGGCTCGGCACCGATGATCGGCGAGCGCCACGTTTCTGAGCAGGAACGCAAGGCATTTGCTCTAAGGGCGGCGCGGGTTATTTCCATGGCGGCCAACCAGTTCAACTTCGGGCTGCGCTCTTATTATTTCGGCATGACCATGCTGGCATGGTTCGTCAGCCCGTGGTTGTTCATGTTGATGAGTGCCGGCGTGGTATTCGTGTTGTATCAGCGCGAGTTTCATTCCGATGTGCTGGACGTGATGGTGTACACCCCGACGACGGAAGCGCCTGCGCCTGAGGCCGGCAAGGAAGCGGCCTGAGCGCACCCTGGGCTTGTCAAATCACAGATAAAAGAAAACCCGCACCAAGGCGGGTTTTCTTTTATCACTAAAACCGGATCAGTTGGTTTTAGGCGCAGTAGCCGGTGCGGTGGCAGGTGCTTGTTCCTGCGCGGCGGCTTTGTTCGCTTCGTTCTGATCTTTGGCAGCTTCGGCGTTTTCTTTCGCTGCTTCGTTCACTTTATCCTGTGCTTCGCCCATTTTCTGTTGGGCTTCCTGGGAGTGTTGGTTGGCGTCTTGAGCTTTGTCCTCGGATTTCTTATCGCAGGCAGCGAGACCGAGGGAGGCGGTCAACATCAAGGCAATAGCTAAAGTCTTACGCATGGGGTGTTTCTCCTTATGGAAATAACTACTGGCCTTTTGAGCAGCACCCCTCAGGTTAAGTTCCTCTTTTGCTACAGATATATAACCTGGTGTTGCGATTGAACTTTTATCCGGATAGGCCGTTGTCGGGCCAAGCCACTCGCTAGAGCATCGATGAAAATGCCCGAAAATCCCGTTTTTGAGCGTGCCACACGCTTTTTATCCGCGCTGCGCCATTGCCAGGTGTTGGGCTTGAAGCTGCACAGTGCCAGTCGTGAGGGGCTGACGGTGGTCCTGCCGTTCAGCCCGCGAATCGTCGGAAATCCGCTGACCGGTATCATCCACGGCGGCGCGCTGACCTCGCTGATGGACACCGCGTGCGGCATGTCGACCCTGTGCGTGCTGCCGCAGTTCGAGGTCTGCCCGACCCTGGATTTGCGCATCGACTACATGCACGCCGCCGAGCCCCACAAGGACGTCTATGGTTTCGCCCAATGCTACCGGGTCACTCCAGACGTGATTTTCACCCGCGGCTTCGCCTACCAGGACGACCCTGAACAACCCATCGCCCATGTGGTAGGCACCTTCATGCGCCTTGGCCAGCACGCCAGGGGCGTACGAACAGGTGGCCCGACGCTCACCGGGGAAACGCCATGATCGACATCCCTCACGAACAACTGCGCCAGGCGTGCGAGCGGGGCGACTACGCGCTGCTGTTGGCTTCGATCCCCTATGCGCAACTCATCGGCGTCGAATGCATACGCCAGGACCAGGCGCTGCTTTTCCGCCTGCCGGCGAACAAGGACAACATTGGTAACCCTTTACTGCCGGCGATTCATGGCGGCGTGATTGCCGGGTTCATGGAGTTGGCGGCAGCCGTTCATCTGCTGATCGCCACCGGCGTGCCGAATGTGCCGAAGATCATCGACTTCTCCCTGGATTACCTGCGCGCCGGGCAGTTTCGCGACACCTATGCCAGATGCCAGGTCTGGCGCCAGGGGCGACGAGTCGCCAACGTTGCGATCACCGCCTGGCAGGACACCGAGGCCGAACCCATCGCCACCGCCCGGGCGCATTTCAAGATCCAGGAGCCTTCGAAAGCACCTCGCCCTTGAAATCATCCCCGTAGCCCCCACCTTGAGGTCATCCCGCCGCCAATCTCAGCGAGGCGGACACCACCATCCACTTGGAGTTTGATGACCATGAGCGTGGAAACTCAAAAGGAAACCCTGGGCTTCCAGACCGAGGTGAAGCAACTGCTGCACCTGATGATTCACTCGCTGTATTCGAATAAGGAAATCTTCCTTCGCGAGCTGATCTCGAACGCCTCTGACGCTGTCGACAAATTACGTTTCGAAGCCCTTTCCAAGCCTGAACTGCTGGAAGGTGGCGCTGAGCTGAAAATCCGTGTGAGCTTCGACAAGGACGCGAAAACCGTCACCCTCGAAGACAACGGTATCGGTATGAGCCGCGAAGAGGTGATCACGCACCTGGGCACCATCGCCAAGTCCGGCACCGCCGATTTCATGAAGAACCTGTCCGGTGACCAGAAGAAGGATTCGCACCTGATCGGCCAGTTCGGTGTGGGTTTCTACTCCGCGTTCATCGTCGCCGAACGGGTCGAAGTGTTCAGCCGCCGTGCCGGCCTCGCTGCGAGCGAAGGCGTGCACTGGTCGTCCAAGGGCGAAGGCGAGTTTGAAGTGGCCACCGTCGACAAGGCGGACCGCGGTACCCGCATCGTGCTGCACCTCAAATCCGGCGAAGACGAGTTCGCCGATGGCTGGCGCCTGCGCAACATCATCAAGAAATACTCCGACCACATCGCGCTGCCTATCGAGCTGCCGAAGGAAGTCACCGCCGCCGAAGGCGAAGAAAAGCCTGAAGTGGAATGGGAAACCGTCAACCGCGCCAGCGCCTTGTGGACCCGTCCGCGTACCGAGGTCAAGGACGAGGAATACCAGGAGTTCTACAAGCACATCGCCCACGATTACGAGAACCCGCTGAGCTGGAGCCATAACAAGGTCGAAGGCAAGCTGGAATACAACTCGCTGCTGTACGTGCCGGCCCGTGCGCCATTCGATCTGTACCAGCGCGAAGCGCCACGCGGCCTGAAGTTGTATGTGCAGCGTGTGTTCGTCATGGACCAGGCCGAGTCGTTCCTGCCGCTGTACCTGCGTTTCATCAAGGGCGTAGTGGATTCCAATGACCTCTCGCTGAACGTTTCCCGGGAAATCCTGCAGAAAGATCCGATCATCGACTCCATGAAGTCGGCGCTGACCAAGCGCGTGTTGGACATGCTGGAAAAACTCGCCAAGAACGAGCCTGAGCAGTACAAGAGCTTCTGGAAGAACTTCGGCCAGGTGATGAAGGAAGGCCCGGCCGAAGATTTCGCCAACAAGGAAAAAATCGCCGGGCTGCTGCGCTTTGCCTCGACCCAGGGCGATGACGGCGAGCAGATCGTCGGCCTGGCCGATTACCTGGCCCGCGCCAAGGAAGGTCAGGACAAGATCTACTACCTGACCGGCGAAACTTATGCACAGGTCAAGAACAGTCCGCACCTGGAAGTCTTCCGCAAGAAAGGCATCGAAGTGCTGTTGCTGACCGACCGCATCGACGAGTGGCTGATGAGCTACCTCAATGAGTTCGACGGCAAGAGCTTCGTCGATGTGGCTCGTGGCGACCTGGACCTCGGCAACCTGGATTCGGAAGAAGACAAGAAAGCCGCCGAGGAAATCGCCAAGAGCAAGGAAGGCCTGGTGGAGCGGATCAAGACCGCGCTGGGCGACGCCGTCAGCGAAGTGCGCGTGTCTCACCGCCTGACCGATTCGCCGGCGATCCTGGCCATCGGCGAGCAGGATCTGGGTTTGCAGATGCGTCAGATCCTCGAAGCCAGCGGCCAGAAGGTCCCGGATTCCAAGCCGATCTTCGAATTCAACCCGGCGCACCCGTTGGTGGAAAAACTCGACAACGAGCAGAGCGAAGAGCGCTTCGGCGACCTGTCGCACATCCTGTTCGACCAGGCGGCCCTAGCGGCCGGCGACAGCCTGAAGGACCCGGCGGCGTATGTGCGTCGCCTGAACAAGCTGCTGGTTGAACTGTCAGCTTGATCTAGTGCAGGAAAAAACCCGCTTCGGCGGGTTTTTTCATTCCAGGTGTTCCCTTTGATGAGGAGTCCGTCATGAGTCAGGTTACGGTTCGTTCGGTGGTCTATCAGATCGATGGTCAAAACTATGAAGGCCGCCTGGCCTTCGACGTCAGCCAACAGGGCTCGCGCCCGGGTTTGCTGATGGCGCCCAACTGGATGGGTGTAGGGGCGGGGGCGGAAGAGATTGCCAAGTCAGTGGCGGCCAACGGCTATGTCGTGCTGATCGCCGACCTGTATGGCCAGGACGTGCGCCCGAGCAATGCCGATGAGGCGGGCGCGGCAATGATGCCGTTGAAAAATGACCGGGCGCTGTTGCGCAAGCGCATGCAGGTGGCGCTGGAACAGTTGCAAAGCCAGGGCGAAGCGCAGGTCGATGCGTCGAACCTGGCCACTTTCGGTTTCTGCTTCGGCGGCTGCTGTGCCTTGGAGCTGGCCCGCACCGGCGCGCCATTGAAAGCCGCCATCTCGTTCCACGGCACACTGGACACGCCCAACCCGGCGGATGCGAAGAACATCAAGGGTTCGGTATTGGTGATGCACGGTGCCTCGGACCCGCTGGTGCCCAAGGAGCAACTGCCGGCCTTCGAAGAAGAAATGAATGCCGCCGGGGTGGACTGGCAACTGCTGAGTTACGGCGGTGCGGTGCATTCGTTCACCGACCCGCAAGCCAATGTGCCGGGCAAGATGATGTACAACGCCACGGTCGCCAAACGGGCGTTCCGGTCGATGCATAATTTGTTGGGTGAGGTGTTCAAGGATTGAAACCGGGGACTGGATCCGGTTTATCTGTTGTCTGATACGACGCTATCGCGAGCAAGCTCGCTCCCACATTGACCGAGTAGTTCGCAATATTTGCTAACCACACCGATCCACTGTGGGAGCGAGCTTGCTCGCGATGGCAATCTATCAGGCAGTGCTGAATTCAGGGCAACTCAATCCGCTCGCTTTCCCCCGGCACGCTCGGCCAGTCCCCGGCCGCCCAGCGTCGGCGGGCTTCATCGATCCGGGCCGGGTCGCTGGAGACGAAGTTCCAGTTCATCCGCCGCGGCCCATCCAGCGGTGCGCCGCCGAACAGCACGGCGTGGCAGTCACCGCCGGCGAACAAGGTCATTTCTTCTCCGGCCGGCAGAATCACCAGCGAACGGGGTTCCACCGGCTCGTCGTCTAACAGTGCTTCGCCGCTCAATACATACAACGCACGCTCTTCATGCTCAGTGGGGATCAGCAGGGTCGTCGCGGTTTGCAGGTTCAATTCGGCATACAGCGTAGGAGAAAGCACCGGCACTGGCGATTCCAGGCAAAAGCCTGACCCGGCAATCATCCGGATCTTCACCCCGAGGTTCTCACTCACCGGCAGTGACCGGGCCGGGTGATGGCTGTAATGCCCCGGCCCCTGTTCATGAGTCTTGGGCGAGGCCAGCCAGACCTGCAAGCCGTGGAGCACGAATTCGCGGCCCAGTTGGGGCTCGGGGGTACGTTCGACATGGGCAATGGCGCTGCCGGCGGTCATCCAGCTGACATCGCCGGCTACGACCACTTGATCGGAGCCCAGGCTGTCCTTGTGCTGGAGCGTTCCCTCGAACAGGTAGGTGAGGGTGGACAGGCCGATATGTGGGTGCTGACGGATGTTCATGCCTTTACCGGCCGGGTAGGACGTTTGCAGCATGTGGTCGAAGAACACGAAAGGTCCGACGCTGCGGCATTGGGCGGACGGCAGCGGCCGGAGAATCGGCTGGCCTTCAACGTCTTCGGCACGGGGGCGAACGGTCAGGGGCGTGGTCATGGTGGCTTCCAGGTTGTGCACGGTGGCGCAGAGCATAACCCGCCGCCATGAGGCGCGGCACGCACGTTTGAACCCAGGCGGGACGGGCGAGGTCTATCCTGCTCATGGCCTATGGAGATTGCCTGTGCCCTCGATCCGCCTGATCGTTGCCTGGTTGCTGGCTATTTGCGCCAGCAGCGCTGTTGCCCGCGAATATGCCTACAGCGATGCACACCTGCATTACGTGGACTTCTTTCAGGAAACTGCCGGCATGCCCAAGCTGCTCCAGGCGATGGCGGACAATCGCATCGAGCATGCGATGATTGCCGGGATTCCGGTGGCCAAGAAGTGGCACGAGGATGAACCCAAGCGACCGCGCTACTACGCCGGCGACGATGCGGATGCCTATTGGTACAGCGCCACCGATGTGATCGTCGCCGCAGCGGTGAGCAAACTGAGCGCTGAACAACGGCGGCGCTTCCATCCGTTCCTGTCGGGTTTCAATCCCAACGACAAGAACTCCGATGCGCATATCCAGCGCATGCTCGACCTGTATCCGGGGCTATGGCAGGGCATCGGCGAGGTATTTACCCGCCATGACGACCTGACCGCGCTGACGGCGGGGGATACACCGCGTGCCAACAACGAAGCGATGACCCGCATCTATCACCTGGCGGCCGAGAATGACCTGCCAGTGATGCTGCACTCCAACATCACCTCCAAGCGCGAGAAAAACCCGCTGTACCTGGCGGAGATCGAAGAGCCATTGCGTAATCACCCGCACACGCGCTTTATCTGGGCCCACGCCGGCACGAGCATGGAGATCCACCGGCACCAGACCCGACTGGATTTTCTGTTGCCGACCTTGACGCGGATGCTTGAGTCTTACCCCAACTTGTACATCGACCTGTCCTGGAGCCTGCTCACGCCTTATTTGCTGGATGAGGCGGGCAAGCCCAGGCAGGAATGGGTGGAACTGGTGGAGCGCTTTCCAGAGCGGTTCATGGTGGGGTCGGACGTGGTGGGCCGTTTCAACAAGTTGGGCCAGGAACTGCACGGCTTCGATCCGTTCCTGGATGCGTTGCCCGAAGAGGTGGCGAGGAAGGTGGCGCGGGATAATTTCCTGGCGGTGTTGCCGCGCTCCGCTCCCAGATGAGCGAACTTTGTGGCGAGGGAGCTTGCTCCCGCTCAGTTGCGTAGCAGCCGCAAAAAAAAAGCAGGGGCCGCTGCGTGGCCCAGCGGGAGCAAGCTCCCTCGCCACAGAGGAATGAGGTGCATGTAAAGCTCTTTGTCATCAGTCTGTCACCCCCGCGTCATACCCTCGCGCTCATCTCAATCAAGGAGCGCACTATGCACCTCACCCGTTCAAGCGCACTGGTCGCGCTGCTGTTGACCTGCGGCCTGGCGCAAGCCGAGGTCCGCGTCGAAGGCCCGGTGGAATACGGCGTTTTCGAAGGGCCGCAAGCCGAGCTGCAATCGGGGGAGCGGGTCCTGCGTCGCAGCAACGAGCAGATCCGCCAGACCGAAAACGTACCGGCGAAGCTGGGCACCAAGTTCGGCATGCGCTATCAACTGGCGGGCAAGGTCGCGGATGACCAGCCGTTGACCCTGTTGTACTTCACCCCGGGCATCCGCACTCCCGACGGCGTACGCCACGACAAATTCGAAGTGGTGCAGAAACTGGTACCCGGTGCGCCCCAGGATGTGATGGCCTACGAGTTCACCGAAAGCCATGAAGTCGTGCCGGGGGAGTGGCGGTTCATGGTGTTCCAGGGTGATCGGTTGCTGACGCAGCAGCGGTTTGTGGTGCGCTGATACTCAAATGCTGTGGATGCACCCGGACCCCTGTGGGAGCGAGCCTGCTCGCGATGACGGCAGCACATCCAACATCCCTGCAAGCTGACACACCGCATCGCGAGCAGGCTCGCTCCCACAGGGGACGTTGGTGCGTTCAGCAGGCATAAAAAAACGCCCCGAACCAGTCGGGGCGTTTTTCAGTGTGGCGTAGCGGCGGGGCTTACTTGCCCTGCCAGCGCTTCAGCACCAGGGTGGCGTTGGTGCCGCCGAAGCCGAAGCTGTTGCTCATCACGGTGTCGATGGTGGCGTCTTCGCGAGTCTTGGTCAGGATCGGCAGGTCAGCCACTTCCGGATCCAGCTCGTCGATGTTGGCCGAACCGGCCATGAACTTGCCTTCCATCATCAGCAGGCAGTAGATCGCTTCATGAACGCCGGCGGCGCCCAGGGAGTGACCCGACAGGCTCTTGGTGGAGCTGATGGCCGGTGCCTTGTCGCCGAAGACTTCACGTACACCTTTCATTTCCGCGACGTCGCCGACCGGAGTCGAGGTGCCGTGGGTATTGAGGTAGTCGATAGGCGTGTCGACGGTGGACATGGCCATCTGCATGCAACGGACGGCACCTTCGCCGCTCGGGGCAACCATGTCGTAGCCATCGGAGGTGGCGCCGTAGCCGACGATTTCCGCGTAGATTTTCGCGCCGCGGGCCAGGGCGTGTTCCAGCTCCTCGACCACCACCATGCCGCCACCACCGGCGATGACGAAACCGTCACGCTTGGCGTCGTAGGCGCGGGAGGCTTTGTCCGGGGTTTCGTTGTACTGGGTGGACAGGGCGCCCATGGCGTCGAACAGGAACGACTGGCTCCAATGTTCTTCTTCACCGCCGCCGGCGAAGACGATGTCCTGCTTACCCAGCTGGATCTGCTCGACCGCGTTGCCGATGCAGTGGGCACTGGTGGCGCAGGCGGAGGAGATCGAGTAGTTGACGCCCTTGATCTTGAACGGCGTGGCCAGGCAGGCCGAAACGGTGCTGCCCATGGTCCGCGTGACGCGGTACGGGCCAACGCGCTTGACGCCTTTGTCGCGCAGGATGTCCAGCGCTTCCATCTGGTTCAGGGTCGACGCGCCACCGGAGCCGGCGATCAGGCCGGTGCGCACGTTGGACACTTGCTCGTCGGTCAGGCCGGAGTCTGCGATGGCGTCTTTCATGGCCAGGTAGGCGTAAGCCGCCGCGTGGCCGACGAAACGGTAGATCTTGCGATCGATCAATTCTTCGAGGTTCAGGTCGATGGAGCCGGAAACCTGGCTACGCAGACCCATTTCGGCGTATTCCGGATTGAACCGGATGCCCGGGCGACTTGCACGCAGGTTAGCGGAGACGGTCTCTTTGTCATTGCCCAGGCACGAAACGATGCCCAGACCAGTGATAACGACGCGGCGCATGCGGATAACCCTTAGAAGTTGTCAGTGGAGGTGAAAACGCCGACCCGAAGGCCCTCGGCGGTGTAGATCTCGCGACCGTCGACAGTGACCGAACCGTCGGCGATGGCCAGGTTCAGCTTGCCCTTGAGGACGCGCTTGATATGAATGTTATAGGTGACTTTCTTCGCGGTCGGCAGCACCTGACCGAAGAACTTCACTTCGCCCGAACCCAGGGCGCGACCGCGACCCGGCAGACCCTGCCAGCCGAGGAAGAAACCGACCAGTTGCCACATGGCGTCCAGACCCAGGCATCCCGGCATCACCGGATCGCCCTCGAAGTGGCAGGCGAAGAACCACAGGTCCGGAGTGATATCCAGCTCGGCGACCAATTCACCTTTGCCGTACTTGCCACCCATGTCGCTGATCAGGGTGATGCGATCCACCATCAGCATGTTAGGGGCGGGCAGTTGCGCGTTACCTGGGCCGAACAGCTCACCGCGACTGCAGCGCAGCAGATCTTCCCGGGTAAAGGCGTTTTGTTTGGTCATGCGAGCTCCTCAATAGTCCCATGCGGCAGGGTGGGGCAAATCTTCCCGGTCGCTCGAAGCGGTCATGCCTCGAAGCGACAGCCTACTCATAGACTATTGCGTTGTAGTGAAAGTCACAGCACACGGGAAATGAATGTACACCTGTGCACTGAAATTTTAATCAAGCCTCCGGTGAAGGCTCGTTTGGGTGCCTAAGACTGCCGCACTTTCGCCTTTCACGCCAGTCGCAGATCGTCCAATGGCCGGGACTAATGTACCCAGCGCTGCAGAATCTGCTGCAGTTCCAGCCTTTTGAACGGTTTGGCCAGGTAATCGTTCATACCGGCCTCAAGACACGCCTCGCGGTCGCCCTGCAAGGCGTTGGCGGTCAAGGCTATGATCGGCACATCAGTGCATCCCGGCAGTTGGCGGATCCGCCGCGTGGCTTCGTAGCCATCGATGACGGGCAGCCGGCAGTCCATGAGAATCGCTTCGAAAATCAGGCTCTCGGCGCTGCGCACGGCCTGGGCGCCATCGGTGGCGACGCTGACGATGAACCCGAGGCTGCGCAGCATGGCTTCGATCACGGTCTGATTCACCGGATTGTCCTCTACCAGCAGGATGTTGCGACCTTCGCCATCGCCGCTGCCAACCGGCGAGCGCGGCACCGGGGCGGGGGGCATCTGGCGCGACAGTGCCAGCGGGATTTCCAGGGTGAACACCGACCCCCGGCCTTCCTCGCTCTGGGCCCGCAGCGTACCGCCCATGCGTTCGGCCAGGGTACGGGCGATCGGCAAGCCCAGGCCGGTGCCGCCGTAGCGGCGGGAAATCGAGCTGTCGGCCTGTTGGAAAGCGTCGAACATCCGGTCCAGGCTTTCGGTGGCAATGCCGATACCACTGTCGCGCACGGTGCAGGTGAACCACAGCAGTTCGTGGTCCAGGGCCTGCCATTGGCATTGCACAGTGATCCGCCCCTGTTCGGTGAACTTCAGCGCGTTGCCGATCAGGTTGACCAGGATCTGCCGGATCCGCGTCGGATCGCCCTGGACCTGCAAGGCCTGCATGTCCTCGGGGATCTGCAATTCCAGGTCCAGCTTGCGTTGCGCAGCGCTGTGTTGGAACGACTGGGCGCAACTGCCCACCAGTTCGGCCAGGTTGAACGCAATATGTTCAAGCTCCAGGGCCGAGCGTTCGATGCGCGAGAAGTCGAGGATGTCGTTGATCACCTTCAACAGGTGCTCGGTGGATTGCGAAGCCAGCGCCGTGTACTCGTGCTGTTCGTCGGTCATGCGCGTGGTTTCCAGCAGTTGCAACATGCCCAGCACGCCATTCATGGGCGTACGCAGTTCATGACTCATCATCGCCAGGAACTCGGACTTGGCGCTGTTGGCTTTCTCCGCTTCCTCCCGGGTCTGGATCAGTTGCGCCATGGCCTGGTGCTGTTCCCGGCTGGCCTGCTGCAAGCCTTCGGCCAGGTTATTGATGTGCCGCGACAACGCGCCCAACTCGCCGTCATCGACGATGGGCAGCGGTGTGCTGTAGTCCCCTTGCTGGATCGCCTTGACCGCGTCGCCGATGTCACGGATCGGTTGGGACAGGCTGGACGCCAGCCGCCGCGCCACCAAAAACGTGAACAGCAGTGCGAACAGCGCCAGGATTGCGGCCTTGAGCAGGATTTCCTGCTGACGCTGGCTGAACGCGTCGTTAGACATGCCGACAATGACCCGACCCAGATAATCCTCGAGCGGTGCCTCGATGGATGTGCTGGTGCCCTGCAGGAAATCATTGTTCAGGGCGATGCGTTGCAGGCGCACCGGCGCCTGGAACACTTCGACCTGCTGGGCGCGGCTGCGGGTCTGTTCGGGTTGCTCGACATACACCAACACTTTCCCGGCGCTGTCCTGGACTTCCAGAAAACGCACGTGAGGCGTCGCCAGGGTCGCGGTGAGCAGGCTTTCCAGGACCTCGTTGTTGCCGGAAATCACTCCGTACTCCGTGGCAGGAGCCAGTTGGTTGGCGATCAGTTGCCCGGTGTGATTGAGCTCCTGGCGCAGGTCCTGGATCCGCACGAAGGTAAAGAAGCTGATCAACAGTACGGTCAGCAGCAACGCCGGGCCGAGGGCGATGACCTGAGTGCGGGTGTTGATGTCCCAACGGCGACGCAAGGTCATGGGCGTTGTTCTCCTTCGGCCAGCATTGCCGCGACGGATTCGGCTTCGATCGGTTCGATCCCCAGCGAGCGGGCGACCTGGCGGTTGCCCAGGACTTTGAAGCGGGTCGGATAAAGGGTGCGCGGCCAACTAGCGGCGGGACGGTCGAGCAACTCGTCGAGAATCGCCAGCCAGTCTTCCTGGTCGCTGTAGCTGCTGGCCAGGCTGCCGGCCTTGACGAACGCAGCGCTCGGGCCGATCAGCGCACGCTGCCGGGCGTAGCTGCTGAGCAACAGGTTCTTGACCGTCTTGGGGTTGTACAGGTCGGGGTCATCGAGGCCCAGCAGCACATCGCTCTGGCCCAGCAGGTTTTGCAGGGGGCGGCTGTCGCTGGTGTCGTCCCAGCGCTCGGCGACGATCTCCAGGGCCAGTGGTGCGGCGGCCTGGCGAATGTCCTTGAGCAGGAATTCGCTGTGTCGGTCGTACAGCACGCCGACCCGCCGCACTTGCGGCAGGATCGTGCGGATCAGCCGCAGTTGTCGCGCCACCGGCGGGTCGCTCCACAGCAGGCTCAGGTGCTCGGGTGTGGCGTCGCCGAGGCGCTCCCGGGCTTGCTGGCGACTGATGCGCAACACCAATGTCGCCGGTCCGCGGGCGTCCTGCAAACGCCAGTCGAGGCTGGGCAGATCAAGCAGGATCAGGCGGACACCGGCCGGCAGCTTGTCCGGCGCCGGCAGGCTGGCCAATGGCGTGAATCGCACCTCATCCTCGGGCCGCAGCGCCCTGAGGGCCTGGGTGAAGGATTGCACGCCGGGGCCGTCCTCGGCGCCGGTCAACAGAATGTCGGCGGCGCGGGCCTCGAACATCGCCAACCAGCCGGCCAGCAGCAGGCATAACGCCAGTGGCAGGCGGCCAGACAATGGCGTCTTGCGTGAGCGGCCCCGGGCCATCTAGAAGGACAACTCCGCACTGAAGTACAGGGTATGGCGCGAGTCGTAGCGGTTGTCGATGAACGTGGTGGGTTGATTATCCAGGCGCTCTTGCAGGACGCCGGCCAGCTCCAGGCTCGCCTTGCCCAGGGGGATGCGTCGGGCGAGGCGGGTGTCGACCCGTTCGAAGCGATAACCGTTGATGGCATCGGCGGCGTAGTAGAACACGGCGCTGTTCCAGCCTTGGCCCCAGTCCCGCAGCCAGCCGGCCGAACCGCTGTTGCGGGCTGTCAGTTGTTCGTCGAGCGGGTTGCTGGCCTTGGCGTCGACGTAGGCATAGGTCAGGCGCAGGCGGTCGGCGCTGGTCATGCGCCAGTCGAATTGGGTTTCGGCGCCGGAAAACTCTGACCGATTGCTGTTGCTGGCGATGTACTGATTGTTGCGCAGCGGTTCGCTGATCATGCCGGTTATTTCGTCATGGAACAGCTTTACGTCCATCGCCAGGCCCAGGTCCATGAAGAAACCGTTGTAGCCCAGCTCTCGGGAGCGCATGTGTTCTTGCTCCAGGTCGCCCGGGCCACGGGTTCGGACGAAGTAACGGGCACTGCGCTGGCCGAAGGCGGCGGGCTGCAGGCTGGTGACCTGGTAGCTCCAGTTGACGTTGTTCTCGAACATGTCCGGCGAACGCACGGCTTCGGAGTACACCGCCCGCAGGCCGTGGCGCGGGGTGATCAGGTAATTGACCGCGACCCTCGGGGTCAGCGAGCTGCCGGTCAGGCGGGTGTCTTCGAACATCGCGCCGCCTTGCAGCAGCCAGTGTTCACTGGCTCGCCATTCGAGCTGGCCGAACAGCCGCCAGGTGGTGTCGTCCACGGTGCCGTTGAAATAGGTCTCGGAGTCGGCCCGGTCGTAGCGATAGTTCGCCCCGGTGACCAGGCGCAGGCTGTCGGACAAGCTCAGCGTGTCCTGGATTTCCAGGTCGTAGCGCGACTCCCGGGCGCTCTGGTCGATGTCCCCGCAGAGCGTGCGCGAAGCGCCGTTGCGCCACTGGTCGAGCACCTGGTTGCCGAGCGCCTGTTCTTGCGCGGTGCCGGGCGGCGCGCCGCTGGCGGTGAAGCTGGGCATATTGCGCGCCAGCTTCTCGGCGTAATAAGGGTTGAGTTGCCACAGGTCCGTCAGTTGCGGGCTGAAGGACACTTCGGCATCGCAGGCGCGCCAGGTCTGCTGGCGATCCCAGTGCTGGGCCGAGCCTTGTACATAAAGGCTGTGCTCGGGATTCAGGTCCAGGTTCCAGCGCAGGGAACCGGCATAGTCCTTGGCAATGACGTCGGAGTTATCCCCAGCGGCGGTGATCCCGGCAAATACCGGGCGGTAGGTGTAGGGCCGCTGGTTGGTCCCGTCCTTGGCATTGAGCTGCCAGTCGATGCTTTGCCGCTCATCGAGGGTCTGGCTGACGGACAGGTTGAAGCGGTTCAGGCGACGGCTGTCACGGTAGTCGGCGCCGTTGCGGTTGCTGTCAAAACCGTCGTCTTCCTGGCCGGACAATGACAGTCGCAGGTCGCCGCCGTCCCAGCCGCTGCCCTGGCTGGCGTACCAGTCGCTGATGCCGCGCTGGCCCCGGGTGATTTTCATCCGGGTGCCGTGGCTGTCGGCAGGCGCGCGAGTGATGATGTTGACCACCGCCATCAGCGCATTGGCGCCGTAGCTGACGGTATTGGGACCGCGGAAGACTTCGATTCTCTCGATGTCCTCCATGGCTACCGGAATATCGCTCCAGTCCACGGTTGCCAGGCCGGCGCGGTACACCGAGCGGCCATCGATCAGCACCTGCATGCGCCGTGCTTCGCTGGCGTTGGTGCCGTGATAATTCACGGCGGCCTGGTTGCCGCTGATATTGCCGACCATCATGCCCGGCACCAGGCGCAACAGTTCGCTGATGTCCCGGGCACCGCTGGACTTGATCAACTCGCTGTCCAGTACCGTCATGCTGCCTGGCACCGCCGCCGGCGATTGCTTCAGGCGCGTGGCCGTCAGCACTTGCGGCAACGGCTGGCTGTCGACAAACAGGTCGTCAGCCAGCACCGGCGGGCTGATGATCAGCGCCAGTAACAGCGACGAGCCTGGACGGAGGGGGCCAACTGACACGGCACAGCCTTCGGTAATGGAGGAATGGCGGGCATGGTAACTGAGCTGAACGACTTTTCCATTCACGTTGATGGCATTTTCCCAAGAGCTGAGAGTCAGCTTTCTACCATCGCAGGTAATTTTTGCCGGGGCTGGTCGCGCTCCGGCCGCTCCGTATAATGCCCCGCATTGCCACTTGGTATGGATGAACGGATTGCATATGACTGAACAGCGCCCGATTGCGGTCCTGGGAGGCGGGAGTTTCGGTACCGCCGTGGCCAACCTGCTGGCCGAGAATGGCCTTGTAGTGCGCCAATGGATGCGCGACCCGGAGCAGGCCGAGGCTATCCGGGTCAACCGCGAGAATCCGCGTTACCTCAAGGGCATCAAGATCCGCCCGGAAGTGGAGCCGGTCACCGATTTGCAGGCGACCCTGGAGGACAGCGAGCTGTTTTTCGTCGCCTTGCCATCCAGTGCCTTGCGCTCGGTCCTGGCGCCCCATGCCGAACGCTTGAGCGGCAAGCTGCTGGTGAGCCTGACCAAGGGCATAGAGGCCCAGAGCTTCAAGCTGATGAGCGAAATCCTCGAAGAAATCGCCCCCAAGGCGCGGATCGGAGTGATCTCCGGGCCGAACCTGGCGCGGGAGATCGCCGAGCACGCGCTGACCGCCACCGTGGTCGCCAGTGAAGACGAAGCGCTGTGCCAACGAGTCCAGGCCGCGCTGCATGGCCGTACCTTCCGGGTCTATGCCAGCGCCGACCGTTATGGGGTGGAGTTGGGCGGGGCCCTGAAGAACGTCTATGCCATCATCGCCGGCATGGCAGTGGCACTGGGCATGGGCGAAAACACCAAGAGCATGCTGATTACCCGGGCGCTGGCGGAAATGACCCGGTTTGCCGTGAGCCAGGGCGCCAATCCGATGACCTTCCTGGGATTGGCCGGAGTGGGCGACCTGATCGTCACCTGTTCTTCGCCCAAGAGCCGTAACTATCAGGTCGGTTTCGCCCTCGGCCAGGGCTTGAGCCTCGATGAAGCGGTGTCGCGCCTGGGGGAAGTCGCCGAGGGCGTGAACACCCTCAAGGTGCTCAAGGCCAAGTCCCAGGAGGCGGGCGTCTACATGCCGCTGGTCGCCGGGCTGCACGCGATTCTGTTCGAGGGGCGCACGCTGGAGCAGGTCATCGAACTGTTGATGCGGGGCGAACCGAAGACCGATGTCGATTTCATTTCCACCAGCGGTTTCAACTGAACCTTTACTGACCGCGAGCAGGAGCGAGCCATGAACGATCCGAAAGGGCAACCCCAATACGAGTCCATCCTGTTGCGTGTGCTGTGGATGGTGATCTACCTGCTGGTCTGGCAGGTGGCGCAGTTCATCCTCGGCGCCGTGGTGCTGGTGCAACTGGTTTATCGGCTGATCTACGGCGCCCCCAGCGCCAGCCTGATGAATTTCGGCGACAGCCTGAGCCAGTTCCTCGCGCAGATCGGTCGTTTCGGCACGTTCCACAGCGACCAGAAGCCTTGGCCGTTCGCGGACTGGCCGACCCCACGCGCACCGGACGGCGAAGCACCGCACGCCGTGGCGCCGGCGCCGCACCCGGTCCGCGATGAAGAGCCGAAGCTATGAAACTGTGGATATTGCGCCATGGTGAGGCCGAGCCTTACGGCGCTCGACCGGATCCGGAGCGAACCTTGACCTCCCACGGCCGCGAAGAAGTGCTGCGCAGTGCCGCCGGGTTGATCGGCCAGCCGCTGCTGGCGATTTACGCCAGCCCTTACCGGCGCGCCCAGCAGACGGCGCAACTGGTGCGCGAAGCGCTGGGGTTCGAGCCGGAACTGGTCACCGTGGATTGGCTGACGCCGGACATCCGGCCCCAAGCGGTGCTGGAGCACCTCGGGGACCAGGGCGATGTGCTGCTGGTCAGCCATAACCCGTTGGTGGGCAGCTTGCTGGGATTGCTGCAGCACGGTCATCTGCAACAACCCGAACAGGTGAAGACGGCCGGCCTGGCCGAGCTGGAAGGCGAGCTGCCGCTGGCCGGGGCGATGACGCTCAAGGGCCTGCGTCATCCGTGAGGTGGCACAATTGAATGCAACAAAAACAACAAAGGAAAGGCAACGATGAGTCTGTGGCGCACCACCCCCAACATCGAACAACTGAACGCGGCTGGTAAAAATACCATCAGTGAAGTGCTGGACATCCGTTTCGAGTCGTTCGACGACGAGTCCTTGACCGCCAGCATGGTGGTCGACCATCGCACCCACCAACCGTTCGGCCTGCTGCACGGCGGCGCTTCGGTGGTACTGGCCGAGACGGTCGGTTCCATGGCTGCCTACCTGTGCGTGGACACCAGCAAGTTCTATTGCGTGGGCCTGGAGATCAACGCCAACCACCTGCGCGGCGTGCGCAGTGGCCGGGTCACCGCCACCGCCCGGATGGTCCACCTGGGCCGCACCACCCAGGTCTGGGACATCCGCTTGACCAACGATGACGGCAAGGTCAGCTGCGTATCGCGCCTGACCATGGCCGTGGTGCCACTGGGCGAGCAGCCGCCGGCGCGTTGAGGTTTTGTGGCTGCCGAAGGCCGTATGGCTGGCAAATCCACCGTGGCGAGGGAGCTTGCTCGCGCTGGGCTGCGAAGCGGCCCCAAACCTACCAATTCCATTCCCCTGGTACAGCGCGCATCCTGAAATAGGCCTGCTACGCAGGCCAACGGGAGCAAGCTCCCTCGCCACGGGGGATTCTGGGGGCCATAGCCCAACCCCGCCTGTCATCATTCCTGTCACTTACGGTCATTGCCGCGCCAACGGCTTGTGCGGACAATCAGCCGCAGTTCCCCAATGGATCGGCTGTCATGTCGCAACAGGTATTTTTCGCCCACGCCAACGGTTTTCCATCGGCCACCTACGGCAAATTGTTCGCCGCGCTGGCGCCGCAGTACGAAGTCGCGCACCTGGAGTTGCACGGGCATGACCCACGCTTTCCGGTGGACGACAACTGGCACAACCTGGTGGACGAGCTGATCCATCACCTGGAGTTGCAACCGGCACCGGTGTGGGGCGTCGGTCACTCCCTGGGCGGCGTGCTGCATCTGCACGCGGCCTTGCGTCGTCCGCAGCTGTACCGTGGCGTGGTCATGCTTGATTCACCGGTGCTGACCCGAGCCGACCAATGGGTGATCCTGGCCGCCAAGCGCCTCGGTTTCATTGATCGCCTGACCCCGGCCGGCCGGACGCTGGGGCGACGCGAGGAATTCGCGGACCTGGCGTCGGCCCGGCAGTATTTCGCCGGCAAGACCCTGTTCCGTGGTTTCGATCCGGATTGCTTCGACGCCTACTTGCAACATGGCCTGCGGCAGGACGGTGATCGACTGCGACTGCGTTTCGACCCTGCCACGGAAATCAGCATCTATCGCGGCGTACCGCACACCAGCCCCGGACGGGCGCGCAAGCTCAAAGTGCCGTTGGCGGTGGTGCGCGGGCGGCAGAGCCGGGTGGTGATGCGTCACCACACTCGTTCGGTGGGCCGCATGCCCCAGGGCGAGGCCTTGAGCATGCCCGGCGGTCACATGTTTCCCCTCGAACGTCCGCAGGACACCGCCAACCTGCTCAAGGACCTTTTCCAACGCTGGGAAGGGCGCAGCGCATGAGTGTGGTCGAAGAGGTCCGCCTGAGCCTGCCCCATATCGAACTGGCGGCGCATCTGTTCGGCCCGGAAAATGGCCGGCCGGTGATCGCCTTGCACGGCTGGCTGGACAACGCCAACAGCTTTGCCCGCCTGGCGCCGCGCCTGGAGGACCTGCGGATCATTGCCCTGGACATGGCCGGCCACGGTCACTCCGGGCATCGGCCGCCCGGTGCCAGCTATTCCCTTTGGGATTCGGCCCACGACGTCCTGCAAGTCGCCGAACAATTGGGCTTGAAGCGTTTTGCGCTGCTGGGGCACTCCATGGGGGCCATCGTTGCGCTGGTGCTCGCCGGCTCTTTGCCGGAGCGGGTGACACACCTGGCACTGATCGACGGATTGATCCCTCCTACCGCCAAGGGTGATAACGCGGCCGAGCGCATGGGCATGGCCTTGCAAGCGCAGCTGGATTTGCAACACAAACGCAAACCGGTCTACGAGACCCTCGAGCGCGCCATCGAAGCGCGCATGAAGGGACTGGTCGCGGTGAGCCGCGAGGCTGCCGAGTTGTTGGCCCAGCGCGGCCTGATGCCGGTGCCCGGCGGGTATACCTGGCGCACCGACAATCGCCTGACCTTGCCGTCGCCCGTGCGCCTGACCGATGAGCAGGCCATGGCATTCGTGGCGCGGATCGGTTGCCCTGCACATCTGGTGGTGGCGTCCGGCGGCTTGCTCGTGCAACACCGTGCCCTGCTGGAGCGTCTACCCTTCAGTCATGAACAGCTGCCAGGCGGCCAT
Organism: Pseudomonas sp. SMN5; assembly: GCF_052041925.1. Lineage (NCBI taxonomy): Bacteria > Pseudomonadati > Pseudomonadota > Gammaproteobacteria > Pseudomonadales > Pseudomonadaceae > Pseudomonas > Pseudomonas sp. SMN5. The sequence continues at coordinate 92,196 of NZ_JBKGGX010000011.1, forward strand.
CATTTGCACGTGAACGACGAGGCGGGTGCCGCGCTTGTAGCAGACTGTTTCAATCGGTTCTTCAGCGATTCTTGACTTGCGCCGGGCAACTGTCGAGGCTGGGCGGGTTGAAAGGGAGACAACCATGACAGATCTCTGTTTACTCGCCTCACGCTGCGTCGATGCCACCCGCCGTATCCAGGCCTTTCGGGCCAAGTCGACCCGATGAAACTATCCATTCGTACCTTCGTCCTGCTGATGCTGCCCTGCATCAGCCCGGCCTCGTTCGCCGCCGATGTGCCCGGCAGTCGCGACCTGGAACCTGTACCCCGCATGCCCGATGCGCAGATTGTCGATTATCGGCAATCCAGCGACGTGGAGCGGGTCTATCCCATGAGCGCGATCCGCAAGATCAGCGGCCAGTTGCGTTTCGACGGTCAGGTCGACAGCCGGGGTAATGTCACTTCGGTGACCTACGAGCTCCCGCCTGAGCATTCGGCCACCCAGGGCTTCACCGCCGCTCGCGAAGCCTTGCAGAAGCAGGGCGCGCAGGCGTTGTTCTGGTGCCAGGCCCGGGATTGCGGCGAGAGCAGCCTGTGGGCCAATGAAGTGTTCGGCAATGCCAAGCTCTACGGCGCCGACAACGGGCAGGCCTACCTGCTGCTGCGCCTGGCGCCGCCGGCGGACAACACATTGATGGCGCTGTACGCCATCACCCGCGGCAACCGCAAGGCCTACCTGCACGTCGAGCAGTTCGAGGCCGGTGCACCGCTGGGAGAGCTGCTGCCAACCTCGGCCACGCTGCTGCGCCAGCTCAAGGACACCGGGGTGCTGGATCTGCCGCGCCTTTCCGGCGCGCCGGACGACGCCTGGGTTCGTCTGTTGTCCCGGGCACTGAACCTGGACACGGGCCTGCGGGTCAGTATCGCCGGACCCAACGCCGAGGACTGGCTGCAGGCGCTGGCGGCGCAGGGCGTGCGACTGGCGCGCATGGAGACCGCAGCGGGCGATGCGGCGGGCCTGCACCTGGAGTTGCTGCGCTAAGCTGTTGCGAGGCGACGGGTACCACGCCGTTGCCTCGACCCTGTTCATTTCCGAGACCCTACATGCTCAATAACGATCGACTGTTGGTGCAGATCCTGCTCCTTGTATTGTTCGGCGCAAGCCTCTGGGTGATGGCGCCGTTCTGGTCGGCGCTGTTCTGGGGCGCGGTGCTGGCATTTGCCAGTTGGCCATTGATGCGCCTGCTGACCCGTTGGCTCAACGGTCGCGAATCTCTGGCGGCGGCACTGCTGACGGTGGGCTGGATGCTGCTGGTGGCGGTGCCGCTGGTATGGCTGGGTTTCAACCTGGCCGATCATGTGCGCGACGCCACGTCCTTCATCAGGGATGTCCAGGTCGATGGCCTGCCCGACGCCCCGGTATGGCTGGCCGACCTGCCACTGGTGGGCGGTCGACTGGTGGCGATCTGGAACAGCGTCGATCAGCAGGGCGCGGCGATGATGGTGTCCATCAAGCCGTACCTGGGGCAGGTCGGCAACTGGCTGCTGGCCCGCAGCAAGCAGATTGGCGGCGGCATGCTCGAACTGACCCTGAGCATCGTGTTCGTGTTCTTTTTCTATCGCGACGGCCCGCGCCTGGCGGCGTTTGTCCACGGGTTGCTGGAACGCTTGATCGGCGACCGTGCCGGTTACTACATAGAACTGGTAGCCGGTACGGTCCAGCGGGTGGTCAATGGCGTGATCGGTACTGCGGCGGCCCAGGCCTTGCTGGCACTGATCGGCTTCCTGATTGCCGGGGTGCCGGGCGCCCTGGTCCTGGGGATCGTCACGTTCCTGTTGAGCCTGATTCCGATGGGACCGCCGCTGGTCTGGATCCCCGCCACGGCCTGGTTGGCCTGGAAGGGTGAATACGGGATGGCGGTGTTCCTCGGCATCTGGGGCACGTTCATCATCAGCGGCGTGGACAACGTGCTCAAGCCCTATCTGATCAGCCGCGGCGGAAACCTGCCGCTGGTCATCGTGCTGCTGGGTGTGTTCGGCGGCTTGATCGCCTTCGGCTTCATCGGCCTGTTCATCGGCCCAACCTTGCTGGCCGTGGCGTACAGCCTGTTGACCGACTGGAGCAAAAGCCAGGCACGCTAGTTTTACCGATTACCGGGTCCCGCAAGGGCACCGGTTCCGCTACAATGCGCGCCGATTTCGACCTTGCCTGAGAGCCCGCTCATGTCCGCCTGCCAGACGCCCATCATCGTCGCCCTGGATTTCCCTACCCGTGACGCCGCCCTGAAGCTGGCCGACCAGTTGGACCCCAAGCTGTGCCGGGTCAAAGTCGGCAAGGAACTGTTCACCAGCTGCGCTTCGGAAATCGTCGGCACTTTGCGCGACAAAGGGTTCGAAGTGTTCCTGGACCTGAAATTCCACGATATCCCTAACACCACCGCGATGGCGGTCAAGGCGGCGGCCGAGATGGGCGTGTGGATGGTCAACGTGCATTGCTCCGGCGGCCTGCGCATGATGGCGGCCTGCCGTGAAGTGCTGGACCAGCGCAGCGGCCCGCAACCGTTGCTGATCGGCGTGACCGTGCTGACCAGCATGGAGCGCGAGGACCTGGCCGGAATCGGCCTGGACATCGAGCCCCAGGAGCAAGTGCTGCGCCTGGCGGCGCTGGCACAGAAGGCGGGCCTGGATGGTCTGGTCTGTTCGGCGTTGGAGGCCTATGCCTTGAAGACCGCACATCCGACGCTGCAACTGGTGACCCCGGGTATTCGCCCGGCGGGCAGCGCCCAGGACGACCAGCGGCGCATCCTGACCCCACGCCAGGCCCTGGACGCCGGTTCCGATTACCTGGTGATCGGCCGTCCGATCAGCCAGGCGGCCGACCCGGCCAAGGCATTGGCAGCGGTGGTGGCCGAACTGGCCTGAGCAAGCGCCAGGCCCTGTCTGGCGCAAATCAACTGTGGGAGCGAGCCTGCTCGCGATGGCGATGCATCAGTCAACTTTAATGTGTCTGATAAACCGCTATCGCGAGCAAGCTCGCTCCCACAGTTGTTTGTGTGTCAGACCTTCAATACCAGCTTTCCGAAATTCTCCCCACTGAACAATTTGGTCAATGTCTCGGGGAACGTCTCCAGTCCTTCGACGATGTCCTCCTTGCTCTTGAGCTGCCCCTTGGCCATCCAACCGGCCATTTCCTGCCCGGCAGCGGCGAATTGCGAGGCGTAGTCCATTACCACGAAGCCTTCCATGCGTGCCCGGTTGACCAGCAGTGACAGATAGTTGGCCGGGCCTTTTACCGCTTCCTTATTGTTGTACTGGCTGATGGCGCCACAGATCACCACGCGGGCCTTGAGGGCCAGGCGGCTGAGCACGACATCCAGGATGTCGCCGCCGACGTTATCGAAATACACGTCCACGCCCTTGGGGCATTCGCGCTTGAGCCCGGCCTGGACGTCTTCGCTCTTGTAGTCGATGGCGCCGTCGAAGCCCAGTTCATCGATCAGGAATTTGCATTTGTCGGCGCCACCGGCAATGCCCACCACGCGACAGCCTTTGAGCTTGGCGATCTGCCCGGCGATGCTGCCCACCGCACCTGCGGCGCCTGATAGCACTACGGTTTCACCGGCCTTGGGCGCGCCGACATCCAGCAGTGCGAAATAAGCGGTCATGCCGGTCATGCCCAGCGCGGACAGATAACGTGGCAGCGGGGCCAGTTTCGGGTCGACCTTGTAGAAACCTCTTGGCTCACCCAGGAAAAAATCCTGCACGCCCAGCGCACCGTTGACGTAGTCTCCGACGGCGAACCCCGGATTGTTCGAAGCGATCACCTGACCGACACCCAGGGCCCGCATCACTTCACCGATGCCTACCGGCGCAATATAGGACTTGCCTTCGTTCATCCAGCCGCGCATGGCCGGGTCCAGGGACAGGTACTCGTTCTTTACCAGGATCTGGCCGGCGGCCGGCTCGCCGACCGGTACTTGCTGATAGGTGAAAGTCTCGCGGGTCGCCGCACCCACCGGGCGCTTGGCGAGCAGGAACTGGCGATTGGTCTGGGCAGTCATGGCTGGCACTCAAGATGAATGAAGCTTTGTTGATAGACCTTCGGCGCACTGGCCGCAAGGTTTGCCGACCCAGCGAATGCACGCCAATCCAACGCAGTGATAGTGCCTGCCGTCCCGTTATCACCGGCGCCCATGATCCCTTAACCGGTATCTGGATAGTGCTGCCGCGCTGCCCGGGGCTGTGACTACACTTCGTCGATCCCGCATTTTCGAGGAACTGGCAATGAGCATGACGTTTTCCGGACAGGTCGCCCTGGTGACGGGCGCCGCCGCTGGCATTGGCCGCGCCACCGCCCAGGCGTTCGCGGCAGAAGGCTTGAAAGTCGTGGTGTCCGATCTGGACGCCGCCGGCGGCGAGGGCACCGTGCAAGCGATCCGCGAGGCGGGCGGTGAAGCGGTGTTCGTGCGCTGCGACGTGACGCTGGAAGCCGACGTGCAGCACCTGATGAACGAAGTGATCAGTACCTACGGCCGCCTGGATTACGCGTTCAACAACGCCGGGATCGAGATCGAAAAGGGCAAGCTCGCCGATGGCACCCTCGACGAGTTCGACGCGATCATGGGCGTCAATGTGAAAGGCGTCTGGCTGTGCATGAAGTATCAGTTGCCGTTGTTGCTGGCCCAAGGCGGCGGGGCCATCGTCAACACGGCCTCGGTGGCCGGCCTGGGGGCGGCGCCGAAGATGAGCATCTATGCCGCCTCCAAACATGCAGTGATCGGCCTGACCAAATCGGCCGCCATCGAATACGCCAAGAAAAAGATCCGCGTGAATGCCGTGTGCCCGGCGGTGATCGATACCGACATGTTCCGGCGCGCCTATGAGTCGGATCCGAAAAAAGGCGAGTTCGCCAACGCCATGCACCCGGTAGGGCGGATCGGCAAGGTCGAAGAAATCGCTAGTGCCGTGTTGTACCTGTGCAGCGATGGTGCGGCATTTACCACCGGCCATTCCCTGGCGGTGGATGGCGGAGTCACTGCGTTCTGACGATGCACGCTGTTGAGTTTGCAGGAACAAGCCCGCACTGGTTGCGGGCTTTTTCTTGGGCGATGGCAAAACGATTGGATCGAGCAGCCATTGTGTTTCAAAGGTTGAAAATCAGCACTTTTGGCGACGTTGTCGTACATCGCCCTGCGACGGCCTGTGCTTAACTGTTTCCAGAAATAAAACAAATGCTTAGGAGTTTGGTTACTCATGGAATTGAGAATCGACCGACAGGCCCTGGTGCCAGTCGTGCAGCAAATCGTCGACGCCTTGATCGGATGGATCCGACAGGACGCAGTCGAGCCTGGGACACGCCTGCCCTCCATCCGCCAGTTGGCACGGGACAATCTGCTCAGCCAGTCCAGCGTCAGTGAGGCGTGCGAGCGTCTGGTGGCTCAAGGGCTATTGGCGTCCCGCCATGGGTCGAGCTTTTTTGTGGCGCCGCCCCCTTCGCCCGGGCCCGTGTCTGCCAGCAGTAATCAGCGCAAGAACCTACATCTCAACCGCCTCGACCTTGATGACGGCTCGTCATGGGAGCTGAAGCTGGGTGATGGCGGGCTGCCGGAGAGCTGGCGTGAAAGCGACGACTTGGGCTACGCGATTCGCCAGGTCACGCGCACCGACATGGCGGGGTTGTTCAATTACAGCACGCCGCTGGGGCTGCCCGCCTTGCGCGAGCAATTGTCCAGGCGCCTGAAGCAGTTCAATATCGACGTCGACAAAGACCTGGTCCTGACCACCTCCGGGGCCACCCAAGGGCTCGATCTGATCGTGCGGACGCTGTTGTCGCCCGGGTCCTGCGTGGTGGTGGAAAGCCCCGGTTATCCGAATTTGTTCGACCTGCTCCGACTGCACCGGATTGAAATGCTCGAACTGCCCAGGACCCCGCGCGGCCCGGACGTCGAGGCGCTGAAAAACCTTTTGGCGACTCGCCGGCCCAGTGCCCTGTTCATCAACAGCGCCTGCCACAATCCGACCGGCAGCAGCCTCGCTCCGGCAGTGGCTCAACGGCTGTTGGAACTGACCAGGCAATACGCCGTGCAGGTGATCGAAGATGACGTCTATGCCGACTTCCAGAGTTCGACGCGCACCCGCCTGGCGGCGCTGGACCCGGAGGTGATCTACCTGGGCAGTTTTTCGAAAACGCTCAGCAGCTCGTTGCGAGTCGGATTCATCGCGGCGCCGTCACCGATCATCACACGCTTGAGCGAGGTCAAGGGGGTGACCAGCATGGGCGGCTCGCGGTTCTGTGAGTCGGTGCTGGCCAGCCTGCTGGCCAATGGTGCCTACCGCAAGCTGGTCCAGCGCCAGCGCCAACGTTTGGCGGGCGATATGGCCTCTGTGTTGCAAGTACTGGAGGATGCCGACTGGGAGGTGTTCGGCAAGCCGGCCGGTGGGCTTTTCATCTGGGCACGTCCGCCATTGTGTGACTACGCTGGATTACAGCGCCTGGCCAAGCGGTTCGGCGTGCTGCTGTCTTCGCGTACCGCTTTCAGCCCTTCAGGTGCCGACAGTGACTGGCTGCGGATCAACGTAGCGTGTGCCCACGATCCGAGGGCCAAGGCGTTTTTCCAGGCTGCGGCTCTGGATCGACCTCAAGCGTTCTGAAAACGACGAAGCTGTAGCTTTTTGCCATTATTCCGACGCCAGCATCTTGTGTTGCAGGGCGTCTCGTTGCGAATCTGCGAACAACACACACTGGCAGAGGACTGAGCGCAATGAATTCGGCCGTGCAAGGACGTTTTGCCAATTTGGGTATGGCAAAGAAACTGGGTATCGGATTTGTCCTGGTGCTGCTGCTGACTGCTGTAGTCGCGGCGATCGGCGTCTGGTCCCTGCAGACCATCAGTCAGCGTTTCGAGGGGCTGAAGCAGATGTCCTCCCTCAACAGTGGTTTGCTCAAGGTCCGGTTGCTGGAACAGGAATTCGCCTCGCGCTCGGACCCCAAGACGGCCGATGCTTTGCGCCAGGGCGTTGACCAGCTGGTTGTCCTGGCCGGCGAGCTCAAGGCCCAGTCGGCCGCCAATGTGCCGGTGATGAACGATGTGGAGCAGGCGCTGACGGCGTATCGCAAGGCGTTCGACGAATTTGTCGGTTTGAGTCAGAGCAAGGATCTGGCGCTGGAGATGGCGAGCTGGTCGGTGTCCAGCGTGGCCAATAACCTGGATGTTTTACAGGCAGGCCTGGCGGACGATGGCGCCTATACCTTGAAGGATTCCGAAGGCAAGGAAGGTGCCGAGTTCATCGAGCAGGCCAATCAGGTCAGCGAGGTTTCGCGGCTGATGCTGCAGGCCATGAACGAGGCGCGGGTCCGCTTGGACCAGAGCCGCAAAGGCAACGCCGAGGGCGCCGGCCAAGGCACCATCGAACAGGCCGAGCAGGCCATGAAGCAGGCCGAAGCTCTCAAGACGACCGTCAAGGATCCAGGCTACCAGACTGTGCTCAACGAAGTGGCCGGACACATCGCCGGTTTCAATCAGCAACTGGCTGAGTACACCGGTCTGTTGGACAAGGAAAAGGCTGTCTACCAGCAATTGCACGAGCGGGCCGCCCAAGTGGTGGAACGGGTTGACCAGGCCTACGCCGCCGAAGACCACGCCATGCAGGCCGAGCTGAAAAAGAACTCACTGCTGATCATTGGATCGTCGGCGCTGGCGCTGTTGGTGGGCTTGATTGCCGCCTGGGTCATCACCCGGCTGATCGTGGGGCCGCTGCGTAGCGTGATTCGTGTGGCCCAGCGAATCGCCGCAGGCGACTTGAGCGCCACGGTCGAAGTGACGCGGCGGGACGAGATCGGTCAATTGATGCTGGCGATGCAGCAGATGGGCGCTGGCTTGAGTGGCATTGTCAGCGGCTTGCAGGCGGGTATCGAACAATTGGCCAATTCGGCCCAATCGCTGTCGGCCGTGACGGAGCAGACCAACCTCGAAGTGAGCAGTCAGAAAGAGGAAACCGAACAGGTCGCCACGGCGATGAACCAGATGACCGCCACCGTGCACGATGTGGCGCGTAATGCCGAAGAAGCGGCCCAGGCGGCTCAGACCGCCGACGATAAGGTCGAGAGCGGACAACAGGTGGTGCGCCAGAGCATGGCGCGCATTGAGCAATTGGCCGATTCGGCCACGTCGGCCAGCTCCAGCATCGAAAGCCTCAGCGCCGAGATCCAGAACATCGGCACGGTGCTGAGTGTGATCAAGAGCGTGGCTGAGCAAACCAACCTGCTGGCGCTCAACGCCGCCATCGAGGCCGCACGGGCCGGGGAGCAGGGCAGGGGCTTTGCCGTCGTGGCCGACGAAGTGCGAGCCCTGGCCAGGCGTACGCAACAGTCCACCGAGGAAATCGAGCGGTTGGTCAGCGCCTTGCGTGCAGCGGCCCAGGCTTCCGTGCAGCAGATCCAGGGCAGCGGTGAGCTGGTGAAGATGGCGGTCAGCGATGCCTTGCAGACCGAAAGCGCCTTGGGCAGCATTGCGGCGGCGGTGTCGTTGATCCAGCAGATGAACCAGCAAATCGCCGCAGCGGCCGAAGAGCAGAGCTCTGTGGCCGAAGAAATCAACCGCAGCGTCACCAGCATCCGCGCCAGCGCTGATCAATCGTCCCTGGCGATGCGCGGTAACGCGGCGTCCAGCATCGAGCTGGCGCAGTTGGGCGTTGAGCTGAAGGGGATGGTGGGGCATTTCAAGTTGTGAGCCGGCGATAGCCGATTCAACACAAAAGCAGTTTTGTCTGCCAGGAGTGAATGCGGGCATAACTGCGGGGAACACAACCCCCCGTGGCGAGGAAGCTTGCTCCCGCTGGGGCGCGTAGCGGCCCTGAAACCTGATGGCGCGATGGATCAGGTTGAGGAGGGGATTTTCTTGGGGCTGTTGCGCCCGAGGCGTCGGACCGGCCCAGCGGGGGCAAGCTCCCTCGCCACAGGAGCTCTACCGCCACAGGGTAGCGCCGTATCAGTCGTAAACCTTCTTCTTCTTCCACTCGTCGTTTATTTCGTCTTCCTTCAAGCCTTCGGTCAACTGGTTGACTTCGCCTTCGACCGGCTGGGTGCTGGCCAGGACCATTGCGTTGGCGCGGGCCAGGAGTTTTTCCAGGTAGGCCAGTTGTTCGGCGTAGGCCTGTGGTTCCTGCTGCTTGCGCAGATACTGCACGCCGCGTTCGAACGCCAGGCGCGCTTGCCCCGGTTGTTCCTGTTGCAAGGCTTGTTGGCCGAGGTTGTTGAAGAACTCGATGTGCAGCAGTACCAGGATGTACCGCACTTCACGGATCCAGCGCTTGGCTTCGTTGGGCGGCAGAAAACCGTCCTGGGCGGCGCGGGTGATCTGGCCATGCAAGGCTTCGAGCAGGAATCGCACATCCTTGGCCTTGGCTTCGGTCAGGATCGGGGCGGGCGGGTTGGACACAGGGATCGATTCACCCTGGGCGGCCAGAGCGCTCAACTCGTCCAGGCGTGCCTTGACCGCGGTATTGTTCTTCTCCAGGTTCAGCAGGCGCTGGCAGACGTTCATCTCCAGACGTGTCATCAGCAATTTCAGGGCTGGGGTCATCAACTGCCCGGGGAAGGTTTCGGTGAGCTCGCCGCAGCGACGCATGCGGTCATTGAGTTCGACCTTGGTGCGGACCTTTTCCAGCTTATTGTTTTCCACCACATGGTTCATGTAGCCAATGGCGATCAACAGTGCGATCCCGGCTACGACGAGCAGGGTGATCATGAGTGGTGTCACCGGTAAGACCTCTTTATTGGGGTACGCATGTCATGAGTGTAGTGGCTAGGCTATTAGGCGCATAGGCCGATTAGACGGGCGTCGCGCTGTTTATGGGCTGGATCGTCAGATGAATGCACATTGCCACCATTTCCTGGAGGCAACTATAGCGTCTTGGCGGGCGACAGAATATAGGCGCCAGAGACCGGGCGGGGGAAATCTGCGAATCACCTGCAAACCGGGCGAAGTCATTGATTTAAATAAATTTATATCTGGGGGTTGACGACCCCCCAATCCATCCATAGAATGCGCGCCACTTACAGCGTAAAGCACTCAGCGAAACGCGGTAGGGAGTGAATGTAGTACGTGTGTCCCCTTCGTCTAGTGGCCTAGGACACCGCCCTTTCACGGCGGTAACAGGGGTTCGAGTCCCCTAGGGGACGCCAATGCGGGAATAGCTCAGTTGGTAGAGCACGACCTTGCCAAGGTCGGGGTCGCGAGTTCGAGTCTCGTTTCCCGCTCCAATTTTAAACAGCGTTGCCTTTGGGCAGGGCTGAGTGAAACCAGAACCGCCATCTTCGGATTCGGATCTGGGCACTGGAACACACACCATGTGTTCCGGGCAGCGTGTCCCCTTCGTCTAGTGGCCTAGGACACCGCCCTTTCACGGCGGTAACAGGGGTTCGAGTCCCCTAGGGGACGCCATTTGCGGGAATAGCTCAGTTGGTAGAGCACGACCTTGCCAAGGTCGGGGTCGCGAGTTCGAGTCTCGTTTCCCGCTCCAAATTCAAAAAAACGCCGCTCATCGAGCGGCGTTTTTTTATGCCTGTGGAAAGCCGCTCCAGTCCTCCAGGCTGTGCACTAGGTTCTCTGTTTTTTCCGACCTCATCGCGCGGGTTGTGGGTCCTCATTCTCCTTCGCAGCCATTCTCCTGTGGGAGCAAGCCTGCTCGCGAACGGATGCATGAACGCCCCCTTCGACCGGGCAGAAAAAAGCCCGCCGGGTCAACCATGCGGGCTTTTGAACAGCGCTTATAAAATCAGTGCTTGCTGTCTTGGTCCGACATCGCCAGCAACTGCTTTTCCTGGTTCCAGTCGAAGGGCTCGTCGTTTTGTTCGGCTTCGAAGCGACGCTCCTCCAGGGCCTGGTACAGGGCGATTTCGTCGTCGGGCATGTAATGCAGGCAATCGCCGCCGAAATACCAGAGCAGGTCGCGAGGCACCAGGTGGGCGATCTGTGGGTAACGGACGATGACCTGGCACAACAGATCCTGGCCCAGGTACTGGCTTTCGATAGGGTCTACAGGCAGTTGGGCACGCAGTTCGTCGAAACGCTCCACAAACAGGGCATGGCTTTCTTCGGGAACCTGTTCGGCCTCACCCACGGCGACCAGGATGCTGCGCAAGTGGTCGAGCAAGACGAGGTGATCGGCAACGACGTTGGACACGAGATAAGTCCTCAAGAGCAAAACGGGCGCAGGAGTATAAGGGGCCCGCGCGCGGTTTTATAGGGTTGGGCGGATTGGGCCGATGAGAGTCATGTGTGTTGGCTCCTGACAAAAGGGGATTGTGGCGAGGGAGCTTGCTCCCGCTCGGTCGGTCCGACGCCTCGGGCGCAGCAACCGCAAAAGTCGGGTGCCGCTACGCGCCCCAGCGGGAGCAAGCTCCCTCGCCACATAAAGTACAAACCCTCGACACGGGGTGTTTGAAATTCCTCTCTGTCAGCGCACTTTAGCCTCGGCGGGTGTCAGTTGCTCCTTGTCGAAGTCGTCCACGTCAATGACCTTGCGCCGGGCCGCTTCGGCCGCACGCAGGGCCTGGGCTTCGCCCGCCTGCAGTACACCCGCCTCAAGCGCAGTGTCGATCAGCGGTTCGCCAGGTGCCGGATTGAGCTGACCATGTTTGAACGCCTCATGCAGTTTCTTGTGCAAGGGACGGGCAGCCTCCAGCAGGTTACAGGCATGCTGCAGGGCTCCGACCGGATCTTCAGGCGATTGCGGGCGATAGCAGCCCTGCAGCAACTCTTCGAGGGTCGGGTCGCCTTTGGATCGACCGATGACCGCAGCCACCTCTGCATCCAACCTGTCGCTAGGTCCCTTGTGGCGACGGCCGAAGGGGAATACCACCAGGCGCAGCAGGCAACCGAGCACGCGGCTGGGGAAGTTGGCCAGCAATTCGTCCAGGGCCCGCTCGGCCTGGCCCAGGCTTTCTTCCATGGCCCAGGTGAACAGTGGCGTCATGTGATCCGGCGAACCGAGATCGTGGTAACGCTTGAGCGCGGCGGAAGCCAGGTACAGGTTGCTCAGCACATCGCCCAGGCGCGCCGATAACCGTTCCCGGCGCTTGAGCTCGCCCCCCAGCAGCATCATGCTCAGGTCTGCCAGCAAGGCGAACGCCGCCGCTTGCCGGTTGAGCGCTCGGAAATAACCTTGGCTCAAGCCGTTGCCGGGCGCCCGCTCGAAGTGGCCCAGGCCCAGGTTCAGTACCAGGGTACTGGCGGCGTTGCTGACGGCAAAACCGATGTGCTTGAGCAGCAACCCGTCGAACTCGATCAGCGCCTGGTCCTTGTCCTCGCGGGTGGCCAAGGCCATTTCCTTGAGCACGAACGGATGGCAGCGGATGGCACCCTGGCCGAAGATCATCAGGTTGCGTGAGAGGATGTTCGCGCCTTCGACAGTGATGAAGATCGGCGCGCCTTGCCAACTGCGCCCCAGGTAATTGTTCGGGCCCATGATGATGCCCTTGCCGCCGTGCACGTCCATGGCGTGGCTGATGCACTCGCGGCCGCGCTCGGTCAGGTGATACTTGAGGATGGCCGACAGTACCGAGGGCTTTTCCCCCAGGTCGACCGCATTGGCGGTCAGCATGCGCGCGGCGTCCATCAGCCAGGCGTTGCCACCGATACGCGCCATGGCCTCCTGGATGCCTTCGAAGGCGGACAGCGGTACGTTGAACTGTTCGCGCACCTGGGTGTACTGGCCGGTTACCAAGCTGGTGAACTTCGCCGCCCCGGTGCCCACCGCCGGCAGCGAGATCGAGCGGCCGACCGACAGGCAGTTCATCAGCATCATCCAGCCCTTGCCGAGCATCTCCTGGCCGCCAATGAGGAAATCCAGGGGAATGAACACATCCTTGCCCCAGTTCGGACCGTTCATGAACGCGGCGCCGAGCGGCAGGTGGCGCTGGCCGATCTGCACGCCGGGCGTGTCGGTGGGGATCAGAGCGAGGCTGATGCCCAGGTCTTCTTCGTCGCCCAGCAGATGATCCGGGTCATACGCCTTGAAGGCCAGGCCCAGCAAAGTAGCTACCGGGCCGAGGGTGATGTAGCGCTTTTCCCAGTTCAGGCGCAGCCCTAGGGTTTCCCGGCCTTGCCATTGGCCCTTGCAGACGATGCCGGTGTCGGGCATCGCCCCGGCATCGGAGCCGGCCAGCGGCCCGGTCAGGGCGAAGCAGGGGATGTCATCGCCACGGGCCAGTCGCGGCAGATAATGGTCGCGTTGTTCGTCGGTGCCGTAGTGCAACAGCAGTTCCGCCGGGCCGAGGGAGTTGGGGACCATCACCGTAGAAGCGAGGTCGCCGCTGCGGGTCGCCAGTTTCATGGCGACCTGAGAGTGGGCATAGGCGGAGAAGCCCTTGCCGCCGTATTCCTTGGGAATGATCAGTGCGAAGAAGCCATGTTCCTTTATGTGCGCCCAGGCTTCGGGCGGCAGGTCCATGGCCTGGCCGATCTGCCAGTCGCTGACCATGGCACAGAGCTCTTCAGTGGGCCCGTCGAGGAATGCCTGTTCTTCTTCGGTCAGTTGCACCTTGGGATAAGACAGTAGTGTGTCCCAGTCCGGACGGCCGCTGAACAGTTCGCCGTCCCACCACACCGTACCGGCGTCGATGGCGTCGCGCTCGGTCTGGGACATGGGCGGCAAGGTTTTCTGGAACCAGTCGAACATCGGTGCACTGAAATAGCGCCGACGCAGGTCCGGCAGCAGTAGCGGTGCTGCAACGGCGGCGAACAAAATCCAGAGGACCAGCATCAGCCAACCGGGCGCGTGGCTGAAAATTCCCATGGCCAGCAGGTAGACCGCGACGATGCCCAGCGCGGGCAGCGGGTCGGTGCGCCGATGCGCGAGCCAGGCGACCCCGACGACCAGGACCAGTATCCACAACAACAGCATATGTAATCCTCCGTGAACCAAGGCAAGCCGACCTTCAGAGCTTAGACGGCATCTGCAAAGCCGGCGGTAGGCGCGATGTGATTGAAATCGTGGGAAACCCTGGATGTATTGCGCCAGTCTGGTTGGCAACAGCCGTAGGAAATCGTTCGTCGCTGAGGTGAGAAAACGCCATTGTTTGGCTGAAATGTCGTGATTGCTGGGGCAGGGCTGTGGATGGACTCGAGCTGCACTGGTGCAGGTCAGCGCAGGCCCGCTTTGTGGCGAGGGAGCTTGCTCCCGTTGGCTGCGCAACAGCCCCGGGCTTTTTTGCGGTCGCTGCGCCCGAGGCGTCGGACCGACCGAGCGGGAGCAAGCTCCCTCGCCACAAAGGTAGCGCCAACTTCACCCATGCAGGTGCTGTTCAAGAGGCACCCCAATAGCTGAATCCTGTTTGCTACCGGTGTCATGCAGACCGATTTGAGTCACACCAGATCCGGCGTATGCTGCTGCGGCATTTCATCCATAGAGGAAGCCGTGATGCTGAAGATTTGGGGCCGGAAGAATTCATCGAACGTGCGCAAGGCGCTGTGGTGCGCCGAGGAGCTGGGGTTGGCCTACGAGGCGATTGACGCCGGTGGGGCGTTCGGTGTGGTGGACACCCCCGAGTACCGGGCGAAAAACCCCAATGGCAGGGTACCGATGATCGAAGACGACGGCTTCGTGCTGTGGGAATCCAATACCATCGTGCGTTACCTGGCGGCTCGCCATGCGTCGGGAACGACCTGGTATCCCGCTGACCTGCAGGCGCGGGCCAGCGCCGAAAAATGGATGGACTGGACCACTTCGACCTTTGCCGCACCGTTTCGCACGGTATTCTGGGGCGTCTTGCGTACCCCGGCCGAGCAACAGGACTGGGCGGCGATCAACGAGGCGATCAAGGTTTGCGACGAGTCGCTGGTCATGGTAGATCAGGCGTTGAGCCAGCAGCCGTACCTTTCGGGCGATGAAATCGGCATGGGTGATATCCCCCTCGGCTGTTTCATTTATGCCTGGCTGGAGATGCCTATCCAACGCGCCCCACTGCCTCATGTAGAGGCCTGGTACGCCCGGTTGCAACAACGTCCGGCCTACCGCAAGGCGGTCATGACCGCGTTGACTTAATACTTACTATCGACACGCTTGACTGTACTTGCGCGGCGACGCCACGCACCATGCCCTTCGTGCGCCATGGTTGTATTGCTCGCTGCGCGCCCTTATCTATCTTTTTCATCCCTTCTTGGTGCGTAATCCGATATGAGTTCCGCTCTGTCCATCCGGCAGCTAACCAAAACCTACGGCAACGGTTTCCAGGCCTTGAGTGGTATCGATCTGGACGTCGCCGAAGGTGACTTTTTCGCCTTGCTCGGCCCCAACGGTGCCGGCAAGTCCACCACCATTGGCATTCTTTCCACACTGGTGAACAAGACCAGCGGCACGGTAAATGTCTTCGGCCATGACCTGGATCGCCAGCCTGCCGCCCTCAAGCGGAGCATCGGCGTGGTGCCTCAGGAATTCAACTTCAACCAATTCGAAAAGACCTTCGACATTGTCGTGACCCAGGCCGGTTACTACGGCATCCCGCCGAAGATCGCCAACGAGCGTGCCGAGCAATACCTGACTCAACTGGGGTTGTGGGACAAGCGCGACGTGCCGTCCCGTTCGTTGTCCGGCGGCATGAAGCGGCGACTGATGATTGCCCGTGCGCTGGTGCATGAACCGCGACTGCTGATCCTCGACGAGCCGACGGCGGGCGTGGACATCGAGTTGCGCCGTTCGATGTGGACCTTCTTGACCGAGCTGAACCAGAAGGGCATCACCATCATCCTCACCACGCATTACTTGGAAGAGGCTGAACAGCTGTGCCGCAACATCGGCATCATCGACCACGGCACCATTGTCGAGAACACCAGCATGCGCCAGTTGCTCAGCCAGCTGCATGTGGAGACCTTCCTGCTGGACCTCAAGCACGACCTGAAAGTAGCGCCCCAGATCGTCGGCTATCCGGCACGCCTGGTGGACAGCCGGACCCTGGAAGTCCAGGTGGATAAATCCGTCGGCATCACCGGGCTGTTCACCCAGCTGGCATTGCAGAACATCGAAGTACAGAGCCTGCGCAATAAAACCAATCGCCTCGAGGAGTTGTTCGTGTCCCTGGTGGAAAAAAACCTGGCAAAGGTGGCGGTATGAGTTCCGAGCTACGCCCCAACCTGATCGCCCTCAATACCATCGTCTACCGTGAAGTCCGGCGCTTCATGCGAATCTGGCCGCAGACCCTGCTGCCGCCGGCCATCACCATGGTTCTGTACTTCGTGATCTTCGGCAACCTGATCGGTCGGCAGATCGGCGACATGGGCGGCTTCACGTACATGGACTACATCGTGCCGGGGTTGATCATGATGTCGGTGATCACCAACTCCTACGGCAACGTGGTTTCGAGCTTCTTTGGCAGTAAATTCCAGCGCTCCATCGAAGAATTGATGGTCTCGCCGGTTTCGCCCCACACGATTCTTATCGGCTACACCCTGGGCGGTGTGTTGCGCGGCCTCGCGGTGGGCCTGATCGTGACCCTGCTGTCGCTGTTCTTCACTCATCTGCAAGTGCATCACCTGGGCGTGACGGTGCTGGTGGTGGTACTGACGGCCACGATCTTTTCGTTGCTGGGTTTCATCAATGCCGTGTTTGCGCGCAATTTCGATGACATCTCCATCATCCCGACCTTCGTGCTTACGCCGTTGACCTACCTGGGTGGGGTGTTCTACTCGATCTCGCTGCTGCCCCCGTTCTGGCAGACCGTGTCCCTGGCCAACCCGGTCCTGCACATGGTCAACGCCTTTCGCTACGGCATCCTCGGGGTCTCGGACATCAAGATCAGCATCGCGATTACCTTCATGCTGGTGGCGACCGTGGTGCTTTATATCGGCTGTGCGCGGTTGTTGGTCAGTGGGCGGGGGATGCGTACCTGATCCCCTGTTGGAGCGAGCTTGCTCGCGATGGCGTCGACTCATTCAGTAAACTGTTGTCTGACACACCGCTATCGCGAGCAAGCTCGCTCCCACATTGAAATGCAAAAAAGGCCTCCATTCACTGGAGGCCTTTTTGCACCTCACATCCGGCTTTTCTTGCGCCGCTTCCATTGCCGGGTCACCCACCAGCGCCAATAGCTCATGGTCATGAAGTAGGCCAGGGCACCCAGCACCAGTCCCGTCACTACCGAACCCAGCAGGAACGGCTGCCACAAGGTAGACAACTGGCCGCTGATCCATTCCCAGGTCAGTTCGTCCGGGAGCGTGCGGGCTGGCACGTCCATCAGCCAGGCGCCGGTCTGGTAGGTGCAGAAAAATACCGCCGGCATGGTGATCGGATTGGTCAGCCATACCAGGCTCACCGCAATCGGCATGTTGCCCCGGACGGCGACGGCCAGGGCGGCGGCCAGCAACATCTGCAGCGGGATGGGCAGAAAGGCGGCAAACAGGCCTACCGCCATCGCCCGGGCGACCGAATGCCGGTTGAGGTGCCACAGGTTGGGATCGTGCAGCAAGGTGCCGAGAAAGCGTAAGGATTTGTGTTCCCGAATGCTCTCTGGGTCTGGCATGTAACGTTTGAATAAGCGCCGGGGCATAAGGCTTCTCGGTCGGGTGCAAAGCAATAAGCGGCAAGTATGTCTGGATTCTACGATTGGCTGATTCAGACTTTGTGACAATTGATAACGTCCGCGGTGCCCCAGAGCGACTAAGCCTGTAGAGGGCACTTTCAAGGACGGGTTATGCGCACAGGGTTGGTCGCGCTTGCACTGGGGCTGCTGACCCCGGTTTTTCTGCCGGCGCTGCCGCCGTTGTGGCTGATGGCGGCCATGTCGGTGCTGGCGCTGATGGTGTTGCCATTTCGAACTTACCCCCTGGGTTTGTTCCTGCTGGGGTTGGCCTGGGCCTGCCTGTCGGCGCAACTGGCCCTGGACGAGCGGTTGCCTGTCGCGCTGGATGGAGAGACCCGCTGGGTCGAAGGGCGCGTGGTCGGCTTGCCGCAATACGGTGGCGATGGGGTGCGCTTCGAACTGGCCGATGGACATTCACGGCGTACCCGCCTGCCGAAGTCGATGCGCCTTGCCTGGTTCGGCGGTCCGCCGGTCAACAGCGGCGAGCGGTGGCGACTGGCGGTCAAGCTCAAGCGGCCCGTCGGGCTGCGCAACCCGCACGGTTTCGACTATCAGGCCTGGCTGTTGAGTCGCGGCATCGGCGCGACCGGTACGGTCAAGGACGGTCATCGCGTGCAACCGGCCCACGGCGCCTGGCGCGATGGTGTGCGCCGGGCGCTGGCGCACGTCGATGCCCAGGGCCGCTCCGGTGCGTTGGCGGCGTTGGTGCTGGGCGACGGCACCGGGTTGAGCCGCGAGGATTGGCAGGTGCTGCAAGACACCGGCACCGTGCATTTGCTGGTGATTTCCGGGCAACACATTGGCCTGCTCGCGGGCCTGATGTACCTGTTGGTAGCAGGTTCGGCGCGCTATGGATTATGGCCAGCGAGGCTGCCCTGGTTGCCGTGGGCCTGCGCCCTGGCCTTCGGCGCCGCCCTGGGCTACGGTTTGCTCGCCGGGTTCGAGGTGCCGGTACGGCGGGCCTGCGCGATGATTGGCCTGGTGTTGCTCTGGCGCTGGCGTTTCAAACATCCTGACCCCTGGTGGGCCTGGCTGCTGGCGTTCAACGGGGTGTTGCTGTTCGATCCGCTCGCCTGCCTGCGGCCTGGGTTCTGGTTGTCGTTTGCCGCCGTCGCGGTGTTGGTGTTCACCTTCGGCGGACGCCTGGGGCCCTGGCGCTGGTGGCAGACCTGGACCCGCGCCCAATGGCTGGTGGCGGTCGGGCTGTGTCCTTTACTGCTGATACTGGGCTTGCCGGTCAGCCTCAGCGGGCCGTTGGTGAACCTGCTGGCGGTGCCCTGGATCAGTCTGTTGGTGTTGCCACCGGCACTGCTCGGCACGGCATTGCTGCCGGTGCCCGGGGTGGGCGAAGGATTGCTGTGGGTCGCCGGCGGCTTGCTCGATCTGCTGTTCAAGGGCCTGGCGTTGATTGCCGGACGCCTGCCCGCCTGGGTTCCGGCTTCGGTGCCGTTGTGGGCCTGGTGCATTGCAACTCTCGGTGCTGGCTTGTTGCTGTTGCCCAAGGGCGTGCCGCTGCGCGTACTCGGCTGGCCGATGGTGTTGCTGATGGCGTTCCCGCCCAAGGAATCTCCATTGCCCGGGCAAGCGCAGGTCTGGCAATTGGACGTGGGCCAGGGACTGGCGGTGCTGGTGCGGACTCACGGTCACACTCTGCTGTACGACGCCGGGCCGCGGTTTGGCGAGGCCGATGTCGGTGAGCGCGTGGTGCTGCCGACGTTGCGCAGGCTCGGCGTGCGCGGGCTGGACCTGATGTTGCTCAGCCATGCCGACGCCGATCATGCCGGCGGTGCCCAGGCCGTGCGCAACGGGCTGCCGACGCTGCGGGTGATCAGCGGCGATCCGGCCGCACTACCTGAGGAGTTGCAGGCCGCGTCATGCGACAGCGGGACTACCTGGGAATGGGACGGCGTCAGGTTCCAACTGTGGCGCTGGCCAGCGGCCCTCGAAAGCAATCAGAAGTCCTGCGTCCTGCTGGTGGAGGCGGGCGACGAGCGATTGCTGCTGACTGGCGACATCGACGTCCATGCCGAACGCGCCTTGCTCGACGGCCCCCTGGCCGCGCCCATCCACTGGCTGGCGGCGCCTCATCACGGCAGTCGCAGTTCCTCGTCGATGCTCCTGCTGTCGCGCCTCAAACCGCACTCTGTGCTGATTTCGCGAGGGCATGGCAACTCGTTCGGCCATCCTCATCCACAGGTCATGGCACGCTATCGTCGCTTGGGCATGGCGATTTATGACAGCGCCGAGCAGGGCGCCATTCGTCTGCAACTGGGTGCCTTCGAGCCGCCGCACACCCAGGCAGGTGTGCGGCGGTACTGGCGCGACCCGCCGCACACCGGGCCAGCGGGCGGGCGTTGATCCAGCTCAACGGGCAAGGTGCTTGTCGGCGGCGCGGGTCTCCAAGGCGAGTCGGTGTGATAAAGTGGCGCACTTTTTTGAGGGGGCAGTCACTGTGTGGGAATTGGTCAAATCCGGCGGCTGGATGATGTTGCCGATCATTCTGAGTTCCATCGCGGCACTGGGTATCATTGCCGAGCGGCTGTGGACCTTGCGGGCCAGCCGAGTGGCCCCGGACCATCTGGTCGGGCAGGTGTGGGTCTGGATCAAGGACAAGCAACTGAACAAGGACAAGCTCAAGGAGCTGCGCGCCAGTTCGCCCCTGGGGGAAATCCTTGCCGCCGGCCTGGCGAACTCCAAGCATGGCCGCGAGATCATGAAGGAATGCATCGAGGAGGCCGCTGCCCGGGTCATCCACGAGCTGGAGCGCTACATCAACGCCCTGGGTACCATCGCCGCGATGTCGCCGCTGCTGGGCCTGCTGGGTACGGTGCTGGGCATGATCGACATTTTCAGTGCATTCACCACCTCCGGCACAGCCACGAACGCTGCCGTGTTGGCGGGCGGTATCTCCAAGGCGCTGATCACCACCGCTTCCGGCCTGATGGTGGGGATTCCGGCGGTGTTCTTCCACCGGTTCCTGCAACGCCGTGTCGATGAGCTGGTGGTGGGCATGGAGCAGGAAGCCATCAAGTTGGTCGAGGTGGTGCAGGGTGATCGTGATGTGGACCTGGCCGGGGGCAAGAAGTGAAATTCCGCCGCAAGCCACGGGAAACCATCGACATCAACCTCGCGTCGCTGATCGACGTGGTGTTCATCCTGCTGCTGTTTTTTGTCGTGACGACCACCTTCACCCGTGAAACCCAACTCAAGGTCGAGTTGCCTCAAGCCGTCAGTGGCTCGCCGGCCGAAGACCAGCAGCTCAAAAGCATTGAAATCACCATCAGTGCCGAAGGAGCCTTCTCGGTGAATAATCAACTGCTGCCCAAGAGTGACCTGGCGAGCCTGATCGAGGCCCTGCAAAAGGAATCCGGCGGCGATACCAATCTGCCGCTGTCCATCAGCGCCGACGGCAAAACTCCCCATCAATCGGTGATCACCGCCATGGACGCGGCCGGCAAGCTCGGTTTCAGTCATCTGCGCATGACCACGGTCGAGGCGGCGCCGGCATCCTGATGGCCATTTCCGATCGATTGCTCGGCGCGTGGTATGAAGGTCATCCGGCCCTGGCCCTGTTGCGACCGCTGGAGTGGTTGTACCGGCGGGTGGTGGTCGGCAAGCGCGAGCGCTTCCTGGCGGGCGAGGGCAGCATTTATCAGCCGCCGGTGCCGCTGGTGGTGGTCGGTAATATCACGGTCGGCGGCACCGGAAAGACGCCGTTGATCCTGTGGATGATCGAGCATTGCCAACGCAGCGGCCTGCGGGTTGGCGTGGTCAGCCGGGGGTATGGCGCCAAGCCGCCGCAGTTGCCATGGCGCGTCGAAGCCGAGCAGGGCGCCGACGTAGCGGGTGACGAGCCGCTGCTGATCGTCCAGCGCACCGGTGTGCCGCTGGTGATCGACCCCGACCGCAGCCGTGCGATCCAGGCGCTGGTGGACGCCGAGCCGCTGGACCTGATCCTCTCCGACGACGGCATGCAGCATTACCGCATGGCCCGCGACCTTGAACTGGTGCTGATTGACAACGCCCGCGGCCTGGGCAACCAACGTTGCCTGCCCGCCGGGCCGTTGCGCGAACCTGTAGAGCGCCTGCAGTCGGTGGACGCCGTGCTGTTCAACGGCGCCAGCACGGATCGCGAGGACGGTTTCGCCTTCGAGCTACGACCGACTGCGCTGGTGAACCTGCTCAGCGGTGAACGGCGCGCCCTTGACCACTTCCCGGCAGGCCAGGCCTTGCACGCCGTGGCCGGTATCGGCAATCCCCAGCGTTTCTTCAAGACCCTCGAAACGCTACACTGGCGCCCCATACCGCACGGTTTCGCCGACCACGCCGAATACACGGTCCAGGCCCTGAGCTTCACGCCGCCGTTGCCCGTGATCATGACGGAGAAGGACGCAGTCAAATGCCGAGCCTTCGCGGCGACGGACTGGTGGTACCTGGCCGTGGACGCTGCACCATCGCCGGCCTTCGCAGCCTGGTTCGATATGCAGCTGATGCGCCTGTTGCCGGATCGACTTCTGCCTTAAACCTTTATTCAAGGGAATCTCATGGACACCAAATTGCTCGACATCCTGGCCTGCCCGGTCTGCAAAGGCCCGCTCAAGCTCAGCGCCGACAAGACCGAACTGATCAGCAAGGGCGCCGGCCTGGCCTATCCGATTCGCGACGGCATCCCGGTGATGCTCGAAAGCGAAGCCCGTACCCTGACCACCGATGAGCGCCTGGATAAATGAGTGCCGCCTTCACCGTTGTGATTCCGTCGCGTTTCGCCTCGACGCGCCTGCCGGGTAAACCGCTGTTGTCGATCGCCGGCAAGCCGATGATCCAACACGTGTGGGAACAGGCCAGCAAAAGCAGCGCCCAGCGCGTGGTGGTGGCGACCGATGATGCGCGCATCGTCGAGGCCTGCAAGGGGTTTGGCGCCGAGGTGGTCATGACCCGTGAAGACCATAACTCCGGTACCGACCGCCTGGCTGAAGTCGCGGCGAAACTGGGCCTGGCGCCCGACGCCATCGTGGTGAATGTGCAGGGTGATGAACCGTTGATCCCGCCAAGCGTGATCGACCAGGTCGCGGCGAATCTTGCCGCCCACACCGAGGCGCGCATGGCCACCCTGGCCGAGCCGATCGAAGACGTGCAAACCCTGTTCAACCCCAATGTGGTCAAAGTGGTCAGTGACCTCAACGGCCTGGCGTTGACCTTCAGCCGCGCCACGTTGCCCTGGGCCCGGGACGCATTCGCCCAAAGCCGTGACGTGATGCCCCAGGGCGTGCCGTATCGCCGTCACATCGGCATCTACGCCTACCGTGCCGGCTTCCTTCAGGACTTTGTCGCCTGGGGGCCGTGCTGGCTGGAAAACACCGAATCCCTTGAACAATTGCGTGCGCTCTGGCACGGCGTGCGGATTCATGTCGCCGATGCCGTGATTGCCCCGCCGACCGGCGTCGACACCCCTGAAGACCTCGAGCGCGTTCGTCGCCTGCTGGAGGCCTGATGCGGGTTCTGTTCGTCTGCCTTGGCAACATATGCCGCTCGCCCACCGCCGAAGGCATCCTGCGGCACAAGCTGCGCGAGGCCGGTTTGGCGGAGCAGGTGGAGGTTGCCTCCGCCGGCACCGGCGACTGGCACGTGGGCAAAGCCCCGGACAAGCGCAGCATGGCGGCGGCCTTGAAGCGCGGCTACGATCTGTCGGCCCAGCGGGCCCGGCAGGTGAGCCGCGCCGACTTCTCGGCCTACGACCTGATCCTGGCGATGGACAGCAGCAACCTGCGCAACCTCAAGGCGCTGCAACCGGCCAACGGCAGGGCCGAGCTGGACCTGTTCCTGCGGCGCTACGAAGCTGAACTCGATGACGTGCCGGACCCTTATTACGATGGCGAGCAGGGCTTCGAACAGGTACTGGACCTGATCGAGCGCGCCACTGATCGCCTGGTGATCGAATTGAAGGGGCGGTTATGACCTTACAGGTGCGGGCGAGCGTCAGCCTGAAGCCTTTCAACAGTTTCGGCGTGGATGTCAGCGCCCGACTGTTCGCTGAAGCCCATAGCGATGACGACGTTCGTCAGGCGCTGGCTTATGCTCGCGGCCATGACCTCCCGTTGTTGGTGATTGGCGGCGGCAGCAACCTGCTGCTGACCGGCGACATCGACGCCCTGGTGCTGCGCATGGCCAGCCAGGGAGTACGCGTGCTCGGTGATGACGGCGAGCGGGTGGTGGTCGAGGCCGAAGCCGGGGAGCCGTGGCATCCGTTTGTCCAGTACACGCTGGCCCAAGGCTGGTCGGGCCTGGAAAACCTCAGTCTGATTCCTGGAACCGTAGGCGCAGCACCGATGCAGAACATCGGCGCCTATGGCGTGGAGATCAAGGACGTATTCGCCGGCCTCACCGCTCTGGACCGCCAGACCGGCGAGCTACGGGAGTTCAGTCTCGAGGAGTGCTGTTTCGCCTACCGTGACAGCCTGTTCAAACAGCAGGCCGGTCGCTGGTTGATCCTGCGGGTACGCTTTGCGCTCAGTCGTGCCGCGCATCTGCATCTGGAATACGGCCCGGTTCGCCAACGCTTGACTGAGCAAGGTGTCGATCAGGCGACGCCCAGCGATGTCAGCCGGGCTATCTGCAGCATCCGCAGCGAGAAACTCCCCGATCCGGCCGTTCTGGGCAACGCCGGCAGCTTCTTCAAGAATCCGCTGGTGCCGGCCGCGCACGTGGCCCGGCTCAAGGAGCAATACCCGGACCTGGTGGCTTATCCACAGCCTGAGGGCCAGATGAAGATCGCCGCCGGCTGGCTGATCGAGCGGGCCGGTTGGAAGGGATTCCGCGAAGGCGATGCCGGTGTGCATAAGTTGCAGGCGCTTGTCCTGGTCAACTATGGCAGCGCCACGGGCCCGCAATTGTTGGACCTGGCCCAGCGCATCCAGAAAGACATCGCCGAGCGTTTCCAGGTTGAACTGGAAATGGAGCCCAACCGGTACTGAGCGAGTGAGAGTAGAGCTTGCTCGCGATCAACTGAAAAACGCCCTGTCTCAATCAGGCACACGATCATTTGTGCAGGATTGTGCAGGGCGTTTTGCTTCATCCTGGGTTAATTTAGCGAGCTGAAGATGCCATCATCGCATCATAGAAGGCCCGGTGCAGACGCCTTGCGTATCTGCACAAGAGAGCCCGATCAGCCTGAGCCAGTCTGCGACAACCGAACCGTTACCCACGCGGCAGATTGCTCGACCCCATAACTCCAAGACTATGCGGGCGTGCCCATGATTACCCTGAAACTCAATGGAAAAGACCATCAACTGGATGTGACCGAGGACATGCCGCTTTTGTGGGCGATCCGCGACGTCGCCGGTTACAACGGCACCAAATTCGGCTGCGGCATGGGCCTGTGCGGCGCGTGCACCATCCACATCGACGGTGCCCCGGCACGTAGCTGCATCACGCCGATCGGCTCGGTGAAAGGGCAGGCCGTCAGCACCATCGACGAGCTTCATGCCGACCCGGTCGGGCAAATCGTCCAGAAAGCCTGGCTCGACACCGCCGTGGCCCAGTGTGGTTATTGCCAGGGCGGGCAGATCATGTCCGCGACCGCCTTGCTCAAGACCAACCCCAACCCGAGCGACGAGCAGATCGAAGAAGCCATGGTCGGCAACCTCTGCCGCTGTGGGACCTATAATCGGATCAAGACCGCCATCCGCCAGGCTTCCACGCATCTGAAGGAGGCCAAGGCATGAGCCGTCTGCCCAATGATTTTGTGCTGAGCAACCTCAGTCGTCGCGGCTTTCTCAAAGGCGCCAGCGCCACCGGGGTATTGGTACTGGCCGCCAGCTGGGGCCTGCCGGACGCCTTCGCCGAAGAGAAAAAATACGGTGCCGAGGGCATGCCCCACGGCGCGGTCGACGACCCGAAGGTCTATGTCAGCATCGCTGCCGACGGCAGCGTGACGGTGATTTGCAACCGCTCGGAAATGGGCCAGGGCATCCGCACCAGCTTGAGTATGGTGGTGGCCGATGAACTGGATGCCGACTGGGCGCAGGTCAAGGTACAGCAGGCGCCGGCGGATGAAGCGCGCTTCGGCAACCAGGACACCGATGGTTCGCGCAGTATGCGCCACTGGTACGAGCCGATGCGCCGCTGCGGCGCTGCCGCCCGGACCATGCTGGAACAAGCCGCCGCTGCGCAGTGGAACGTCCCGGTGACTGAATGCCGGGCGCAATTGCACAAGGTGCTGCACCAACCGTCCGGGCGTGAACTGGGCTATGGCGCGTTGGCTGCCGCCGCCAGCGCCTTGCCGGTGCCGGCCCGTGACAGCTTGCGCCTCAAGCAGCCGTCGGAGTTCCGCTACATCGGCAAGGAAGCGAGCCGGGCCATCGACGGTGCGGACATCGTCAATGGTCGCGCGGTGTTCGGCGCCGATGTGCATCTGGACGGCATGCTCTCTGCCGTCGTGGCCCGCCCACCGGTCTATGGCGGCAAGGTCAAGTCGGTGGACAGCAGCGCCGCGCTGAAAGTACCCGGCGTGGTCAAGGTGGTGCAGATCGAGGGGCGGCCTTTGCCCTCGGAGTTCCAGCCCCTGGGCGGCGTGGCAGTGGTGGCGAAAAACACCTGGGCGGCAATCAAGGGCCGCGAAGCGTTGAAGATCGAATGGGACGACGGTCCGAATGCCGGCTATGACTCCGTTGCCTATCGCAAGGAGCTGGAGGCGGCAGCCCTCAAGCCCGGGAAAGTCGTGCGCAGCGCCGGTAACCTGGACGACGCATTGGGCAAGGCCGATTCGACCCTCGAAGCGACCTATTACCTGCCGCACCTGTCCCAATCGCCGATGGAACCCATGGTCGCCGTCGCCCGGTTCAAGGATGGCCAGCTCGAAGCCTGGGCGCCGAGCCAGGCTCCGCAGGTCACTCGCGAGCGTCTCGCTGAACGGTTGGGTATCCCCTTTGAAAAGGTTACGGTGAATATCACGCTGTTGGGGGGAGGGTTCGGGCGCAAGTCCAAACCGGATTTCGTCGTCGAGGCGGCAGTGTTGGCCAAAGAGTTTCCGGGCCAGCCCATACGGGTGCAGTGGACCCGCGAGGACGACATCCATCACTCGTATTTCCACACCGTGTCAGCGGAATACCTGAAAGCCGGGTTGAACCAGGACGGCATGCCCTCCGGTTGGTTGCACCGCACCGTGGCGCCGAGTATCACCGCGCTGTTTGCGCCGGGCATGACCCACGAGGCGCCGTTCGAGGTGGGAATGGGCCTGACCAACCTGGCCTACGCCATTCCCAATCTGCGCCTGGAGAACCCTGAAGCCGTGGCGCACGCCCGGGTGGGCTGGTACCGCTCGGTGTCGAACATCCCTCATGGTTTCGCGATTCAGAGCTTCATTGACGAGTTGGCCCACAAGGCCGGTCAGGATCCGCTGAAGTACCAGATCAAATTACTCGGCCCGGACCGCAGGATCGATCCCCGTACGTTGAGCGAAGAGTGGAACTACGGCGAATCCCCTGAGCGTTATCCCATCGATACGGCGCGGATCCGCACGGTACTGGAAACCGCCGCCAAGGCCGCCGGTTGGGGGCGTCAACTGCCCAAGGGTCGCGGCCTTGGGCTGGCGGTGCACTACAGTTTCGTCACCTACGTGGCGGCAGTGCTCGAAGTCGAGGTCAAGGACGATGGGACAGTGATCGTGCACAAGGCCGACATCGCCGTGGATTGCGGCCCGCAGATCAACCCGGAGCGGATCCGCTCGCAATTCGAAGGCGCCTGCGTCATGGGCCTGGGCAATGCGATGGTCGGCGAGATCAGCTTCAAGGACGGCAAGGTCCAGCAGGACAACTTCCACATGTACGAAGTGGCGCGCATGTCCCTTGCGCCGAAGGAAGTGGCAGTGCACCTGGTCACGCCACCGGGCGAGGTGCCGTTGGGCGGTGTCGGTGAGCCGGGCGTGCCGCCGATCGCGCCGGCGCTGTGCAACGCGATTTTCGCCGCCACCGGCAAACGCATCCGCAACCTTCCCGTGCGTTACCAGCTGCAAGGCTGGCAACAGGCCCAGGCCTGATGGACAGCGTTGATCTGAACGTGCTGCGCAGCGTGCTTGAATGGCGCCGCGCCGGACAGCGGGTGGTGTTGTTCACGGTGGTCCAGACCTGGGGGACCGCGCCTAGGCCTCCGGGGGCGATGCTGGCCTTGCGTGAAGACGGTGTAGTGATTGGCTCGGTGTCGGGCGGCTGTGTCGAGGATGACTTGATCGCCCGGCTGCACGACGGCCGTATTCCGGCCGAGGGGCCGCCGGTGCAGTTGATTACCTATGGCGTGACTCGCGAGGAAGCGGCGCGTTTCGGCCTGCCCTGCGGCGGTACTTTGCGCCTGACCGAGGAGCGGGTCGGCGATCCGCAATGGGTGGCGCAGCTGCTGGAGCGTTGTGAAGCCCATGAGATCGTGGCCCGTGAGCTGACAGTCGCCCGTGGTGATGTGGTGCTGACACCCGCCAGCAAGACTGACACCCTGACGTTCGACGGGCACGTTTTGCGGGCGATTTATGGCCCGCGCTGGCGGCTGTTGCTGATCGGCGCCGGGCAACTGTCGCGTTATGTGGCGGAGATGGCAAGGTTGCTGGACTTCGAAGTATTGATCTGCGACCCGCGCGAGGAATTCGTCTACGGTTGGGAAGAGCAGCATGGCCGTTTCGTCCCGGGCATGCCTGATGAAGCGGTGCTGAATATCCAGACTGACGAGCGCACAGCCATCGTTGCCCTGACCCACGATCCACGCCTTGACGACATGGCGTTGCTCACCGCGCTGGACTCCAGGGCTTTTTATGTCGGGGCACTGGGCTCGCGGGTCAACAGCCAGAAGCGCCGGGACAACCTGGCTCAGCTAGGCTTGTCGGCAGAGGCCATCGACCGCCTGCACGGACCGATCGGCCTGCACATCGGCAGCCACACCCCGGCGGAAATCGCCTTGTCGTTGCTGGCGGAAATCGTCGCCACCAAGAACGGTGTGGAGTTGCGTCAGAAAAAGCCGCTGTAACGTGTGGACGAGGAGGGCACATGGGCGAATCGATTGGCGTGATCATCCTGGCTGCGGGATCAGGCAGTCGTTTCCGGCAGGTTGCAGGTCCCGACAAGGATAAGTTGTTGGCCGACTGCACGGGACGTGATGGCGCTGTCCGTTCGGTGATCGAGCAGGTGCTGGTGAATCTGCCTGCATCGCTGGAAAAGCGCGTGCTGGTGACAAGTAGCGAACGGCCACAGGTCATGCGCATGGCCCAGGCTTACGGTTGCGATGTCGTGGCGCTGGATTCGCCAGGGCTGGGTGATAGCATCGCGGCTGGTGTCCAAGCCTGTCCGGACCTTGATGGCTGGTTGATGGTGTTGGGGGATATGCCTTTCATCTTGCCATCGAGCTATGAGCAGGTGACTGCCGGAATGCGCGAGGACGGCATCTGTGTGCCGGTCCTTGCGGGAGAGTACGGACATCCCGTGGGATTTGGCCGTGCCTTTGGTCCGAGATTAATGGCGCTGACGGGAGACCGCGGCGCCAAGGCTTTGTTTGCCGGGGCGTCAGTGGTTGAGGTAGTTGTGGACGATCCTGGCGTGACCTGGGATGTCGACGTGCCAGAGGCATTGGCCTTCAAATAACAACCATCACTGATTCCCCAGTCACAGCCTGGCAGCGGTCCTGTGCGGTCCGGCGCCAGGCTTTTGTGGCGAGGGAGCTTGCTCCCGCTCGGCTGCGAAGCCGTCGTGAACTGGCTGGCGCGGTCTGTCTGGGCAGTCGCATCGTCTGGATGGGGGCGGCTGCGCCACCCAGCGGGAGCAAGCTCCCTCGCCACAGCAGTCAAACAGTCCGAAACAAACCGCTCCCACATTTGAATTGAGATAGACAGTGATTCCATGGCCGTCGCAGATCCCCTGTGGGAGCGAGCTTGCTCGCGATTGCGGTCTGACATTCAGCATTGATGCAATCTGACCCGACGCCATCGCGAGCAGGCTCGCTCCCACAGGATTCTGGTGCGCCTGCTGCTTATGTTCCAGCCATGAAAAAGCCCCGCCTGGCATGACCGGGCGGGGCTTTTTTACTGGGCGATGGAATCAGGCGTGAGGTTTAGGCTCGTGCTCTTTTTCCAAGGCTTCAGTGTGACGCGGTGCGACTTCTTCGGCGAAGGGTTGAGGTTCGTCGATCACTGGAGCCGATTCCACCGGGGCTGGCTCGGCAGGCGCTTCGGCGACCGGGGCAGGGGCTGCCTCGACAACGTCCACTGCCGGAGCCGGCTCGGCGGCGGGTGTTTGAGCGGCAGCGGCCGCCAGTTCGGCTTCCTTCTGCAGGCGCTCGGCTTCGCGCTTGCGGCGACGCACTTCACGCGGGTCGTTCGGGGCGCGACCATTGGCTGTCAGGGCACTGGCAGGTGCCGGTTCCTGCACAGGGGTTGGCGCTTCGACAACCACCGGGGTTTCGACCACTGGAGCGGCCTCGACCACGGGTGTTTCGACCACGGGGGCTTCGACCGCTTTCACTGGCTCCGGAGTCGGCTCTGGCTCAGCGATCGGCGCCGGGGCGACCGGCTCGGCGTGCCAGTTGAACGCGGTCTGTTCCTCGCGGACCGGCTCGGCTGCCGGTGCTGGTGCAGCTGCCTCGACGGCCGGCTCAGCGGCAACCACTGGCTGCTCGATGACCGGCGCAGGCTCGGCAACGGCTTGGACGTCAGGCTGGGCTTCACGAACCGGAGCGAGCTCCACTTCCGGCGAAGCCGTCACTTCTACCGGGGTAGAAGCTTCAACCACAGGTGCTTCGACCGTCGGGGCGTTCTCCACAGCGGCAGTGGCGCGTTCGGCCTGCTCGTTGGCCTGGGCTTCAGCCGGGGCGCTGATCGTGCTGCTGGCAACCGCCGCAGTCACAGCCAGGCCGGCGGCCAGGTCGGCGGCGCTCGGCGCTTCGGCGTTCGCGGTGGATTCGGACTCTTCCGAACCTTCGATCACATTGCCGTTGGCATCGCGCTGACGCTCACGACGGTTGCTGCGGCGACGCTGGCCACGGGAGCGGCGGCGTGGACGATCGCCTTCGGCGGTGTCCTGGCCGTCTTCCGCTTGTTGCTCTTCGGCGCTCAGTACTTCTTCTTCGCTGGCTGCGGCGGCCTGTTCGGCGCGTGGTTGACGCTCTTCACGCGGTGGCCGCGGTGCGCGCTCTTCACGTGGCTGGCGAGCCGGACGTTCTTCAGCGGCAGTCGTGGCTACGGCCGGAGCGGCATCCAGTGGCTCGCGCAGTTCACGCACGCGTTCTTCACGCTCGCCACGTGGCTTGCGATCCTCACGCGGGGCGCGCGGTTGACGTTCTTCACGCGGCGGGCGCGGTGCGCGCTCTTCGCGAGCCACGGCTGGCGCGTCTTCACGGATTTCGCGAGGCTGGCGTTCTTCACGTGGCTCGCGCGGTGCACGCTCTTCACGCGGTGCACGCTCTTCACGAGGCCCGCGTTCTTCACGAGGCTTGCGCTCTTCGTCGCGGCGGCCATTGCGGTTGCGGGTCTGCTGGCGACCGTTGCGGCGTTCCTCGTTGCGAGCCGGACGCTCAGGAGCGGCAGGCTTGGCAACGACGGCAGGCGCGACGGGCTCTTCCTTGGTGGCGAACAGGCTGACCAGCGACTTCACCAGGCCTTTGAACAGGCTAGGTTCTGGCGCGGCGACCGGTGCCGCAGCCGGAGCAGCCACTTCGGTCGGGACCGGAGCGTTGGCGCGGGCCGGGGCAGTCTTGACCGCGGCTTCCTGGCGAACCAGGGTGCGGGTGGCGGCAGCCGGCTGGACGTCTTCGGCTTCGGCTGCGGCCGCGGCGATTTCGTAGCTGGACTGGTTGGTGTGGGCTTCCGGGCTGTCATCGCGCAGGCGCTGCACTTCGAAGTGCGGCGTCTCGAGGTGATCGTTCGGCAGGATGACGATACGCGCCCGGGTGCGCAGTTCGATCTTGGTGATCGAGTTGCGTTTTTCGTTGAGCAGGAACGCGGCGACCGGGATCGGCACCTGGGCACGCACTTCGGCGGTGCGATCCTTCAGGGCTTCCTCTTCGATCAGGCGCAGGATCGCCAGGGACAGCGACTCGACATCACGGATGATGCCGGTGCCGTTGCAGCGTGGGCAGACGATGCCGCTGCTTTCACCCAGGGATGGACGCAGGCGCTGACGGGACATTTCCAGCAGGCCGAAGCGCGAGATGCGACCGACCTGCACACGGGCGCGGTCGGCTTCCAGGCATTCGCGGACTTTTTCTTCCACGGCGCGCTGGTTCTTGGCCGGCGTCATGTCGATGAAGTCGATGACGATCAGGCCGCCGATGTCACGCAGGCGCAGCTGGCGGGCGATTTCCTCGGCCGCTTCCAGGTTGGTCTGCAGGGCGGTTTCTTCGATGTCGCTGCCTTTGGTGGCGCGAGCCGAGTTGATGTCGATGGACACCAGGGCTTCGGTCGGATCGATGACGATGGAACCGCCGGACGGCAGTTCGACGACGCGTTGGAACGCAGTCTCGATCTGGCTTTCGATCTGGAAGCGGTTGAACAGCGGGACGCTGTCTTCGTAGAGCTTGATCTTGCTGGCGTACTGCGGCATCACCTGGCGAATGAAGGTCAGGGCTTCGTCCTGGGCTTCGACGCTGTCGATCAGTACTTCGCCGATGTCCTGGCGCAGGTAGTCGCGGATGGCGCGGATGATCACGTTGCTTTCCTGGTAGATCAGGAACGGCGCGGAGCGATCCAGCGAGGCCTCTTTGATGGCGGTCCACAGTTGCAGCAGGTAGTCGAGGTCCCACTGCATTTCTTCGCTGCTACGGCCAAGGCCGGCGGTGCGAACGATCAGGCCCATGTCGGCCGGGGCCACCAGGCCGTTGAGGGCTTCACGCAGTTCGTTGCGCTCTTCGCCTTCGATGCGACGGGAGATGCCGCCGGCGCGAGGGTTGTTCGGCATCAGGACTAGGTAACGGCCGGCCAGGCTGATGAAGGTGGTCAGGGCGGCACCCTTGTTGCCACGTTCTTCCTTTTCGACCTGGACGATGACTTCCTGGCCTTCGCTCAGGACGTCCTTGATGTTGACGCGGCCTTCAGGGGCTTTCTTGAAGTATTCGCGGGAGATTTCTTTGAGGGGCAGGAAGCCGTGGCGCTCGGAGCCGAAATCGACAAAGGCAGCCTCAAGGCTTGGTTCGATGCGAGTAATCCGGCCTTTATAGATGTTGGCCTTCTTCTGCTCGCGTGCACCGGATTCGATATCCAGGTCGTAGAGGCGCTGGCCGTCTACCAGTGCAACACGCAACTCTTCGGGTTGAGTTGCGTTAATCAGCATTCTTTTCATGTAGTACCGTCGGTTTCCGGGCTGCCGGAAACGGCGTTCGGCACACACGACTTCTCACGGTCGGTGTCAGGTGCGTCCTGGAAGTGGCGGGGCCGTTCCAGTGTCCAGCGAGTTCGACCCAATGATGGCGAAGTCGCGACGGACGCGTCCTGCTTGCTGGTACTCAAGCACTCAGTCAGGAGGAGGAATCAACCGGCGCCTGTGGACGATATGAAGCGTCTAAATATAAGCCTAGTGCTACACAGTCCGACGGTTGTACATCTCCACCCTACACGTATCCCTGATAATTCGGGTGCTGCCGCGCGCAGAATCCGCAGCGGGTTGGCATTTACCGTGAGCTCCGAAAGGGGAGGTCACGCATCATGGCTCATTTAGGCGTTGTTTCCGAAGCTCTCGCTCGGGGTCGTTCATAGCTGACTGCACTTTGTGAACTGGCCGTGAATGTGGCGCGCAAGGCGAGTCAGAACTCTGCTTTGCGGCGTATTTCAGGCCTCATGTCACCTGCGCTCGTAACACCTGCAAACTCTACCGTTCGTAGCGAAAGCCCCGTAGGACGGCCTCTCGTCCTCGTGAATTGCGTTGGTCAGGGCCGGTTTTTGACCGTTGGTCCGCTGTCCAGCCACTTTTGGCGGCGTTCGCGACTATAGCAGCAATGATTAAGTGCTTCAATTCCATAAAAAATTGTTATGATCGCCGCCATGACAACTACTGCCCCTTCGACCCCTGGCGTTCAACTGCTCGAGGTCTCGCCGGAATATGCCGGCCAACGAATCGATAATTTCCTGCTGGCCCGACTCAAAGGCGTGCCCAAGACCCTGATCTACCGCATCTTGCGTAAAGGTGAAGTGCGGGTGAACAAGGGGCGGATCAAGCCTGAATACAAGCTCCAGGCGGGCGATGTCGTGCGTGTGCCGCCGGTTCGCGTGCCTGAGCGCGATGAGCCGGTGCCGGTGGCTCAAGGCCTGCTGCAACGCCTCGAGGCTGCGATCGTCTACGAAGACAAGGCCTTGATCGTGATCAACAAGCCCGCGGGCATTGCGGTTCACGGCGGTAGTGGGCTGAATTTCGGCGTGATCGAAGCCTTTCGTCAGTTGCGTCCGGACGCCAAGGAGCTGGAGCTGGTCCATCGCCTGGACCGCGACACGTCCGGCCTGCTGATGATCGCCAAGAAGCGCAGCATGCTGCGCCATCTGCATGAGCAATTGCGCGGCGACGGCGTGGACAAGCGCTACATGGCGCTCGTCCGCGGTCATTGGGCAACCTCCATCAAGCAGGTCCGTGCCCCGCTGCTCAAGAGCAACTTGCGTTCGGGTGAGCGCATGGTCGAAGTCAATGACGAGGGCAAGGAGGCGCTAACCGTGTTCAAGGTGCTGCGCCGCTTCGGCGAGTTCGCCACCCTGGTCGAGGCCAAGCCAGTGACGGGTCGTACCCATCAGATTCGCGTCCACACCCTGCACGCTGGACATTGCATTGCTGGTGACAGCAAATACGGCGACGATGATTTCACCAGGGAAATCCGCGACCTGGGCGGCAAACGCCTGTTCCTCCATGCCTACATGCTCACTGTGCCGTTGCCTGATGGCGGCGAGCTGAAGTTGCAGGCCCCGGTGGATGAAATGTGGGCCAAGACCGTGGAGCGCTTGAGTGCACCCTGATTACAAGCTGCTGATCTTCGACTGGGACGGCACGCTGGCCAATTCCATCGGCCGCATCGTGGAATCGATGCATGCCGCGTCGGACCGCTCGGGGTTCGCCCGGTGCGACGACCTGGCGGTGAAGGGCATTATCGGTCTTGGATTGCCAGAGGCGATTCGCAGTCTCTATCCCGAGATCGATGACGAAGCGCTGGTGGTTTTCCGCCAGCATTACGCCGACCATTACATCGCGCTGGAGGCCGAACCTTCGCCATTGTTCGACGGCGTGGCGGATACCTTGCACGCCCTGCGTGCCGAGGGTTATCACTTGGCGGTCGCGACCGGCAAGGCGCGGCGCGGGCTGGACCGGGTGTTGAAATCCCATGGCTGGGATGATTATTTCGATATCACTCGCGCTGCCGATGAAACTGCCAGCAAGCCGCACCCTCTGATGCTTGAGCAGATCCTGGCGCACTGCAACGTGCGGCCGGAGCAGGCGTTGATGGTGGGAGATTCGTCGTTTGATCTCCAGATGGCGCGCAATGCCGGCATGGGCTCGGTGGCTGTCAGCTATGGAGCCCAGACTATTCAGGCGCTGCAGGCCTTCGAGCCGCGACTGTCGATTGATCATTTTCCTGAGTTGCACGCCTGGCTGAGCGGGCGGGCCTATTAAGTTTTGCTGGGGATGCACGCATGACCGATGAATGGAAGGCACCTGCCAAGGCAAGCGTAGAAAGCGGTGACGACAAAAGCTGGAAGCTGTTGGAAAAGACCTTGCTGGCCAGTGTGCAGGAGCAACGTCGCTCCCGTCGCTGGGGCATCTTCTTCAAGCTCCTGACGTTTGTTTACCTGTTCCTTGCGCTGGCGTTGTTCACGCCGCTGATGTCGGTGGAAAAGAGCGCCGTCAGCGGATCGGCCTACACCGCGCTGATCAATATCGAAGGCATGATCGCCGACAAGGAGCCCGCCAGCGCGGACAATATCGTCGGCAGCCTGCGGGCGGCTTTCGAGGACTCCAAGGTCAAGGGCGTGGTGCTGCGCATCAACAGTCCGGGCGGCAGTCCGGTGCAGTCAGGGTATGTGTATGACGAGATCGTCCGGCTGCGCGGTTTGCACCCTGATATCAAGGTCTACGCCGTGATTTCCGATCTCGGGGCGTCCGGCGCCTATTACATTGCCAGCGCCGCCGACCAGATCTATGCCGACAAGGCCAGTCTGGTGGGCTCCATTGGGGTTACGGCCGCTGGCTACGGGTTTGTCGGAACAATGGACAAGCTTGGGGTTGAGCGTCGGGTTTACACCTCTGGCGAACACAAGTCTTTCCTGGATCCGTTCCAGCCGCAGAAGCCTGAGGAAACCGCTTTCTGGCAGGGCGTGCTCGACACCACTCACAAGCAGTTCATCGCCAGCGTCAAGAAAGGACGGGGCGAGCGCCTGAAGGACAAGGAGCATCCTGAGCTGTTTTCCGGGCTGGTCTGGTCGGGGGAGCAAGCCTTGCCGTTGGGCCTGATCGACGGTCTCGGCAGTGCCAGCTCGGTGGCGCGGGATGTGATTGGTCAGAAAGAACTGGTGGACTTCACCATCGAAGAGTCGCCATTTGACCGCTTCTCGAAAAAGCTTGGGGCGAGTATCGCCGAGCATCTGGCGATGTGGATGGGCTTCCAGGGGCCGACGCTGCGCTGATTGGCGTGCGCTGTCATGTGGCGAGGGGATTTATCCCCGCTGGGGTGCGGAGCACCCCAAGTAAACAGGCACTGAGGTCTTCTTGGTGGATTGTTTTAGGCTGCTTCGCAGCTCGACGGGGATAAATCCCCTCGCCACAGGTTCAGTGTCTCTTGGGGCTGATGAATCAGGGGATCTGCATGCCCTCGGCCAGTAACATATCCACAAGGCGAATCAGCGGCAGGCCGACCAGGCTGGTGGCGTCCGGGCCTTCGGTGCTCTGGAACAGGCTGACGCCCAGCCCTTCGGCCTTGAAACTGCCAGCGCAGTCGTAGGGTTGCTCGGCGTGCAGGTAGCGTTCGACGCGCGCAGGCTCAAGGGTGCGCATAGTGACGGTGAACGGAACGCAATCGACCTGGCAAGCGCCGGTCTGGCTGTTGAGCAGTGCCAGCCCCGTCAGGAAAGTGACCCGGGTGCCGCTGGCGGCCAGCAATTGTTCACGTGCGTTTTCGAAGGTGTGCGGCTTGCCCAGGATGCGCTCGCCGAGCACGGCAACCTGGTCCGAGCCGATGATCAGGTGCGCCGGGTGGCTGGCCGCCAATGCCTGGGCCTTTTCCCGGGCCAGGCGCTTTACCAGTTCGACGGCGGGCTCGCCGGGGCGATGACTTTCGTCGATGTCTGGCGAGCTGCAGACGAATGGCAGTCCGAGTCGGGCCAGCAATTCCCGTCGGTAGACTGAGCTGGAGGCAAGTAATAAAGGCAGCATGGGCATCTCCTAGGGCAATGGCCGATTCTAGCGAGGCGTGCGAGTGACGCACAGGGCTGAATTTCCTTTGACATGGCCGGGGGCATCCCTATAATGCTGCGCCTATGTTGAATGACCCGATTCCACCTCACGTTGACCCGCGCAAATTGGCTGACCGTGGCACCACCCTCCAAGGTGAGTTGTTGCTGGCCGATTTGAAGAGACTCTGCGACCCACTTTCCGACGATGTCGGAACGGTCCAGGCCAAATTCGTTTTTGAACGAGATGAACGTAAATCTGTGGTGATCCACAGCTTTATCGACACTGAAGTCAAAATGGTTTGCCAGCGTTGTCTTGAGCTGGTCACCCTGCCGATCCACAGCGAATGCAGTTACGCCGTGGTGAAGGAGGGTGCGAATACCCAGTCGTTGCCGAAAGGTTATGACGTGCTGGAACTGGGCGAAGATCCATTGGATCTGCAGTCACTGATCGAGGAGGAGCTTCTGCTCGCCTTGCCCATTGTGCCTGCTCATCATCCGGAAGAATGCCAGCAGCCGGCGGGAGCAGATGAGCCCGAACCGAGCGAGGACGAGGTAACGCGGTCCAACCCGTTCAGTGTATTGGCGCAGTTAAAGCGTGACCCAAACGTTTAGGAGTTAATCAATTATGGCTGTTCAGCAGAACAAAAAATCCCGCTCTGCCCGTGACATGCGCCGTTCCCACGACGCTCTCGAGGCTAGCACCCTGTCTGTAGAAAAAACCACCGGTGAAGTTCACCTGCGTCACCACGTATCGCCAGAAGGCGTATACCGTGGTCGTAAAGTGATCGACAAGGGCGCTGACGAGTAATCCTTGTCCGCTCAAGTCATCGCGATTGACGCAATGGGCGGGGACTTCGGTCCCCGCAACATTGTTCAGGCCAGCCTCGCTTGTCTGAATGCTACGCCCTCGCTGCACCTGACCCTCGTCGGTCAACCCTCCCTCCTGGAAGACATGCTCAGCGGCCAATCGGCTGTGGATCGCGCGCGCCTGACCGTTACACCGGCAACCGAAGTCATCACCATGGATGAAAAACCGGCCCAGGCCTTGCGCAACAAACCCGACGCCTCGATGCGGGTGGCACTCGAGCTGTTGCGCGACGGCAAGGTCCAGGCCTGTGTCAGCGCCGGCAATACCGGTGCACTGATGGCTCTGTCGCGCTACGTGCTCAAGACCCTGCCGGGCATCGACCGGCCGGCGATGGTGGCGGCGATCCCAACCCAGCGTGGCTTTTGTCAATTGCTCGATCTGGGCGCCAACGTCGATTGCAGCGCCGAACACTTGCTGCAATTTGCGGTGATGGGCTCGGTAGCGGCTGAAACCCTGGGTATCGTACGTCCGCGGGTGGCACTGCTGAACATCGGCACAGAGGACATCAAGGGCAACCAGCAGGTCAAGCTCGCGGCCACGCTGTTGCACAAAGCCCCCGGCATCAACTACATCGGCTTCGTCGAGGGGGATGGCCTGTACCGCGGCGAAGCGGATGTGGTGGTGTGCGACGGTTTTGTCGGCAATATCCTGCTCAAGTCCAGCGAAGGCCTGGCGACCATGATCGGTCAGCGCATCGAGAGCCTGTTCAGGCAGAGCCTGGCATCGAAAATGGTGGGTGCGCTGGCATTGCCGCTGATGCGTCGATTGCAGGCTGACCTGGCACCGGCACGGCACAACGGGGCGAGTTTCCTCGGACTGCAAGGTATCGTGATCAAGAGTCATGGTTCGGCGGGTGCCGAGGGTTTCCAGAGCGCGATCAACCGGGCGCTGATCGAAATCCAGGAGAACCTGCCCAAGCGTCTGCATGGGCGCCTCGAAGATTTGTTAACTTAGGCGTTTTACTGTGACAGTGCTTAAATGTGACCGGTCGGTTCAAGCCGCCATCCAACTGTCAGTTTCCCAGGGCTCGTACGAAGGGCCGCCGAGCGGCGATCAGGCAGGGCGAAAACAGGCGAGGAGGCGCAGTTTACGGGTGGTAAATGAGCATCCGAGCCGGTTTTCAACGCGGCCTGATCGGCGCGCAGGCACTTTTCGTACAAAGCCTAGCGTCCCCAGGGGCGTCAATTTTTGACAACAAGATCATTAGGGGCTTTGTTTTCATGTCCGCTTCCCTCGCATTCGTCTTTCCAGGACAGGGCTCGCAGTCCCTCGGCATGCTGGCCGAACTGGGCGCGCAATATCCGCTGATCCTCGAAACATTCAAAGAAGCTTCCGATGCTCTCGGTTATGACTTGTGGGCACTGACCCAGCAGGGGCCCGAAGAGCAGCTCAACCAGACCGATAAAACCCAACCGGCCATCCTGACCGCCTCGATCGCGCTGTGGCGCCTGTGGCTGGCCGAAGGTGGTGCGCGCCCGGCGTTCGTCGCTGGCCATAGCCTGGGCGAATACAGCGCGCTCGTCGCCGCTGGCAGCCTGAGCCTGGGCGACGCGGTGAAGCTGGTGGAGCGTCGTGGGCAGTTGATGCAGCAGGCCGTTCCGGCCGGGCAGGGCGCCATGGCCGCGATTCTCGGCCTGGAGGATGCCGACGTGCTGGCAGCCTGCGCCGAAGCGGCGCAAGGCGAGGTGGTCAGCGCGGTGAATTTCAACTCGCCGGGCCAGGTGGTGATCGCCGGTGCCAAGGCCGCTGTCGAGCGCGCCATCGAAGGCTGCAAGGCTCGTGGTGCCAAGCGCGCCATGCCGCTGCCGGTCAGCGTGCCGTCGCACTGTGAACTGATGCGACCGGCCGCCGAGCGCTTTGCCCAATCCATCGCCGCCATTGACTGGCAGGCCCCGCAGATTCCCGTGGTACAGAACGTCAGCGCCAATGTGGCGGCGGACCTGGAGGCGCTCAAGCGTGACCTGCTGGAACAGCTCTACAAGCCGGTTCGCTGGGTCGAGTCGGTACAGACCCTGGCCGCCAAGGGCGCCACTGAACTGGTTGAATGCGGTCCTGGCAAAGTGCTGGCCGGTCTGAACAAACGCTGCGCCGAAGGCGTGTCGACTTCCAACCTCAACACCCCAGACGCTTTCGCTGCTGCCCGTGCAGCGCAGGCCTGAACAGGAGAAACTTGCATGAGTCTGCAAGGTAAAGTTGCACTGGTGACCGGTGCAAGCCGTGGCATCGGCCAGGCCATTGCCCTGGAATTGGGTCGCCAAGGCGCCATTGTCGTGGGCACCGCGACCTCCGCCGCGGGCGCCGAGCGCATCGCCGCGACGCTCAAGGAAAACGGTATCCAGGGCACCGGCCTTGAACTGAACGTCACCAGCGACGAATCGGTTGCGGCGGTACTGGCGAGCATCCAAGAGCAATTCGGCGCGCCGGCGATCCTGGTCAATAACGCCGGTATCACCCGCGATAACCTGATGATGCGCATGAAAGATGACGAGTGGTTCGACGTAGTCGATACCAACCTGAACAGCCTGTACCGGCTGTCCAAGGGCGTTCTGCGTGGCATGACCAAGGCTCGTTGGGGGCGGATTATCAGTATCGGCTCGGTTGTGGGTGCCATGGGCAACGCCGGCCAAGTAAACTATGCTGCGGCGAAGGCCGGTCTGGAAGGTTTCAGCCGTGCGCTGGCACGTGAAGTGGGCTCGCGCTCGATTACGGTAAACTCGGTTACCCCGGGTTTCATCGACACCGACATGACCCGTGAACTGCCGGAAGCACAGCGTGATGCCCTGCAGACGCAGATTCCGCTGGGTCGTCTGGGGCAAGCTCAAGAAATCGCGTCCGTGGTCGCTTTTCTTGCGTCGGACGGTGCGGCATACGTGACCGGGGCTACAATCCCGGTGAACGGCGGGATGTACATGAGTTAAATGTGACGGATTGCTTCAAAAAAATGTCATACGAGCTGTCTAAAATCCGTTATAAAGCTGCAACCAATTTATAGGCGGCGGGCCCCAGGGTTTGAGGAGTGAAGCTTTCGGTTGAAAAACCGAAAAGTTCTTCTATACACTTACCCACCGGCCAGCTGCCTGAATTTGTCCATTAGGAGTGAAAACAAGGTATGAGCACCATCGAAGAGCGCGTCAAGAAAATCGTTGCCGAGCAACTGGGCGTTAAAGAAGAAGACGTTGTGAGCACCGCTTCCTTCGTTGAAGACCTGGGTGCCGACTCCCTTGACACCGTTGAGCTGGTGATGGCTCTGGAAGAGGAATTCGAGACCGAGATTCCTGACGAAGAAGCTGAGAAGATCACTACTGTACAAGCTGCTATCGACTACGTTACCAGCCACCAGGCGTAATCGTTTTTAGTCGTCGCTAGCTGTCATGGAAAAACCGCACTGCCTTTCTGGCGTGCGGTTTTTTCTTTAGGCCTGATGCAAAGTCGTCATTAGAAAAAGGAGAGTGCTGTGTCGCGTAGACGCGTCGTAGTCACCGGTATGGGTATGTTGTCGCCACTGGGCACGGATGTGCCGAGCAGCTGGCAGGGCATTCTGGCTGGCCGCAGTGGCATTGGTCTGATCGAACACACCGACCTTTCTGCCTATTCCACCCGTTTTGGCGGCTCGGTAAAGGACTTCAATGTCGAGGAATACCTGTCGGTCAAGGAAGCCCGCAAGCTTGATCTGTTCATTCAATACGGCCTGGCAGCCGGTTTCCAGGCGGTGCGTAACGCCGGTCTTGAAGTCACCGATGCCAACCGTGAACGCATCGGCGTGGCCATGGGTTCGGGTATCGGCGGCTTGACCAATATCGAGGATACCAGCCGCACGCTGCATGATTCGGGGCCGCGGCGGATTTCACCGTTCTTCGTGCCGGGCTCGATCATCAATATGATTTCCGGTTTCCTGTCCATCCATCTGGGGGCACAGGGACCTAATTACGCCATCGCCACTGCCTGCACCACCGGGACGCACTGCATCGGCATGGCCGCTCGCAACATCATGTACGACGAGGCCGACGTGATGATCGCCGGCGGCGCCGAGATGGCGGCCTGTGGCCTGGGCATGGGCGGTTTCGGTGCCTCCCGTGCGCTGTCGACCCGCAATGACGAGCCGACCCGCGCAAGCCGCCCTTGGGACAAAGGACGCGATGGCTTCGTGCTGTCCGACGGCGCCGGTGCGTTGGTGCTCGAAGAACTGGAGCATGCCAAGGCTCGCGGTGCGACCATCTATGCCGAACTGATCGGCTTCGGTACCAGCGGCGATGCATACCACATGACTTCGCCACCGGCCGATGGCGCCGGTGCTGCCCGTTGCATTGCCAATGCCCTGCGCGACGCGAAAATCAACGGCGAGCAGGTGCAGTACATCAATGCCCACGGTACCTCGACTCCGGCCGGCGACCTGGCCGAAGCCCAGGCGATCAAGACTGTCTTCGGCGAGCATGCCTATAAGCTTGCGGTCAGCTCGACCAAGTCCATGACCGGCCACCTGCTGGGTGCGGCAGGGGCAGTTGAGGCGATCTTCAGCGTACTGGCGATCAACAGCCAGGTCGCACCGCCGACCATCAACCTGGACGAACCGGACGAAGGCTGTGACCTGGACTTCGTGCCCCACACCGCCCGCGGCATGGACATCGATGTGGTGCTGTCCAACTCCTTCGGCTTCGGCGGGACCAACGGCTCGCTGGTGTTCCGCCGGTTCGCCGGCTGATGGAAAGCTGGGTCGACGGTCAGCCGGCCGACGTCCTGTCGCTGAAAGACCGTGGCCTGGCTTATGGCGACGGATTGTTTGAAACCATCGCCGTGCGCAATGGCACGGCGGTGTTGCTGGAGCGTCATCTGCAACGCCTGGAGACGGGCTGTCGGCGGCTGGCGTTGCGGGTTGACTGGGGCACGTTGAACGCGGAGCTGGATAGCTACGCCCGGTCCCTGGGCGACGGAGTGCTCAAGCTGATCGTCACCCGTGGCGACAGCCTGCGCGGTTATGCCGCTGATCCTTCGAGCGAGGCCCGGCGCATCTTGCAGGGCAGCCCTCCGGCGGCCTATCCGGCGACCCATGCCGAACGCGGCGTGAACCTCTTCCCATGCTCCGTGCGCTTGTCCGAGCAGCCCTTGCTCGCCGGTCTCAAGCATCTCAACCGCCTGGAACAAGTGCTGGCTCGGGCCGAGTGGAACGACGCGCAGTATGCCGAAGGCTTGATGCTGGATACGTCCGGGCGGGTGGTCGAAGGGGTCTTCAGCAACCTGTTCCTGGTGCGCGAGGGTGTCTTGATCACGGCGGACCTGGGCCGTTGCGGTGTGGCCGGGGTCATGCGTGCGGAATTATTGTTTCAAGCCGAGTCTTGTGGCATTGCCACCTGGATCACCGATGTGTCCCTTGAACAGCTGCACCAGGCCGATGAAGTCTTTGTCTGCAACAGCGTTTATGGCGTCTGGCCAGTGCTGAGCTGTGGTTCGGCACGCTGGTCGGCTGGGCCGCTCACCCGTAAACTGCAGACCCTTGCCCGCGCGTTATTGGAT
Source organism: Pseudomonas sp. SMN5 (assembly GCF_052041925.1). Taxonomy (NCBI): domain Bacteria; kingdom Pseudomonadati; phylum Pseudomonadota; class Gammaproteobacteria; order Pseudomonadales; family Pseudomonadaceae; genus Pseudomonas; species Pseudomonas sp. SMN5. The sequence continues at coordinate 135,512 of NZ_JBKGGX010000011.1, forward strand.
GTTTGATTCGTGAGACGTAAATTCTTGCTACTGCTGGAAACCGGACTGGTTCTGGCAGGGCTGCTGTTGGGTGCTTCGGCCTGGAAGATTCATTCGGCGCTGCAACAGCCGCTGAACATCACCCAGGAAGAATTGCTGGATGTGCCCAACGGGACCACCCCGACCGGGACCCTCAAGCGCCTCGAAGCCGATGGTCTGATCAAGGACGCTTTCTGGCTACGGATCTATTGGCGCTTCAATCTCGCCGACCAGCCGTTGCACTCCGGTGAATACCGGATGGTGCCGGGCATGACCATGGACGGCCTGATCGAAGTCTGGAAGCGCGGGGAAGTGGTGCAATACAGCGTCACGCTGGTGGAAGGCTGGAACTTTCGCCAGGTACGTGCGGCGCTGGCCAGGGACGAAAAGCTCCAGCAGACCCTGGCCGGCTTGAGCGACAGTCAGGTGATGGAGCGCCTGGGACATTCCGGGATATTTCCCGAAGGTCGGTTTTTTCCGGACACCTATCGCTTCGTGCGCGGTACCTCGGATGTCGACCTGCTGAAAAAAGCCTATGACCGTCTCGAGGATGTGCTTGCCAAGGAGTGGGCACAGCGAGCCGACGATGCGCCTTACACCCAGCCCTATCAAGCGTTGATCATGGCGTCGTTGGTAGAGAAGGAAACCGGCGTGCCCCAGGAGCGCGCCCAGATCGCCGGGGTATTCGTACGGCGGATGCGCCTGGGCATGCTGCTGCAGACCGACCCCACGGTGATCTATGGCCTGGGCGAGCGCTACACCGGCAAACTCACCCGTGCCCATTTGAAAGAAGACAATCCTTATAACACCTACCTGAACCCGGGTTTGCCGCCAACGCCGATTGCCATGGTGGGGCGCGAAGCGATTCATGCCGCCTTGAACCCGGCCTCGGGCAACAGCCTGTACTTTGTCGCGCGTGGCGATGGGAGCCACGTGTTTTCCGATGACCTGGAGACGCACAATAATGCGGTGCGCGAGTTCCAGCTCAAGCGCCGTGCCGACTACCGCTCCAGCCCGGCCCCGGCGACGCCGGACGAACAGGCCCCAATTCCTGCCGCATCGCCTGACACGGCACCGGAGGCCGTGCCCCAGGTGCCGGCGCAACAACCTGCTCCCGAACCGAATGCCAGCGAGCCGCCGAGCCCGCAATGACCCTGATTAAGGACCGCCCGTGACTGGCTTGTTTATAACGCTGGAAGGCCCTGAAGGCGCCGGCAAGAGCACCAACCGCGAATACCTGGCCGAGCGCCTGCAAGCCGCCGGCATCGAGGTGGTATTGACGCGCGAGCCGGGCGGTACACCGCTGGCCGAGCGGATCCGCGAAGTGCTACTGGCACCTGCCGAAGAGATCATGACCCCTGACACCGAGCTGTTGCTGGTATTCGCTGCCAGGGCCCAGCATCTTGCCGAGGTGATTCGCCCGGCGTTGGCCCGTGGCGCGGTCGTGCTTTGCGATCGCTTTACCGATTCCACTTTTGCCTATCAGGGTGGCGGTCGGGGCTTGTCCTTGGAGCGTATCGCTGCACTGGAGGCGTTCGTGCAGGGTGACTTGCGGCCGGACCTTACGCTGATATTCGACCTGCCCGTAGAAATCGGCCTGGCCCGCGCCAGCGCCCGTGGTCGGTTGGATCGTTTCGAGCTTGAGGGCCAGGCATTCTTCAATGCCGTGCGCAATGCCTTCCTGAGCCGGGCCAAGGCCGATCCGGTGCGCTACCTGGTGATCGATGCCGCGCAATCACTGAGCGAGGTCCAGCAGTCACTGGACGAATTGCTGCCGCGTTTGCTGGAGCGTGCCCGTGGCTGAAGCCTATCCCTGGCAGGACAGCCTCTGGCAGCAACTTGCCGGGCGCGCCCAGCATGCCCATGCATATCTGTTGCATGGCCCGGCGGGAATCGGCAAGCGCGCCCTCGCCGAGCGCTTGATGGCCAGCCTGCTGTGCCACAGCCCGAATGCGTCGAACGCCTGCGGTGAATGCAAATCCTGCCTGCTGCTCAAGGCCGGCAGCCATCCCGACAATTACGTGCTGGAGCCGGAGGAGGCGGACAAGGCGATCAAGGTCGACCAGGTCCGGGACCTGGTCAGCTTCGTGGTCCAGACCGCGCAGATGGGCGGGCGCAAGGTGGTATTGATCGAGCCGGTCGAGTCAATGAACATCAACGCCGCGAACGCCTTGCTCAAGAGTCTCGAAGAGCCTTCCGGAGACACCGTGCTGTTGCTCGTCAGCCACCAGCCGAGCCGCTTGCTGCCGACCATCAAGAGCCGCTGCGTGCAGCAGGCCTGCCCGCTGCCGAGCGAAGCGATGAGCCTGCAATGGCTGGCCCAGGCCTTGCCCGACAGCAGCGATGTAGAGCGTGTCGAGTTGCTGACGCTGGCCGCCGGTTCGCCCCTGGCGGCGGTCAGTCTCCAGGCCCAGGGCGTGCGTGAGCAGCGTGCGTTGGTGGTGGATGGGGTCAAGAAACTGCTCAAGCAGCAACAATCCCCCACGCAATTGGCCGAGGGCTGGAACGCCATCCCGTTGCTCTTGCTGTTCGACTGGTTCTGCGATTGGTCGAGCCTGATCCTGCGTTACCAACTGACCGAGGACGAGGCGGGCCTGGGGCTGACGGACATGCGTAAGGTCATCCAGTACCTGGCGCAGAAAAGCAGCCAGGATAAAATCTTGAACATTCAGGACTGGATTCTTGCCCAACGTCAGAAGGTGCTGAGCAAGGCGAACCTCAATCGGGTGTTGTTGCTCGAAGCGCTGTTGGTGCAGTGGGCGAGTTTACCTGGCCGAAACTGACAGCCTGCGCCTAGACTCAGCTCAATCGCAGCGGAGATCAGCATGAACGAACCCGTCAGCCCCGGACCACGCAACGGCATCCTGTCCCTGACCATCAAAGACAAGTCGGTGCTCTATGCCGCCTATATGCCCTTCATCAAGAATGGCGGCCTGTTCATTCCCACCAACAAGAACTATCGCCTGGGCGATGAGGTGTTCATGCTGTTGAGCCTGATGGACGAGCCGGACAAGATCCCGGTGGCCGGCAAGGTGATCTGGATGACCCCCAAGGGTGCCCAGGGCAACCGGGCCGCAGGTGTTGGCGTGCAGTTCAACGACGGCGATAATTCGGCGCGCAATCAGATCGAAACCCACCTGGCCGGCGCTTTGAAGTCCGACCGTCCCACTCATACGATGTAGCCCGTCTCTTTATGCTTGTAGATTCCCATTGCCATCTTGATCGTCTCGACCTCGCTGCCCATGACGGCTCACTGGATGCCGCGCTGGACGCCGCTCGCCAGCGGGGTGTCGGGCATTTCCTGTGCATCGGTGTCAGCGCCGACAACGCCGCCGATGTCAAGGCATTGGCCGAACGCTACGCGGATGTCGATTGTTCGGTCGGCGTCCACCCGCTGGATGTCCAGCCCGACGCCGCGCCGGCGCTCGATTGGCTGCTGCGTGAGCTCGACCATCCGCGGGTCGTCGCCATTGGCGAAACCGGCCTGGATTACCACTACGAGCCGGAGGCCGCCGAGGTGCAACAGGCTTCCTTCCAGTTGCACCTGGAGGCTGCCCGGCAGACCGGTAAACCCGTGATTATCCATACCCGGGGTGCCCGGGCCGACACGTTGGCCTTGTTGCGCTCTGCCGCGCTGCCCCAGGCTGGGGTGCTGCATTGCTTCACCGAGGATTGGGACATGGCCAAGGCTGCGTTGGACATGGGCTATTACATTTCCTTGTCCGGAATCGTCACGTTCCGCAATGCCGACGCCCTGCGCGACGTCGCCAGCAAAGTACCGGCCGACCGCTTGTTGGTGGAGACCGACTCGCCATACCTTGCGCCGATCCCGTATCGCGGCAAGCCGAACCTGCCGCAATACGTACGGGAGGTGGCGGAATTCCTGGCCATGCTACGTGGCGAGTCCTATGAGCGATTTGCCGAACAGACCACAGAAAATTTTAAGCAATTATTTCCACTGGCCCATGTCCGCTCGGCAGAAGCCTGAATTTTATGCAAAAAAAACCCGGGTTCTGGGGGGTGAATCCGGGTTAAGACCATTAGGAGTAAAACAAAGGCACGCGGTCCGTTGGTACCTTTATCAGGGCGTCACTTGGGGGAGATGTCGCCCCGACAGTTCAAGTATTGATCAGTATGCCGACCCGTCCAGTCTGGGCCGGGTGGTTTTTAAACGGATTTGGAATACGTTCGCTTCGGATAAGTTCTCACCGGCGCAGAGCCTGCCGCCGTGGCCTGCCAACAACCCAAGCGAAACCCGTAAAGCGATCGGTTTTGTGAAGAACTGCTGCCGGGAGCGGATGATCCGTGCATTTTTACGTAAGTTAGGCATAATACCCGGCTTCGAATTTTGACCCTTCAGACCTTTTTCTTATGCACAAAGAACCTCGTAAGGTCCGTGAGTTTCGCCGCCGCGAGCAGGAAATTCTCGACACCGCGCTCAAGTTGTTCCTCGATCAGGGCGAAGACAGCGTCACCGTCGAGATGATTGCGGATGCCGTGGGTATCGGCAAAGGCACCATCTATAAACACTTCAAGTCCAAGGCAGAGATCTACCTGCGCTTGATGCTCGACTACGAGCGCGATCTGAATGAGCTCCTGCATTCGGCCGATGTGGATAAGGACAAGGAGGCGCTGTCCCGTGCCTACTTCGAATTCCGCATGCGCGACCCGCAACGCTACCGCTTGTTCGATCGCCTGGAAGAGAAGGTGGTCAAGGGCAACCAGGTGCCGGAAATGGTCGAGGAGCTGCACAAGATCCGTGCCTCGAATTTCGATCGACTGACCCTGCTGATCAAAGGCCGTATCAGCGAAGGTAAGCTCGAGGACGTACCGCCTTACTTCCATTACTGCGCGGCATGGGCGCTGGTGCACGGCGCCGTGGCGCTGTATCACTCGCCGTTCTGGAGCAATGTGCTGGAAGATCAGGAAGGCTTCTTCCAATTCCTGATGGACATCGGTGTGCGCATGGGCAACAAGCGCAAGCGCGATACGGACGTGCCGAGCAACTGACATTCAGCTGTCTGATTGCGCCATGTCTGCTTACATGGCGCAGTGTCCCAGGAATATACTCAGGCTTGGGTCTTGTTAAAACTTGATTTATAGGTCAAGTTTCGTCAGTCCGTTCCCTCTTTCCCGCCGGAGTGATCCATGATCGTTGACCGTCAAGGTAGGCGCTTTCGCAATTTGCGGATCAGCCTGACGTCAGCCTGCAACTATGCCTGTACCTACTGCGTGCCCGATGGCAAGCGGCTGGTGGCTGCGCAGGATGAGCTGTCAGCCGAGGCGATGGCGCGCGGCGTGGAATATTTGATCGAGGCCGCCGGCATCGAGCGGTTGCGCATCACTGGCGGCGAGCCGCTGGTCAGCCCCAAGCTCGAGCGGTTCATGACGGCGGTGGGGCAGATGGGCCTGGAAGACATCAGCCTGACCACCAATGGGCAGTTGCTGGCAAAAAAACTGCCGTTGCTGGTCGATGCCGGCATTCGGAGGATCAACGTTTCCCTCGACACCCTGGATCCCCTGGCGTTTCGCAGCATTGCCCGGGGCGGTGACCTGGCGACTGTGCTCAGCGGCATGGAGCAGGCCCGCGCCGCTGGAATGAAGATCAAGGTCAACATGGTGCCGCTGCGCGGGCAGAACCTGGACCAGGTGATGCCGCTGCTTGAATACTGTCTGGAGCGTGGCTATGAGCTGCGTTTCATCGAGTTGATGCGCATGGGCCACCTGGCCCGGGACTCGAATGCGTTTTTGCAGCAGTTCGTCAGCCTCCAGCAGTTGCTCAGTCTGATCGGCGATCAGTACGAGTACCTGCAGGCCAACGCGCCGGTGGATGCCACAGCGGTGCGCTATGAAATTCCAGGGCAGGGGTATTTCGGTGTGATTGCCAACGAAAGCGTGCCGTTCTGCCGCACCTGTTCTCGACTGCGCTTGTCGTCCACAGGCTGGTTGCATGGCTGCCTGTCTTCAAGCAATCGGCACTTCGTCGGTGATTTGCTGGACAAGCCCCGCCACCAGGCGTTGCCGGCCCTTCAGCGCTTGCTGGTCAAGGCGCTGGGGGATAAGCAGGAAGTGGCGTTTTCCGGTGGTGCGACCATCATGAAGATCATCGGCGGCTGACAGCCTTTGTGGCGAGGGAGCTTGCTCCCGCTCGGCTGCGAAGCAGTCGTAAGGCTTCAGACCGAAGAGGGCTGCTTTGCAGCCCAGCGGGAGCAAGCTCCCTCGCCACGGACATATTCCGAGACTGAAGACCCGACAAGTCGCTGAGCTGGCGCAAAAGCTGCATCCCACGACCATTCGCCGGTTTTCCGACACCGGTTTCTGGAGGGTAGGATGCGTAGCCTGGTTTTGCTGCTGGCCGTTTTGGCACTCGGTGGTTGCATGAATGTCAGCGACATGGGGGAGGGCGTTCGTTATCACATGAGTGACGCCGGCCTGTTGGACCACAGCGACAGCCGTCGTATAAACAACCTGCGTATCCAGCCGGACTCGTTCATCTATATTGCCCAGGGCGCTTTCGCTCCGCCGGGCGGTGCCTATCCACGGCCCAATGTCGTGGCCGAGGAAGCCTTCAACGGTTTCATCGAATATTTCCCCATGGTCCGTCGTGCCCGAGTGCCCGAAGGGCTTGACCAGGCAATGGGCGAGGCCCGTGCCGCCGGCGCTCATTACCTGCTGTACACCCGGTTCGCCAAGGCCGACAACCGTATCGGCAACAGCGACGAGTGGGCCGACGAAGAGGCCGTGGATCGACTGGGCGTCGACACCAGCGTGATTCAGATCATGTTGATCGAGACCAGCACGCAGTATTTGATTGATACTGCACGGATCAAGAGTCGTGGCGGTTTACTGACGTTGCACGACAAACAACCCCAAGACCTCATCGCCGCGCCTTTGCGTGAGTATGCCCGCAGCCTGCTTGGGATGAGCGACGAATAATTCAAGGAGTCACCATGAGCGGACCGCAAAAAGCCAATGACTTGCTGGGGCAGATCCCCAAGACCAAAGGCCTGCCGCCGGTCCACTTGTGGAACCCCGACTTCTGCGGCGACATCGACATGCGCATCGCCCGTGACGGTACCTGGTACTACTTGGGCACGCCCATCGGGCGCAAGCCGATGGTCAAGTTGTTCTCCACCATCATCCGCCGCGACGGCGATGATTACTTCCTGATCACTCCAGTGGAAAAGGTCGGCGTCAAGGTCGACGATGCGCCCTTTGTGGCCGTGACCCTCGATGTCGAAGGCGAGGGAGAAGGGCAGCTCCTGCGCTTTACCACCAATGTCGAGGAAACCACCGAAGCGGGCCCCGAGCATCCGATGCGGGTGGTGATCGATCCTCAGACCCAGGAACCCGCGCCCTACGTGCATGTGCGCAGTAATCTCGAGGCGCTGATCCACCGTAATGTGTTTTACCAGTTGGTGGAATTGGCAGTCAGTCGTGAGGTGGACGGGCAGCGCTGGTTGGGCGTGTGGAGTGGGGGTGAGTTCTTTCCGATAGGCCTGGAACCCTGATTTGCCCCTGTGGGAGCGAGCTTGCTCGCGATGGCGTCGGATCAGTTGACTCATGTGTTGCTGAAACACCGCTATCGCGAGCAAGCCCGCTCCCACAGCGGTTACCCAAAATTCGGATTGACACCCAATCATATGATGATTAGCGTGGGCCACCATAAGAACAGCCCGCGGGGTTTCCATGTCCAGCAGTTTTCACGCATCGACCGTCGATTGGCTGGGTGGCTGGATAGCGGCCGGCCAGGTCAAGCCTGGGCAGGCCATCAAGGTTGAAGCGGACCTCGGCGAGCAACTGGGGGTCAGCCGCACGGTGATCCGCGAGGCGATCAAGACCCTGGTGGCCAAGGGCATGCTGGAGGTCGGGCCGAAAGTTGGCACCCGGGTCCTGCCGGTGCGGCGCTGGAACCTGTTCGACCCGCAAGTGGTGGGGTGGCTGTCACGCAGCGGCCTGCCGGAAAACTTCGTCGACGATCTGCTGGACTTGCGCCGGACCATCGAGCCGATGGCGGTGCGCTGGGCTTGCGAACGGGCCACCAGCGAGCAGGTGCAAGCGATCCGCCTGGCCTACCATGCGCTGGAGAGGGCGGTGGACAGCGGTGCCGATTACAACCGCGCCGACCAGTTTTTCCACGAGTGCATCCTCGCCGCGAGCCATAATCAATTCATCGAACAGATGGTCCCGGCCCTGGGGGCCTTGCTGGCGGTGTCGTTCGAGGTCTCGGCGGCCGACCCCGATGAACTGCGCCGCACCTTGCCCATCCACAAGGATATCGCTGAAGCCATTGCCGCTCGCGATGCCACGCGAGGTGTCTGGGCCTGCATGACCCTGATCGATAACGCCGACATGGCGATCAAACGTTTTTACCCCAATGTCATGGCCGGTCGAACCGACACCGCCAGGCACACCGGGAATGGGAGATTTCAATGAAGTGGACGGCAGTGACGGAACACCGGGCGCAACTGGGCGAGGGGCCGTTCTGGGATGAGCCGACCCAGGCGCTGTACTGGGTCGATATCGCCGGCAAGCAGGCGCTGCGGCTGATCGGTGCCAATGTGCAGATCTGGCAGATGCCCGAGCATGTGTCGGCCTTTATACCCACCCAAAGTGGCGACGCGTTGGTAACCCTGAGCAGTGGCGTCTATCGGCTGGACCTGGATTCGCCGGGCCTGGAGCCCAGGCTGACGCTGCTGTGCATGGCCGATCCCCAGCCAGGCAATCGGCCCAACGAGGCTCGCTGCGATGCCCTGGGCCAACTCTGGCTCGGCACGATGCAGAACAATATTGGTGAAAACGGCGAAGACTTGCCCATCGAGCAACGTTCCGGCGGACTGTTTCGCGTCGCTGCTGATGGTCGTGTGATGCCGCTGCTGCGCGGGTTGGGGATCCCGAACACCTTGCTGTGGAGCCCTGACGGCACCACGGTGTACTTCGGCGACAGCCTCGATGGCACGTTGTACCGGCACTTCATCTACCCTGAAGGCAACCTGGCGCCTGCCGAGGTCTGGTTTGGCCCGCATTCCCGTGGCGGGCCGGACGGTTCGGCGATGGATGCCCGGGGTTATATCTGGAACGCTCGTTGGGACGGCAGTTGCCTGCTGCGGCTGCACCCGGACGGTCACGTTGATCAGGTAATCGAACTGCCGGTCAGTCGTCCCACCAGTTGCGTGTTCGGTGGACCGGACCTCAAGACACTGTACATCACCAGTGCGGCGAGCCCGTTGGGCCATCCGCTGGACGGAGCGCTGCTGTCGATGCAAGTCGATGTTCCAGGCGTGGCCTGTACCCGGTTTGCAGGCTGAATCCCATAATATGGGATGTAAATATATATATTGAGATTATCCGGTGGCCGGGTTTATAGTCGGCTCCATCAGCAATACGCACTCACACTAAAAAAACAAAACAGGTGAAGCGATGCAACGATCTCCCTCCGTGCGCTCTGGCGGTGTACGTGAACCCATGTTGTTCAAGCTTGCGTTGAGCCGGTCATCCTCGGGTGCCCGGCTTTTGTCGTGCCTGTACGTTGGGGACGTGGTCCATGGCTGAGCCACTGTCCCTGCCGCCAGTGCCAGAGCCACCCAAGGGCGAGCGCCTGAAAAACAAGGTGGTGTTGCTGACCGGTGCCGCCCAAGGTATTGGCGAGGCGATTGTCGCTGCGTTCGCTTCGCAGCAGGCGCGACTGGTCATCAGTGACATCCAGGCTGACAAAGTCGAGCAAGTGGCCGCCCACTGGCGCGAGCGTGGTGCGGATGTGCAGGCGCTGAGGGCCGATGTGTCGAAGCAGCAGGACCTGGTGGCCATGGCCCGGCTTGCCGTCGAGCGGCACGGGCGCATCGACGTGTTGGTCAACTGTGCCGGGGTCAACGTCTTCCGTGACCCGCTGCTGATGACTGAAGACGACTGGCGCCGCTGCTTCGCTATCGACCTGGATGGCGCCTGGTACGGTTGCAAGGCGGTATTGCCGCAGATGATCGAGCAGGGCGTGGGCAGCATCATCAACATTGCATCGACCCATTCGTCCCACATCATTCCCGGCTGTTTCCCATACCCGGTAGCCAAGCATGGCTTGCTCGGCCTGACGCGTGCCCTGGGCATCGAATATGCCGCCAAAGGGATTCGCGTCAACGCCATTGCACCGGGCTATATCGAAACCCAACTGAACGTCGACTACTGGAACGGCTTTGCCGATCCCCATGCCGAACGCCAGCGTGCGTTGGACCTGCACCCGCCACGGCGAATCGGCCAGCCGATCGAAGTGGCAATGACGGCCATATTCCTGGCCAGCGATGAAGCACCGTTTATCAACGCCTCATGCATCACCATCGATGGTGGACGTTCGGTCATGTATCACGACTGAATATTCTTGAGTGGCAGCGGGAAACTTCGCCTGTCATTCAATCATCATACGATATGACTATTTAGCCCTATGCTGTAGCAACTTGTTGTACCGCCCAGCCTGCGTGAGTCCACCCTAGGTGGAGCAGAATCCTGGACGTTTTGGCTTTCAATAAAAAAAACAAGGAGTCAACTATGAAGCATCGTCGTGGGATCCGTTCCCTGTGTCGCGCCGCCCTGGCGGTAACCGCGGTCAGCCTGAGCTGCAACCTGCTGGCGGCTGAAGAAGTGAAAATCGGTTTTCTGGTCAAGCAGGCCGAGGAGCCCTGGTTCCAGACCGAATGGGCGTTCGCCGAGAAGGCGGGCAAGGACAAGGGCTTCAAGGTGATCAAGATCGCCGTGCCCGATGGTGAGAAAACCCTCTCGGCCATCGACAGCCTCGCCGCCAACGGCGCCAAGGGCTTTGTGATCTGCCCGCCGGACGTGTCGCTCGGCCCGGCCATCATGGCCAAGGCCAAACTCAATGACTTGAAAGTCATCGCCGTCGACGACCGTTTCGTCGACGCCAGTGGCAAGTTCATGGAGGACGTCCCGTACCTGGGCATGGCCGCGTTCGAAGTGGGCCAGAAGCAGGGCGCCGCCATGGCCGCCGAAGCGAAAAAACGCGGCTGGGACTGGAAAGAGACCTACGCGGTGATCAACACCTTCAACGAGCTGGACACCGGCAAGAAACGCACCGACGGTTCGGTCGACGCGCTGAAAAAAGCCGGTTTCCCGGAGGATCACATCCTCTACTCGGCCCTCAAGACTCTCGACGTACCGGGCAGCATGGACTCCACCAACTCCGCGCTAGTCAAACTGCCCAGCGGCGCGAAGAACCTGATCATCGGCGGCATGAACGACAACACGGTGCTGGGCGGTGTGCGCGCCACCGAAAGCGCCGGCTTCAAGGCGGCTAATGTAATCGGTATCGGTATCAACGGCACCGACGCAATCGGCGAGTTGAAGAAACCTGACAGCGGCTTCTTCGGTTCGATGCTGCCAAGCCCGCACATCGAAGGCTACAAGACAGCCGAGATGATGTACGAGTGGGTCACCACGGGTAAGGAACCACCGAAATACACCGCCATGGACGAGGTGACGCTGATCACCCGGGAGAACTTCAAGCAAGAGTTGGAAAAGATCGGCCTGTGGAATTGACGGCGGGTTGATTCAAAGCGGCCTTGGCAACAGGGCCGCTTGATCTCTGTAAGTTCGAGGTGGTTATGCAAGCGCAAACAGCGACACAACAACAAAGCATCGGCGGCAGCCTGCGTTTCAACGGGATCGGCAAGACCTTTCCCGGCGTGCAGGCGCTGGCCAATATCAGTTTCGTTGCGCATCCGGGGCAGGTCCATGCCCTGATGGGCGAGAACGGCGCGGGCAAGTCCACGTTATTGAAGATTCTTGGCGGTGCCTACATCCCGAGCAGCGGCGAGCTGCAGATCGGCGAGCAGACGATGGCCTTCAAATCCACCGCCGACAGCATCGCCAGCGGCGTGGCGGTGATCCACCAGGAACTACACCTGGTGCCGGAAATGACCGTCGCGGAGAACCTGTTCCTTGGCCATTTGCCGGCGCGGTTCGGCCTGGTCAATCGCGGGCTGCTGCGTCAGCAGGCGTTGAAACTGCTCAAAGGCCTGGCGGACGAAATCGACCCCCAGGAAAAAGTCGGTCGTCTGTCCCTCGGCCAGCGCCAACTGGTGGAAATCGCCAAGGCGCTGTCCCGCGGCGCCCACGTCATCGCTTTCGATGAGCCCACCAGCAGCCTTTCGGCGCGGGAAATCGACCGTCTGATGGCAATCATCGCCCGCCTGCGGGACGAGGGCAAAGTGGTGCTCTACGTCAGCCACCGTATGGAAGAGGTGTTTCGGATCTGCAATGCGGTGACGGTGTTCAAGGATGGCCGCTACGTGCGCACGTTCGAGAACATGAGCGAGCTGACCCATGACCAACTGGTGACCTGCATGGTCGGTCGCGATATCCAGGACATCTACGACTATCGGACTCGTGAGCGCGGTGAAGTGGCGCTGCAAGTCGAGCGCCTGCTGGGGCCGGGCCTGCGCGAGCCGGTGAGTTTCCAGGTGCACAAGGGGGAAGTCCTTGGGTTGTTCGGGTTGGTGGGGGCCGGTCGGACCGAGCTGCTGCGCATGCTCAGTGGCCTGGAACGCCAGACGGAAGGGCGGCTGGTGCTGCACGGAAGGGAACTGAAGCTGCGCTCACCCCGCGATGCCATCGGCGCCGGCGTGCTGCTCTGCCCGGAAGACCGTAAGAAAGAAGGCATCATGCCGCTGGCGAGTGTGGGCGAGAACATCAATATCAGCGCCCGCAGCAGCCATTCCACACTGGGTTGCCTGTTGCGCGGCGAGTGGGAGCGAGGCAACGCCGAGAAACAGATCAAGGCGCTGAAAGTGAAGACCCCGACGGCGGGGCAGAAAATCATGTACCTGTCCGGCGGCAACCAGCAGAAGGCGATCCTCGGTCGCTGGCTGTCGATGCCGATGAAGGTCTTGCTGCTGGACGAGCCGACCCGCGGCATCGACATCGGCGCCAAGGCCGAGATCTACCAGATTATCCACAACCTGGCGGCGGACGGCATCGCGGTGATTGTGGTGTCCAGCGACCTGATGGAAGTGATGGGCATTTCCGACCGGATCCTAGTGCTCTGCGAAGGGACCCTGCGCGGCGAACTGCCGCGTGACCAAGCCAATGAATCCAACCTGCTGCAACTGGCGCTGCCACGCCAACGCGTTGCCGACGCGGCGAACTGAGAGGTAAACATGACCATTCAAAACAATGCACTGCCAACGGCACGCAAACCCCTGGATATGCGTCGTTTCCTCGACGACTGGGCGATGTTGCTGGCGGCCATCGGGGTCTTCGTGCTGTGCACGCTGATGATCGATAACTTCCTGTCGCCACTGAACATGCGCGGCCTTGGCCTGGCGATTTCCACCACAGGCATTGCGGCTTGCACCATGTTGTACTGCCTGGCCTCCGGGCACTTCGACCTGTCGGTCGGCTCGGTGATCGCCTGCGCCGGCGTGGTCGCGGCGGTGGTGATGCGCGACACCAACAGCGTGTTCCTTGGCATCAGTGCGGCGCTGGTGATGGGGCTGATCGTCGGTCTGATCAACGGCATCGTGATCGCCAAGCTGCGGGTCAATGCGCTGATCACCACGTTGGCTACCATGCAGATTGTCCGCGGCCTGGCCTATATCTTCGCCAACGGCAAAGCGGTTGGCGTTTCCCAGGAAGCGTTCTTCGTCTATGGCAACGGCCAGTTGTTCGGTGTGCCGGTCCCGATCCTGATCACCATCGTGTGCTTCCTGTTCTTCGGCTGGCTGCTGAACTACACCACCTATGGGCGCAACACCATGGCCATCGGCGGCAATCAGGAAGCGGCGCTGCTGGCGGGGGTGAACGTTGATCGCACCAAGATCATCATTTTCGCCGTGCACGGCGTGATCGGCGCCCTGGCGGGGGTGATCCTGGCCTCGCGCATGACCTCGGGCCAACCGATGATCGGCCAGGGGTTTGAACTGACCGTGATCTCGGCGTGCGTACTGGGCGGGGTTTCGTTGAGCGGTGGTATCGGCATGATTCGCCACGTCATCGCCGGCGTGCTGATTCTGGCGATCATCGAGAATGCGATGAACCTGAAAAACATCGACACCTTCTACCAATACGTCATCCGCGGCTCAATCCTGCTGCTGGCAGTGGTGATCGACCGCTTGAAACAGCGCTGAGCCTTGCCACAATGGATCGGCGCACATCGCCGATCTCCTGTGGGAGCGGGCTTGCCCGCGAAGGCGGCGGTACATTCGACAGCTTCTTGCCTGACACGCCGCTATCGCGAGCAGGCTCGCTCCCACAGGGTTTTGTGTAGGTCAGCAGGGTTGAATACACCGCCATCCATTGTGGGAGCGGGCTTGCCCGCGAAGGCGGCGGTACATTCGACATCGTTGTTGCCTGACACGCCGCTATCGCGAGCAAGGCTCGCTTCCACAGGTTGTGTGTAGGTCGCGGGGCTGGATACACCGCCAATCCACTGTGGGAGCGAGCCTGCTCGCGATAGCGATGTGTCAGGCGCCAATATCACCCAGCCTTGCGCAGCGCCTCGACCAGTTCCTGCTTACGCATCTTCGAACGCCCTGGAATGTTTTTCGCTCGGGCTTCCTTCATCAGGTTGTCCACCGTCTGCGTCGCATGGGAGGCCTTGCCGCTGCGCGGATGGCCTTCACGGGTCTTGGCAGCGCGCCGGGCGGATTCCTTGCGATCAGTGTTCTTCTCAGCGGCCGGTTTCTCTTTCCCCGAACCGCCGGGGCGTTCGCCGCCGCCCGACTGCTTGTTCACCGTTGCCCACGCGCGTGCCTCGGCCTTGTCTTCGGACAAGCCCTTCTTCTCGTAGCTTTCTTCGATGTGTTCGGCCTTGCGCTTTTGCTCGGCGGTGTATTTGTCTTTGCTTCCACGAGGCATGGGATCTTCCTCCTCTTGTGTGTGAGCAGAGGGCTACTGGCTGGCGCCACCGCCTTCAGAGCCCGAACCACCGGTGGTGGTCTTGGAACCCACGCCTGTCTCGGCGTTATCAGGAGCGGTGGAGTCCGGCGTGGTCACACCCTGACGCCCCATGTCATTGCCCTGCACTCGCGGATCGGTGCCGGTAGCGGGTGGCTGGCCATTGTTCAACGTGCCGCCGGTACCGTCAGTGTTCAGCTTGGGCAAGCCTTGGGTGGCCGGCGAGTTGGGTGCCTGCACCGGGTCGGTCGGGCCGGTGCCCGAGGTGGTCGCGGCAAAAGCCATCGAAGACAGCAGCGTGGCAAGAGTGAATACAGTCAGCCTTGAAGTGATCATGGTGTCGCCTCCATTTTTTGAATGCTTGCCTGATCTTGGGCTGCGCCCGAGCCGCGTGGTGCCTTGGCGGCGACGAATGGTCTAATCGCTCAGGCCGGCTTCCTCCATGAACTGCCTGAGGAAGTCTTTGAGTCGCTCGTGGCGGATCAGCGCCATACGTTGCCCCGTAGCGGTCTGGAAGCCATCGCACAGGTGCAGCAATTTGGTCTGGAAGTGATCGAGGCAGTAACGCTTGTCGTCATAATCCCTGGCGATGGCCAAGGGGTCCTGAGGGTCATAGAGCACACTGCCCATGCGTCCGGCGACATAAAACGTTCGCGCAACGCCGAGCAAGCCCAGTGAGTCGAGGCGATCAGCATCCTGGAGGATTTTTGCTTCCAGCGTGACTGCAGCAATATTGGCTGAAAAGCTGTGAGCTTCAATGGCATGGGCAACGGCGCTGATTTTTTCGCCGGGCCAGTCGAGTGTCGACAACAGCGTCGCTGCTTTGTCCGCCGCCAGGCGAGATGCCTGGTCGCGCAACGGCGAATTCTTTTCCACTGCCACACAGTCGTGCAGCAATGTTGCCGCGAGGAGGATGGCCATATCGCCGCCCTCATGGCGCTCAAGTGCGCGAACGTTGCTCCAGACCCGTTGCAAATGCGACAGATCGTGAGCGCCGTCCCCGGAAGGTTCCAGCGCATGGGGCAGCAGTTGAGTGGCTAGGGCCTGCAATGGAGCGAAGTCGGCAGCGAACATGACAGTTTCTCGGATGCACGCGTCCGATGACTCGGGGCGCGAGATTGTTTTCATATGTGACGAGCGGCTGTTAGCGGCTTAGTATGGCGCTTTCAATTGGCTACAAGGCCTGTTCATGTCGATCGAGATCCGTCCCGCGCAACCCAGCGATGCGCCGCAAATCCTTGCTTTCATCACCGAATTGGCCGATTACGAAAAGGCTCGTCACGAAGTCATCGCCAGTGTGGCCGACATCGAGCGCAGTCTGTTCAGTGAGGGCGCGACCGCCCATGGCTTGATCTGCCTGCGCGATGGCGTGCCGATCGGGTTTGCGGTGTTCTTCTTCAGCTATTCCACCTGGCTGGGCAGCAACTGCCTGTACCTTGAAGACCTGTACATCACGCCGGATCAACGCGGCGGCGGGGCGGGCAAGACGTTGTTGCGGCACCTGGCAAAGATCGCCTGCGACAACGATTGCGGTCGTTTCGAATGGAGTGTCCTGGACTGGAACACCCCGGCGATCGAGTTCTACAAATCCCTCGGCGCGCAGCCACAGGAAGAGTGGGTGCGCTATCGGATGGACGGCAAGGTCTTGAGGGATTTTGCCCAAGGTAACTAAGACTCCTGCGCGGCACGTGTTGTCGGTGGTCCAGCTTCCTGCAGGGTGTTCACGCGTGCCAAACGAGGCATCAAGGATGCGGTCACCAGCAGCGATAGGGCACCGAATAGCGTAATGGTGTAGCCGGCTCCGAGGAGTTCGGCCGTGCCGCCCGCTGCCAAGGCAAAAATGCCCTGGGCCGCCAGCCGGCCGGAGGACTCCAGCCCCTGGACCTGTCCGATACGATCCTGGGGAATGTGGGCCACCAGGCGTTCTTGAAGCCCCAGCGACGCAGAAAACCCGAGGCTGGCGAGCAAGACCAGCAGCGCGGCTACCATCCAAGGCAACTCGATGAAAAATATCAGGTAGGGTGCTGCCAGCAACACTCGCTGGTAAAGGTTGATCCTGCTGCGGGTGTCGGAGCGCATCCACCGGCCAACCATCAGATCACCGAACAGCATGCCAACCGCTCCTGCCGCCAGTAGATAGCCGGCATTGTCGTGAGCGTAGGGGATAAACAAGCTTTCGGCACCGACCACGATTCCGTTGGGTACCCACAGCGCCAGCAGCAAGACCCTGACGTTGGGGTGGCGTAGCGCCCACTTGTTAACCGCCTGGGTGGCAGCGAACCCGGTTGATCGACGTACAATGCCTGGTTCAATGCCTGGGCGGGGCGTGGGCGGTATCCCCCACAGCACCACGCAGGCACCCAGAGCCATGAGTATTCCCAGAGCCACGAACATGGGCGAGGGATCCACGAACTGGATAAGCGCCCCTGCGAAGGCGAAGCCACAGATCTGCATTGCCCCGTTCGTCAGGTTCAGAAGACTGCGAGCCATGGCATAGTTGTCACGTCCGACGCTGGTCACGACCAGGCCTAGTTGCAACCCACTGCTGATCGCCGCGAGCAGCCCACTGAAGATCAGGAGCACAAACCGCATCCACAAGGGCAGTGGCAAGGCCTGGGCGCCCATGCAGATCGCGCTGAGGAGCTGCAGGGCGGTCATCAGCGCACGAGGCGAGGAGGTGTCGGCCAGCGACATCAGGCTCGCCGCACCCAAAAGGCTGGCCAGCGACGGCGCAAACATCGCAAAGGATGTAAGAAATGTTGACCCGGTCGCGGCGTCGACTACGGTGCCCAGGTAAAGGCCGGATATGGAGGTGGCCAGCACATTGGTAACTTGCGTGGCGAACAAGCTGCCGAACTGACGTTCGCGCAGCAGCGAAAGGTATCCTGCTGACATCAACTACTCACTCCCTGTTCATGATCGCGCCGTCGAAGTCTCTCGTGCAGAGCCGTCCTTGACGAAGGCTTGGAACTGCCTGGCGATGTCCGGAAGCGACAAGCCTATACGGCCCACGGGATCGGGACCAGGCTGCACACGACAATTAAGTAGGGCACTGCTGCCGCCCGAAATAGCCGCTGCCGCGACGGGAAGCGCTTCGGCGAACGTCGTCGCTGACGTTTTCAGCTCTGTTACAAAGCCATACCCGGCGGCCCTGGCCAGGTCGCAGATGGAGTCAACGCTGGGCGGGATATCCTGGCCTCCCGTGGAGGCGTAACTGGAATCGTTGGCGACGATGTGCAGGATGGCGCTGGCGGTTTCCTGCTCAAGCAGCAGGCAATGGAGCCCCATGAGCATTGCACCGTCGCCATCGACGATCACCGGATGTCTAGAGCCGCTCCCCAACCCCCTCACTACGCCACGGCCGATGGCGGAGGCCATCCCCATGCTCCCCACCATGTAGAAGTGATTGGTGGAGGCGGGTCGCAAAGCGAACGCAATGCGCGACGCGTACCCGGTTGTGAAAATGATCGGATGTCCCTCGAAGCGAGTGACTATTTCGGCGATGAGTTCTGTCTTGTTCATGGGCACCATCCAAAATACTCGGGAGCGATCAGCACGGCACTGGGGCCGTTCCTGGCGAGATTTCGTGGAATAAGCAGGTCTTCGGGAGCTGCCAGGAGGGTCGTCGCGACGCCCCAATGAGAAAGAATCGACGCGGTTGTCGCACCCATGGCGCTGTTCTCGGGTGTCGTGTCGTTGCCGGTTCCCCTGAGGCTTATGACCAAGGTCACGTGGAGGTCATAAGGACATATGAGCGAGGCCATGACGTTGACGCAGTTCCCGAACCCGGAATTCTGCATAAGCACGGCCGGATGGCCGCCAGCGAGTGCCTCACCGGCAGCGAAAGCGAGCGCTGTATCCTCGCGGGACACTGTAACCAGGGAAAGATTACTGTTTTTGTCGCGTGCCTGGCGCCACAAAGGCGCCAGAATTCCGCACGGGGTACCCGTCAGAGAGGTGGTGCCTGCGTCCCTCAGGACGCCGAGCAGATGTCTGGCTCGTTCAGCGGGTGAGTGCAGATCGATAGGGTGAATGGGCGTTGTCATGGCTTCTCCTTAATCGGGGGCGATGGCGGTTTCAAATGCTCCGAACCCTTCGCAACTGACGACACCGTAGCTGTCGTCGGGTCGGAACCGTGCCCAGCCACTGCCGGGACGGCCGCCGAACACGAAGAAGCTGATGATGGGGCGCATCTTCAGCAGCTCCGTCTGATCGTCGTGGGCCCCATGGCTCATCCACACCTGCTGCAGGCACGGTTCGACGTACGCTTGCACGATGGAGTTTCCAGACGCGGCCGCTGTTGTGACCAAGTCATGCCATTGCGCCTGCGACACCTCACGTCCGACTGTGACCTGGCGCCCCTGCATGCCGATCGCCTCTTTCAGGACCAGGCGCTCTTGATGCGTGATACAGAAAGGTAAGAGCGCTCCTTCGGCGCCGCCAAGCAGGGTCGTATTGCGATCCGTGAGGCAACGCGACCAAGGGACAAACTCCGCCACTGTTTCACGGTCCTGGCGTGTCATCCAAGGCAGGCCCTCGGAAAGCCAGGCAAGGGTTTTTTTGTTCGCCAGAAACGCCGAGGTCTGTGGGCCGAGGAGCAGTGAGCCACCGTCCAGCCAACGCCGCACGGTGGATAGGTCGATACCGAGCTCGGCCCATTCAGGAATGGTGAACATGCGCAGGCTGAGCGGGAACGCCGCGTGGCTATCGCCGTGGGTCGCTTCGAGAATGTTATCGAGGTGTTCCGGTTCGCAGAAATCTGCGACCAGGCCTTGGCGATGCAGGGCTTCGACTTCCAGGTCGAAAACCTTGGTGCTGTTGGTGTATTCAAGGTCGCGTACCGACCCTACTACCAGAACCCGGCCCTCCAGGTCCGTGCGCGTGGCGATCTCGCGAAAGGCCCTGGCGCGGTCGTCATAGGGGCTGCTCCACTTGAAACGAATGGGTTCTCGCCGACCATAAGCGGCCTGGAGGCCGGCCTGGAGGCACGCCAGCTCGGGCACCCCACCCACGGCGCCACTGACGTTGAACTCTAGTACCTTGGGACCGGACGTGGTCAGGACAAAGTCAGGGCGGGCAAATACATCACTGTATGGATCCTCGAAATGCAGGTCGGTGCTGAACAATGGGTAGTCTTGCTCGGTAGCGCCGTAAGCGTTGAGTCTCGCCTGGGTGCAATCACCCACTGACAGTGCGGCGCGTTTCAAGAGCTTGAGCAGAGACACCGCCGCATTCTGTAATTGGTGGTGGACGCGACGATCAAGGATTATCGGCGAAATCGAGCAGGACTCCCGGGCCTGGATCCCAGTATCGGCCAGGTGACACTGCAGGATGCGGCGGGTGAGTTCGATGGGCGTAGCGGGGCGCGGAGTATGGGGCATATCAGGACCTTCTCGCGTGAAAGCGGGTGTTGTTGGCAATGACGATGGCAAGCGAAGCGTTGCCCGAACGTCCTTCGACGGGCGGGACATGACGCCTGAATTCAGGTATCGCGTGGCCTTTCGGCGTATTGATTTACAGCACCCTCCGAGGACAGGAATTCATCAATCGGAATATGCAGTGGCGGATTCAACCCACCCATCCGGGCGCTGAATTCACACGCCGCGCCTTGCTCCCCTGCCGTGAAATACACCGGAGCGAAGCCGGTAGGCGTATCGATCAGCATCGGATTGTGCAGCAGGAATTGGCGTACCCCCGGGCTGTCGCGGTGGACCTTCAGCCGCAGGAATTTGTGCCGGAAATGGTTGGGGGCCGGACGTACCTGTGCGCCTAGTTTTCGTTTCCACTGGAATATGCCTTTGGCGATGAAGGCCTCGGTTCCAAAAAGATCCATAGCCTGGATAGCGCTGCTCCTGGCGCAGTGCTGGAGCATCAGGTGATAGAGGTTCTTGAACGCGCCGTTGTCATAGTGCTCATCAGCCCCTTCATCGACGCCCAGCAGTCGTGTGGTGAACACGCCGCCACACTGGGTAAACAGGCATCCGGCTACCGGGCCTGCGGACGATTCGGACAAAAACAACCCGCCTTGCCTGGCGATGTGCAACGCCAGTGCCAAGGGCTCGGTCCGCGCTGCGTCAGCGTGCCGTTTGGCCATGGTTGGCAAGTGCATTCGAAAGTAGAAACGGCGTACTTCAGCCTCATCCGTCGTGATTCGCGCGCGCCATTGCTGTTGGTCGAACGACGACGAGAAGCGTGGTCGCTCGCGTTTTGAAACGGCTTGCTTGACCGATTCGAGGTCGGGAGTCGGAATCGCAAGGTGAACGCGAAAAGGCAGGATCAGCTCGCGTGGGCCCGCGGGAGACCCGCGTACCGAGGTGCCTTGCAGCGAGATATCGGCTGCGGCGCCGTCGTGGTCATCCTGCCAATGTACTGGCCCGGGAAAGTCTCGTGACCGCAGGACATCCATGAGCTTGAGAATGTTGGTCAGCCCTTGGGAAAGGCCCGCGTAGGAAATGGACGGCGCGTGCGGACACGTCGGAACTGTACTGGTCACGGTGCCGGTTTTCGGCGCCCATGAATCCAGTAGCCTGTGCATGTGAATGACCCCGGGATGGGACGAGTTTCTCCAACCATATCGTATCGCCGTCGCAAGTCTTGCTGGCATCGTCATAGCAATCCCTCCAGCGAGCTCACCCAGGTCCCAAGGTCAGTGCCGTTTAGCCGGGTGTCGGGCGGCGCCATCATCCCCATGCCAGCGCGAGCGTCTGATGAAAGCTCCAGTACGTCATCAAAAATATCCCATCCCTCGGCCATGCATTCCTGACGGTGTCTGGCGCGGACTTGGTTCAGGTCCGCCCCCGAAAGCTTGATACATGGCTTCGCTGCGCGCCCCAATCCCAGGCTTACAGGCATCGCCCCGGTTTCCACGCCGACGCCGGGCAGGCATGCGTTCACCGAGGGCGACATGGCCAACTCGGCTATCAGCGATGCCGCCGCCGTGGCGCCTATGTCGTTGCGTTCCTCTCGGGATAAGGCCCGCCGCCGGTCAAGCGCTTCGATGCATGCCGCCAGGGGTTCGTGGATCAGGCCATTCGTTGCGTCGTACATCAACGGTATTTTCCTGGGGTTTTTCCCAAGGTGCGAATGGTGAGCCAGAGCCTGGAAACGGTCACCTTGAGCGCCAAAGTCCTGAGCCCAGTTCAAGGTCTGGGCGTTTCCCAGGCCCGCGTCGAACGGGGTTCCGAGCAAGCGAGCGACAGGGTTGACGAGTTCGGGGTAACAGGCGTTGAGCAACAACCCGTCGTTGCCGCATGAATGCGCCGCCCTGGCGACGTTGGTTGCGATGGGAAGTTGGAGCGGCAGTGTCGAGCCGAAAGGCGCTCCGGCCCCAGGTCCCGAGCCGTACGGCGAGTACGCCGATGCTGCAGACACGATCACGTCCGGCTTGAACGAGACCATCAACGCCTGAAGGTTCGCCAACCCTTCCTCGCCCAGCAGGGTATGCATCGGAGCCTGCCGGACGTGCGGTGCCGCAAAGGCGTTGCCCGCAGAGGAGGCGAGCCGGGCATCCCGGTAACATTGGACGATCTGCGCACCTTCATCGAGTACACCGCAAAGGTGTGCAAGCAGGGTCCGCGCAAACCGTCCACGTCCGATAACAAGCACCTTTACCGCAGCGTTTTCATTGCCGCTCATCGGGCGCATCCTTGCAGCCCACCGCTCGCGCTGATTTGCAGGCGCCGCAGGTGGCGTCGACTGTCCTGGAACGCGTTGCGTGCATGGAGCACACGCCAGTTGTCCCATAGCAAGATGTCGTTCTGCGCATAACGAACCCACACCGAGTCCGACTGATAGCGTGACTGCCAATCTTGTTGCAGGGTCGTCGCGATCACGTCGTTCTCGTGCAAGAGGTTATTGCAGGAAAACCGCACGATGCGGCCTGAGCCGGTGTCCTCGAGAATCGGATGCTCGGTGCGTAGATCCAGCCCCTGCCGTTGTATGCCCTCGGTGGTTTTCCAGGCATAGACGGTCTTCAACAGATGCTCGCGCGAAATGTCATCGAGCGCATCGATCCATGGCTGGGTCAGTGCAAGCGTGGTTTCCCCACCGTCGCCCTCTGCTGGGACCACACACCAAAGCATGATGTAGCGGGGCGGCAGGTGCTTGAAGTCGTATCCCTCGGTGTGCGGGGTGAGCGGTTGATGGTTGCCAGCGTGGTAGACGTCATCCATGCCCGGTTCGGGACGTACATTGCCTACCACCGCTCCGCCATAGTTCGGCACGAAGCTGCCCAACCGTCGACCGAAGCGGATGTAGTCAAATCCATCCGCAATGTTCACGACTTGTACGTAGCCGTGCTCCTCCAGGAGCGACTGAGCGGTGGCATGCAGGTTTTCAAGAGGGATGGGCTCATCGTTGAAGTCGATGGCCGAGACAATACTAATCGGCGAGTTCATCCAAGCATTCTCCCTCTGGTTCGCTCGATAAGGTCATCAAGCGCTTGGGGTTGGTCCTGGTGCAGGTGTGTCAGGTGTCGATGGGGTACTGGGTCAAAATCGCTATCGGTATAGCTGCCGCTGTTATGGAGCACGACCGATCCGACACCCTCCAGCAACCCTCGCGTATGGGCCAGCCTTGCTCCGGTAGCTGCCATTAATAACGAGTGCTCTCGCAGGCGACCCGGATCGTCTGGCAAGCGCACGTCGGTATGCGCGAGCGCCTTTCGGACCTGGTCATAGCCTCTTTCACATTCGATACGGCTGACGACGATCCCGGTGCCTCCATGCCGAGCGATGTAGCCTTCCATCTCCGGCTGCGTTACAGGTGCGGAGGTGTAGAACGTTGTGTCGATGCATTCGTCAATTCGGTGGGTTTCAGTGGGGAAATGCGCCGAGTCTGTTTGCTTGAATCGCCCATTGGCGCTGGGCTGGTACTGGGGGAGCTGCGTTCGGTCAAAGGTGCCTCGCGTTAGATGCAAGACCATGTCAGGGGTATCGAGGTGTTGAACGAGCAGGTAACCGGGCCGTAACGGTGCGTCTGACCACCTTCGCTCCCACCCTCGACTATGTCCTATCAACCCGAACGCACTGGATACGCTGTGTGCGTGCCAGCGACGGACCTCCGGTGCGAAACGGTCAATCTCCAGAAAGGCCCGCAGTTGATCGGCGAGAACGTAGTTGTCCAGCGAGAGCGTGAACCACAATCGTCGCTTCGATGCCAGGGAGGGAAGCCTGCGAGCGGCGCTGGAAACCATTTTCTTGACGGTGTCACGAGTCGACGTTTCAACGGTCACGAGTGGATTGAGGGCGCGCAGCCGGTCGTCCGACGATAGGGGGCTATCCCACAGTTTGAGCTCCGCATCCGCTGGCACAACGCACACGATATTCAGCGTGTCTGGAGAGGCCAGTCCGAGCTCGTAGGCGCGGTATACCGCAGCGCGCAATGCGGTCGCTTTATTTCCTGAAGAGGGGGTGACTATGGTGACCGCCTCGCCGCTGCGACGACTATGTTCGATCGCTCGCGCCACCATGAGCAGGGAAGGATTGGTTTTAGTCGTACGGGTTCGTTCGAATCTCGACATATTGAGCAAGATGGTTTCAATGCCCAAACCCAAGTCAATCAGTGAGTAACTTATCGAAGACGCTGCAAAAAACTGCTTTATCTGCTGGTCCAGTTCCGGAAGGTATCGGGGACTGAATAATCCGTCCCCAGCCTGCTCCAGATGATCAGTGGAGGCACGCAATTGGTTACAGATGTGATCGTAATAATCACAAATCGGATTTTCAACAAGAGTGGTCATGTAAATACTCCCTAGCGAATAGCTAAGTTCTTACGGTAGCCATTAATGTGATATTGGATCCAAAATTCAAATGCCTCAGCGAGACTAGACGTGAAGTTTTTAAAAAACAAAATTTTTTTTGACTTTATTAAGTGAACGGCCATAACAGATTGGTAAACAAGATTTTTTACAAAAATTGGAATGCAGTAACGAAATGGTACGTACGCTCGAAGAAACGAAGCGGTGCAAGGTTCAATCTTTTTAAGCAATATTTTTTTATTGAAATCGATCTTGTAAAAATAAGAACTTATAAGTAAGTCTTGCCATGACTCAAGATGCGACTAGGCTATCCGTCAACTTCTTCGGCACGCACCAGCGTTGTGTCGTGAGATGAGAACAAGCTAGAGTGAGTTGACTATGAACACTAAATTCTTTGCAGAGGCTCGACGTGAAAGTACGGGCATTATGCTCTTGCCTCCGGACGCGCTTCTGCCCACTGAGCAGTTTATTGAAGCGCGGGTGCAGCAAGTCGCCTACGAAATTGCAAGCCGCGGCTTTTGGTTGCAACCGATTCTGGTAGAGCGCGGATCATGGGTCATAATGGACGGTCACCATCGGCGTGAGTTTGCACGGCGAACGTCGTTGAAAGTGGTTCCCTGCTTATTGCTCGATTATTCGCAGGTCGAACTTGAATCCCGTCAAGCGGGCATTGAAGTGACAGCCCACGAGATTATCGCCAGGGGTCTGGAAGGCCGTCCTTATCCACCCAAGACCACTCGGCATATCATGAACTCAAGGCTGCATGTCGAGTGCAGATATGCGTTGGCCGACTTGGCCAAGTCAATGCCTGTCGATTGAATAACCAGGAAGGAACTTGATGTTCGAACAATTCTCTCTCGATACCGTCGTCCTGCCTGAGGCGACGTTGAGGGTCAGGCATGGAGGCAGGGGTTCTCCCGTTCTACTGCTCCATGGTCATCCTCGTACGCACGCGACTTGGCACCGGGTAGCGCCGTTGTTGGCGCGGCACCACACGGTGGTTTGCCCCGATCTGAGAGGTTTCGGTCGTTCCTCCAAACCTGCCGATACGCCGGACCATGCCGGCTCGTCGAAACGTGCCAAGGCCCGTGATTGTATTGCGCTGATGCGCCATCTAGGACACGAGCGGTTTTCGGTTATCGGCCATGATCGGGGCGCTTATACGGCCTTTCGCATGGCCATGGATCATCCCGACGCCGTAACCCACCTCGGTGTACTGGACGGCGTACCTATAATCGAGGCACTGGAACGCTGCGACGAGCGATTCGCCGCCATGTGGTGGCACTGGTTCTTCTTCATGCAGGCCGAGAAACCGGAACAAGCCATCCTGGTCGATCCAGATGCATGGTATGGCGGCTCTCCCGAGAAAATGGGGGCACTTGCCTATGAAGACTACAGGGCCGCTATTCATGATCCCGAGACGGTCCATGGCATGCTTGAGGATTATCGCGCAGGCCCGGGGATCGACCGCGACCACGATGAGGCGGACCGGCGCGCGGGGCGCCGGATTGCGTGTCCCACCATGGTCCTGTGGTCCCAGCGTGATGATTTGAAACTGATCTATGAGGATGTGTTGGCCGTTTGGGAGCCGTGGACGACGAAATTGCAAGGGCGTGCTCTGGACTGTGGTCATCACATGGCGGAAGAAGCGCCCGAGGCGTTGGCTGCCGAAATCCTCGGGTTCTTGAACGGCGAATCACGCTAGGGCATACCGGCACTTACTTGCATGATTGCCGGCTGTCCGCGACGTCACGGTTACCCATCAAACTGCAATTCCCAATATATGAGATGCATTTTTATATATTGAGATTTGTGCGGGTCCAGGTTTATAGTCCGCCTCACTCACTGCCAAAAAACAAAACAGGTGAAGCGGATGCAGGCGCAATTGATTGCGCTCGATTGGGGGACCACCTCATTACGGGCTTACAAACTCGCAGCCGATGGCGAGGTGCTCGACCAGCGCTCGCTGTCGTCGGGGATCATGCAGTTGCCGGCGGGGCCGCGCACCGTGGCCGGTCGGCTATGCAGCGATGGTTTCGAGCTGGCGTTCGACGAGGCCTGTGGCGACTGGCTCGATGCACAGCCAGGCTTACCGGTGATCGCCTGCGGCATGGTGGGCAGCGCCCAGGGCTGGCGCGAGGCGCCTTACTGCGACACGCCGGCCAACGTGGCCAATCTCGGACATTCCCTACAAGTCATTCGTAGTCTTCGCGGTGTCGACGTGCACATCGTGCCCGGCGTGATCCAGCGTTCCCGCTTGCCCAATGTGATGCGCGGTGAAGAAACCCAGGTGCTCGGCGCCTTGCACAGCCTGCCGGACGAAGCCGTGTTGATCGGCCTGCCCGGCAGCCACTCGAAATGGGTCGAGGTGGCCCACGGCTGCATCGTGCATTTCGATACCTTCATGACCGGCGAGATCTTCGCCGTGCTCAGTGACCACAGCATTCTCGGCCGCACGCAGCAGCGGGGCGCGACGTTCGACGGCGAGGCCTTCGATCGCGGCGTGCAGGTGGCGCTGTCCACGGACGGCCAGATCGGCCCGCTGTCGACGGTGTTCAGCGCCCGTAGCCTGGGCCTGACCGGTGCACTCGGCGCCGCAGCCCAGGCGGACTACCTATCCGGCCTGTTGATCGGTCATGAATTGACGGCCCTGGCCGCCGTGCAACGCCAGCGGCGCAACAGCGTCCACTTGCCGACGGTGGTGTTGATCGGCAATTCCCAACTCTGCGCCCGTTATCGACGAGCGCTCGACGCCTGCGGTTTCGCCCGGGTGACCCTGGCCGAACAGGCCACCGAACGTGGGTTGTGGCAGCTGGCCCTGGCGGCCGGGCTACTCGATCGCTGAATTTGACTGGAGGTCTGAAATGCTCACTCAAGCACTGGCACAAAACGGGTTGATCGCGATCCTGCGCGGCTTGCGTCCCGAAGAGGCCGCCGCCATCGGCGAGGTTCTCTACAGCGCCGGATTTCGCGTCATCGAAGTACCGCTCAATTCCCCCGAGCCGTACGAAAGTATCCGCATCCTGCGCAGTACCTTGCCCGCCGATTGCCTGATCGGTGCCGGCACCGTGCTTACGCCGGAGCAGGTGGAACAGGTTAAGGCCGCCGGCGGCCAGGTAATCGTCATGCCCCACAGCGACCCGAAAGTCTTGCGTGCGGCGAAAGCGGCGGGGCTGTACCTGTCGCCGGGGGTCGCCACGCCTACCGAGGCTTTTGCCGCGTTGGCTGAAGGCGCTCATGTATTGAAGATGTTTCCCGCCGAGCAAATGGGCCCGGCGGTGGTCAAGGCCTGGCTCGCGGTGCTGCCGGCCGGGACCGTGCTGGTGCCGGTGGGCGGGATCACGCCGGACAACATGGCGGTGTTTATCGAGGCTGGCGTCAAGGGCTTCGGCCTCGGTTCCGGGTTGTTCAAACCGGGGCTGACCTGCGACGAAGTGGCGGTGCGCGCCAAGGCCTATGTGGCTGCGTGGAATGCCTTGAACTGAAGATTTTTCCGGCGCTGCAGGCGCTGCATCGACAAGAGAGATAACAAGATGAAAATCACCAAACTGACCACGTTTATCGTTCCGCCGCGCTGGTGCTTCCTCAAGGTCGAAACCGACGAAGGCGTGACCGGTTGGGGCGAGCCCGTGGTTGAGGGCCGTGCCCACACGGTGGCGGCTGCCGTTGAGGAATTGTCCGACTACCTGATCGGCAAAGACCCACGCAATATCGAAGACATCTGGACCGTGCTGTATCGCGGTGGCTTTTATCGCGGTGGCGCGGTGCACATGAGCGCCCTGGCCGGCATCGACCAGGCATTGTGGGATATCAAGGGCAAGGCCCTCGGCGTGTCGGTCAGCGATTTGCTCGGCGGACAGGTCCGCGACAAGATCCGCGTGTATTCGTGGATCGGCGGCGACCGCCCGGCCGACACCGCTCGCGCGGCGAAAGAAGCGGTAGGGCGCGGGTTCACCGCCGTGAAAATGAACGGCACTGAAGAGCTGCAATTCCTCGATACCTTCGAGAAAGTCGACCTGGCCCTGGCCAACGTCGCGGCAGTGCGCGACGCGGTCGGGCCGAACGTCGGCATTGGCGTGGACTTTCACGGCCGGGTCCACAAGCCGATGGCCAAGGTGCTGATGAAAGAGCTCGATCCCTTCAAGCTGATGTTTATCGAAGAGCCTGTGCTCAGCGAAAACTACGAAGCCCTCAAGGAGCTGGCGCCGCTGACCAGCACGCCGATTGCCTTGGGCGAGCGCTTGTTCTCCCGTTGGGACTTCAAGCGGGTGCTCAGTGAAGGCTACGTGGACATCATCCAGCCGGATGCGTCCCATGCAGGTGGCATCACCGAAACCCGCAAGATTGCCAACATGGCCGAAGCCTATGACGTGGCGCTGGCATTGCACTGCCCGCTGGGCCCGATTGCCCTGGCGGCCTGCCTGCAACTGGACGCGGCCTGTTACAACGCGTTCATCCAGGAGCAGAGCCTGGGCATCCACTACAACGAGAGCAACGACTTGCTGGATTACATCAAGGATCCGCAGGTGTTCGACTACGACAAAGGCTTCGTGAAGATCCCCAACGGCCCGGGCCTGGGCATCGAGATCAACGAGGAATACGTCATCGAACGCGCGGCCATCGGACACCGCTGGCGCAACCCGATCTGGCGGCATGCCGATGGCAGTTTTGCCGAGTGGTGATTCACGCCTGACCCAGTGGGAGCGAGCTTGCTCGCGATGGCGATGTATCAGTCACGCCTGTGCCAACTGACACACCGTCATCGCGAGCAAGCTCGCTCCCACAAATTGATCTTCGCAAGCAGGAAGATCTTCTTCGATGCGCCCGTTTCCTCAATAACCATAAAAAGAGGCACCTCACATGCAAGCGCACACCTTGAGCGCGCAGGCGTCGTTGGTGACGCCCAGCCGCAAGCGTTTTTTCATCATGGTCCTGCTGTTCATCACCGTGGTGATCAACTACCTGGATCGCAGCAATCTATCCATCGCCGCCCCGGCGTTGACCAGTGACCTGGGCATCGACCCCATCCATGTCGGGCTGATTTTCTCGGCGTTCGGCTGGACCTACGCGGCCATGCAGATCCCCGGCGGCTGGCTGGTGGACCGGGTGCCGCCGCGCATCCTGTACAGCGTGGCGCTGCTGTTGTGGTCCTTGGCGACGGTGATGCTCGGTTTCG
The DNA here is from genome assembly GCF_052041925.1 of Pseudomonas sp. SMN5. Lineage (NCBI taxonomy): Bacteria > Pseudomonadati > Pseudomonadota > Gammaproteobacteria > Pseudomonadales > Pseudomonadaceae > Pseudomonas > Pseudomonas sp. SMN5. The sequence continues at coordinate 165,361 of NZ_JBKGGX010000011.1, forward strand.
CGGCCAGCTTCATCGCACTGTTCGTCCTGCGCATGGCCGTCGGCGCCTTGGAAGCCCCGGCGTACCCGATCAACAGCCGTGTAGTCACCACCTGGTTTCCCGAGCGCGAGCGGGCCACGGCCATCGGCTTCTACACCTCCGGGCAGTTCGTCGGGCTGGCGTTCCTGACGCCGGTGCTGGCCTGGCTGCAACACGCGTTCGGCTGGCACATGGTGTTCGTGGTGACCGGTGCGGTGGGGATTCTCTGGGCGGTAATCTGGTACGCGGTCTATCGCGAGCCACGCGATTTCAAAGGCGCCAACGCCGCCGAAATCGAACTGATCCGCGACGGCGGCGGGCTGGTGGATATCCAGGCCGATACAGCCAAGGCCAAGGCGAAATTCAATTGGGCTGACCTGGGCATCGTCCTGACCCAGCGCAAACTGTGGGGCATCTATCTGGGGCAGTTCTGCCTGAATTCCACGTTGTGGTTCTTCCTGACCTGGTTCCCGACCTACCTGGTGAAATACCGCGGCATGGACTTCATCAAGTCTGGCTTGCTGGCGTCGTTGCCGTTCCTGGCGGCGTTTGTCGGCGTGTTGTGTTCCGGGTTCTTTTCCGACTGGCTGATCCGTCGTGGCAGCAGCGTGGGCTTTGCACGCAAGCTGCCGATCATTGTCGGTCTGTTGATTTCCACCGCAATCATTGGTGCCAACTTCGTCGAATCGACGCCGCTGGTGATCGCTTTCCTGGCCCTGGCGTTCTTTGGCAATGGCCTGGCATCGATCACCTGGTCGCTGGTGTCGACCTTGGCGCCAGCGCGCCTGCTCGGGTTGACGGGTGGGGTGTTCAACTTCATCGGTAACCTGGCCGCCATCGCCACGCCGATTGTCATTGGTTTCCTGGCCAGCGGTGATTCGTTCGCCCCGGCCATTACCTACATTGCCGTCTTGGCGCTGGTTGGCGCGCTGTCCTACATCCTCCTGGTGGGAAAGGTCGAGCGCATCGAGTTGTAGTCCGACGGGGCGGGCGACCATAATGCCGCCCGTTCCCCGCTCACTGTTGAAGGCCGGATATGCAGCAAGACGATCCAAAAACCACCAAGGACGCGGCACCTACGGGCACACAGACGTTGCTGCGTGGCCTGGGCGTCGTCCAGGCGGTTGCCAGCGGCGCCCGTGACTTGAAGGAAATCGCCCGGCTGATCGGCACTACCCGCAGCACCACCCACCGGCTGGCCAGTTGCCTGGTGGATGAACGCTACCTGCGCGTGGTGCCGCAAGTGGGTTACCTGCTGGGGCCGAAGTTGATCGAGCTGGGTTTCCAGGCCCGGGAAGAGCTGCCATTGGTGAGCCTGGCGGGGCCGTATCTGGACGAATTGTCGGCACTCACCGGGGACACCGTGCACCTGGCGATTCGCGAGGGCGACGAGGTTTTGTACCTGCTGAAGAATCCGGGACGCAACGGCCCGGAGATGCGCTCGCGGGTCGGCCATCGCATGCCGCTGGCGCGCACCGGGATCGGCAAGGCGCTGATGCTCGATGACACCCAGGAACAATGGCAACGACTGTATGAAATCAGCCTGCCATCGGGTGGGAAGAATCAGTTCTGGCCCCAGCACCAGGAGCAATCCTGGGAACAGTTCCAGCAGCGGATGGTGGAATATGTGGCGGGCGGCTATGCGTTCGACCTGGAAGACAACGAACCGTCGATTCGTTGCGTGGCGGCGCCGATTCGTGACGCCGGCAAGCGGATCGTCGCTGGTATCAGCATTGCCAGCACCGTGCCGTATATGCCGCTGGAAAAAATGGCCGAGCTGATCCCCCTGGTCAAAGGGGTCACAGCCCGGCTGTCGGCGGAGCTGGGCGCCAAGGTCTGATGAGTGGCCTGGGTGGCTGATTCATGCACTCAACTCAACCGTACAGGCCACTGCGTCAGGCCTTGAGCGTGGCCATGTCGATGACGAAGCGGTATTTCACGTCCCCGGCAATCATGCGGCTGTAGGCCTCGTTGATCTGACGGATGTCGAGCATCTCGATGTCGCAGCTGATGTTGTGCTCGGCACAGAAATCCAGCACTTCCTGGGTTTCGGCGATGCCACCGATCAGCGAGCCGGCGAGGACCCTGCGGCCCATGATCAAGTTGGCCGCATGAACAGGTGGATCAATCGGTTCGACCAGGCCCACCAGGATGTGCACACCGTCGAAACGCAGGGTACTGAGGTAGGGGTTGAGGTCGTGCTGGACCGGGATGGTGTCCAGCAGGAAGTGGAAGCGCCCGGCTGCGGCGGCCATCTGCTCGGCGTCGGTGGACACGATCACATGGTCCGCACCCTGGCGACGGGCTTCTTCTGCCTTGCTGGCCGAGCGGGTGAACAAAGTGACTTCCGCCCCCATCGCCTTGGCGAACTTGATGCCCATGTGGCCGAGACCGCCCATGCCCAGCACGCCGACCTTGTCGCCGGCTTTCACCCCATAGTGCTTGAGGGGCGAGTAGGTGGTGATGCCGGCACAAAGAATCGGTGCGGCGCCGGCCGGGTCCAGCGCGGCCGGGATGCGCAACACGAAGTGCTCCTGGACCACGATGCTGTTGGAATAGCCGCCCATGGTATGGCCACCGCTGACGCGGTCCGGGCTGGCATAGGTCTGGGTCATGCCCTGATAGCAGTATTGCTCCAGGTCGGCATGACAGGCTTCGCACTCACGGCAGGAGTCCACCATGCAGCCTACGCCCACCAGATCTCCGACTTTATGGCGGGTCACATTCGCACCAACGGCGGTAACCTTGCCTACGATCTCGTGACCGGGCATCAGCGGGTAGACGGCGATGCCCCACTCGTTGCGCGCCTGGTGGATGTCGGAGTGGCAGACTCCGCAGTAGAGGATTTCGATCGCCACATCGTCGGCTCGCGGGTCGCGGCGTTCGAACTTCATAGGGGCAAGGGGCGCGGTGGGTGATTGAGCGGCGTATCCGATGGCGGTGTACATAGTGGACCTCGCTTAGCAGTGAACAGTGAGGTGATCTATTCTGGGAGCCATGGCGGCATCCGGCGATGGCGATTCCTACGGGTGTCATGCCTAATCCTCCGACCTTGGCGGTGGATTGATCCTATGGGGCGCCAGACCTGCGATGATGTTTCCATCCCTTTTTTCGTGAAGTTTTACCCATGTTGCTGACCCGTCATCTCGATGCCAACGCGGCGCTGGTTTCGCTGATCGAACCCTTGGCGACCCGTGACGGCTTTATCCCTACACGTCTTCCTGGGGTGCAAGTGCTGCGGTGCAGCCAGGACATTGCCCGTGGCCCGCAGCTCTACGAACCGAGCCTGGTGATCATTGCCCAGGGCAGCAAATTGGCCTACCTGGGCCCGCGCACGCTGGAGTACGGCGCCGGGCATTACCTGATCCAGGCGCTGCCGGTGCCGTTCGAGTGCGAAACCTACGCCATGCCCGATGCTCCGCTGCTCGGGATATCCGTGGCGATCGATCGGGCGCTGTTGGGCGAACTCGTGCTGGCCATGGGATTGATGCCGGGGCGAAGCCTCGCGGCCCAGACGCCGGAATCCATGACCAGCGCCGTGCTCGATGGCGCCATGCGCGGCTGCGTCGAACGTCTGCTGCAATGCTTGCATGATCCGCTGGAGTGCCAGGTCATGGGCCAGGCGCGACTGCGCGAATTACTCTTCGCCGCCTTGCGCGGGCCTCAGGCCGATGTGCTCCGGGCGTTGGTTGAGCAGCACGGGCAATTCGCCCGGATTGCCGCAGCCCTGAGTCATCTGCACGCCCATTTCACCGAGCCGCTGAACGTCGAGACCCTGGCCAATTGCGCCAACATGAGTGCTTCGACATTTCATGAGCATTTCAAGCGCAGTACGCTGCTCTCGCCGGTGCAGTACCTCAAGCGCTTGCGTTTGCTCAAGGCGCAGCGGTTGTTGCTCATCGATGGCATGGGGGTGGCGCAGGTGGCGCATCAGGTGGGGTATCAGAGCTCGTCGCAGTTCAGCCGAGAGTACAAGCGCTACTTCGAGCGCAGCCCAGGGGAAGAACGCGCAGCTTGATCCACTGATGTCATCCTGTGGGAGCGAGCTTGCTCGCGATAGCGGTGCGTCGGTCGACATCTGTGTTGAATGAAAAATCGCTATCGCGAGCAAGCTCGCTCCCACATCGGGCTGTGGTGCTGCTTGGATGGCACGCAACAAAAAGGCCCCCATTGCGGGAGCCTCGTTGTTCAGCGAATCGGCTTACATGTTCGGGTAAGTCGGCCCGCCAGCGCCTTCCGGGGTTACCCAGGTGATGTTCTGCGAAGGATCCTTGATGTCACAGGTCTTGCAGTGGACGCAGTTCTGGGCGTTGATCTGGAAGCGCTTCTCGCCGTCTTCCTGGGTCACCACTTCGTAGACGCCGGCCGGGCAGTAGCGTTGGGCCGGTTCGTCGTACAACGGCAGGTTCTTGCCGATCGGGATGCTCGGGTCGGTCAGCTTCAGGTGGCAGGGTTGTTCTTCTTCATGGTTGGTACCGGAGATGAACACCGAGCTGAGTTTGTCGAAGCTGAGCTTGCCGTCCGGTTTCGGGTAGTCGATCTTCTTGCAGTCGGCCGCCAGCTTCAGGCAAGCGTAGTCGGGCTTGTTGTCGTGCAGGGTGAACGGCAGCTTGCCGCCGAAGATGTTCTGGTCGAGCCAGTTGAAACCGCCGCCGATGATCGCGCCGTACTTGTGGATCGCCGCGCCGAAGTTGCGGCTGGCGAACAGTTCCTCATGGAGCCAGCTGGCCTTGAATGCATCGACGTAGCTGGTCAGCTCATCGCTGCCTTCGGCACCGGCGAACAGTGCGTCGGCCACCGCATCGGCAGCGAGCATGCCGGACTTCATCGCAGTGTGGCTGCCCTTGATCTTGGCGAAGTTCAGGGTGCCGAGGTCGCAGCCGATCAGTGCGCCGCCCTTGAACACCATCTTCGGCAGTGAATTCAGGCCGCCCTTGCAGATGGCACGCGCGCCGTAGCTGACGCGCTTGCCGCCTTCCAGGTACTGCTTGAGCACCGGGTGGTGCTTGAGGCGCTGGAACTCGTCGAACGGCGACAGGAAGGTGTTGCTGTAGGACAGGTCGACGATCAGGCCGACCACCACCTGGTTGTTCTCCAAGTGATAAAGGAAGGAGCCGCCGGTGTTCTCGGTGCCCATGATGTCCAGCGGCCAGCCGGCGGTATGAACCACCAGGCCGGGTTGATGCTTGGCCGGGTCGATTTCCCAGATTTCCTTCAGGCCGATGCCGTAGTGCTGGGCGTCGGCTTCGCTGTCCAGGTTGAAGCGCTTGATCAGTTGCTTGCCGATGTGACCGCGGCAGCCTTCGGCGAACAGGGTGTACTTGGCACGCAGTTCCATGCCCGGTGTGTAAAGGCCTTCCTTCGGGTGACCCTCGCGGTCGACACCCAGGTCGCCGGTAATGATCCCGCGGACCACGCCGTTTTCGTCGAACAACGCTTCCTGAGCGGCGAAGCCGGGGTAGATTTCAACACCCAGATTCTCCGCCTGCTGAGCCAGCCAGCGGCACAGATTGCCCAGGGAAATAATATAGTTGCCTTCGTTGTGCATGGTCTTGGGCACGAAGAAGTCAGGGATTTTGCTCGCAGTGTCGGCACTTTTCAGGACATAAATGTCATCGCGCTTGACTGGGGTATTGAGCGGTGCGCCGAGTTCTTTCCAGTCCGGGAACAGCTCGTTCAGGGCGCGGGGTTCGAACACCGCGCCGGAGAGAATGTGCGCACCGACTTCGGAGCCTTTTTCGACCACGCAGACGCTGATTTCGTTACCGGCTTCGGCGGCCTTCTGTTTCAGTCGGCAAGCGGCAGACAGGCCAGCGGGGCCGGCGCCGACGATGACCACGTCGAATTCCATGTATTCGCGTTCCACAGGCTATCTCCTACTCAAGGCTCACGATTTTTCTAATTGGAGGTTTGGCGTTGCATCCATTGCTTCCTTCACGAAGCGGGCGAAAGCGACAATGGATGACACGCGGTTCTCTCTTGGCGGCGCATTATATCTACACCACTCTCAGGGTCCAATACAAACGTTTGTTTGAAATTGCCGCAGCCCAGATAAATCACTGACGTACGGCTTATGACTGACCATTTTGCCGTATTGACCGGAATAGGTGTTCCGGTCAAGATACGGGCGGTTTTGCGCTCGCCGTAGGCTGACTGTTGGTTTCAAGAGCACCTCTAAAGACAGGGCGAAGGCAGCACAAAGTGACGTAATGCGTGGTTTGGACGCGCAGTTTACACGCCGCGATAATGAATGACTCATCGGTCATCACTGACGAATGGTCTTCACTCCCGTGAGCAGGGTCATGTGTGGTTCATGCCGGCGTTTTTAGAGGTGCCCTTGCGCCCATGAGCATCAACCGCCAGGTTCGCCTAGGCGACTTTCTTTTCACCGGAGAGTAACGAGGAATCCATGAAGGTTCTTGTAGCTGTCAAACGAGTGGTCGACTATAACGTCAAGGTTCGCGTCAAGGCGGACAACTCCGGCGTCGACCTCGCCAACGTCAAGATGTCGATGAACCCTTTCTGCGAAATCGCCGTAGAAGAAGCCGTACGCCTGAAAGAAAAAGGCGTGGCGACTGAGATCGTCGTCGTCTCCATCGGCCCGACCACCGCCCAGGAACAACTGCGCACCGCGCTGGCACTGGGTGCCGATCACGCCATCCTCGTCGAATCCGCCGAAGACCTGACTTCCCTGGCCGTGGCCAAGCTGCTCAAGGCCGTCGTCGACAAGGAACAGCCACAGCTGGTGATCCTTGGCAAGCAAGCCATCGACAGCGACAACAACCAGACCGGCCAGATGCTCGCTGCGTTGAGCGGCTACGGCCAGGGCACGTTCGCCTCGAAAGTCGAAGTCAGTGGCGACAGCGTTGCCGTGACCCGCGAAATCGACGGCGGCGCGCAGACGGTTTCCCTGAAACTGCCAGCCATCGTCACCACCGACCTGCGTTTGAACGAGCCGCGCTACGCGTCCCTGCCAAACATCATGAAGGCCAAGAAGAAGCCGCTTGAAGTGCTGACTCCTGACGCTTTGGGCGTTTCCACCGCCTCCACCAACAAGACCCTGAAAGTCGAAGCGCCGGCTGCACGCAGTGCGGGCATCAAAGTCAAGTCGGTGGCTGAACTGGTCGAGAAACTGAAAAACGAAGCGAAGGTGATCTGAACATGACTATCCTCGTAATCGCCGAACACGATAACAAGGCGCTGGCTCCGGCCACGCTGAACACTGTTGCAGCCGCTGCCAAGATCGGCGGTGATGTCCATGTCCTGGTAGCCGGGCAGGGCGCTGGTGCCGTTGCCGAAGCCGCCGCGAAAATCGCTGGCGTGGCTAAAGTGCTCTCGGCCGACAACGCCGCTTACGCGCACCAGTTGCCGGAGAACGTTGCCCCACTGGTAGCCGAGCTGGGCAAGGGCTACAGCCACATCCTGGCCGCCGCTACGTCCAACGGCAAGAACATCCTGCCGCGCGTTGCCGCTGCGCTGGACGTCGATCAGATTTCCGAGATCATCTCGGTAGAAAGCGCCGACACTTTCAAGCGCCCGATCTACGCTGGTAACGCCATTGCCACTGTGCAATCGACCGCTTCGGTCAAGGTCATCACCGTGCGCGCCACCGGTTTCGACCCGGTTGCAGCCGAAGGTGGTTCCGCCGCTGTCGAAGCCGTCGGCGCTGCCCACGACGCCGGCACTTCCAGCTTCGTCAACGAAGAACTGGCCAAGTCCGATCGTCCTGAACTGACCGCTGCCAAGATCGTCGTTTCCGGCGGCCGTGGCATGCAGAACGGTGACAACTTCAAGCACCTGTACGCCCTGGCCGACAAGCTGGGTGCTGCCGTCGGCGCTTCCCGCGCAGCGGTTGACGCAGGTTTCGTACCCAACGACATGCAGGTCGGCCAGACCGGCAAGATCGTTGCGCCACAGCTGTACATCGCCGTCGGTATCTCCGGCGCGATCCAGCACTTGGCCGGTATGAAAGACTCCAAGGTGATCGTTGCGATCAACAAGGACGAAGAGGCGCCGATTTTCCAAGTGGCCGACTATGGCTTGGTGGCGGATCTGTTCGAAGCCGTTCCCGAGTTGGAGAAGCTGGTCTAATCCGGCGCCTTCACAAAAAGTCCGATGCCAGATCATTGGCATCGGACTTTTTTGTGCCCGCTCGATAGGTGCGGCGGCGCACCTCAGGGCCAGTTTTTGACCAGCAGGCCGTCGGGCCCAACCGTGTAATTCGAAGGACGTCCCAGGCCAGGGATAATCGGCTTTCTTCCGAAGCTGTTGAAGTCCTCGCTGTCATGGGTGCCGTGGCAGTCAATCGCAACGTTATTGCCCGATCGATGAGCTGTCGAGCCGCCCAGGCTCAACGTGTGTCCTGTGGCTGCCTTATAGGCCGACGCATCGAAGACGCAGTTAACGACGCTGACAAAGCCCACTTGCGGGGTGTCCAGCGAAATATCGTTATCGTTATAGTTGCTTCCCAGCTTCACCTGGACATTGTCGAGGCTCAAGACCTTTAATTGGGCGTGCCCACCCCAATAGCACCTGAGGCGAGTGGCGCTGGAGTCGCGAATATGGATTTCCGACTTTTTGCTTCCCATCAGAAAGCCATAAACGGCGTCGGCATCGATCACTTTCAAGCAGAAGTGAACTTTATTCTGGCGAATGTCTGCTGCTCCTACGCGCAAAACAAAGCCTCGCGACGGTGGCATTCTTATGTTTTCCAATCTGATATTGACCACTGCGGAGTCAACGCCATTGAATGGCAGGAAGGCATAGTCGAACGAGATGCCTCCCAGGGCTGTCGTAGCATCTACACCTTGGATACTGATGTTTCTGGGGGGCAGTAGTTTTCGCTGCGCAGTGTAGTGATCCTCGGTGGAAAAACTGATTAATTCGCAGGCTTCCTTGCTGAAGATTTTTATATTTCTGATAAGAATGTTTGACGGTAAGGCATAAGTTTCAGGCTGATCCGTCAATCGGATCGCGCTGTCTTCCAGGACGAGAATGCACGTAGTTCGTGTCTGCGCTTTATCCACGAACTGGAAAGTACAGTTTTCTACGACCAGTGTCCCTCGTAGTTCGCCATAGTCGGTTCGCATGCCCAAGGCGCTCCAGGAGCGTGTCATGAACTTGCAATCAAGTATGCGGATGACCGAGTCGTCGCTGCCTGTTCCAAAAGAACAGCCTTTACCATGGAAGACGCAATTTCTGACCTCAATGTCCTGAGCATTGAAATGGCAGTGGAAGGCTTCCAGTTCGGAGTCAACGACACTGATGTTCCGTACGTTATTGCCGTCAATGGTTTTCCAGCCGGTATTTCCCGAGATATTGGCGAAGCTGATGTTCAAGCACTTGTTGAGAATCACGTCATAGATGGCTTTGGACGAGACGCCTGGTTGGTAAGCTGGCCATCCGTATCCAGGTAAATTGGCACCCTGAAAGGAGACACCGTAACAATCGCTGCAACTGGTGAGCGCGTAGTAAGTGTCATCGAAGTTTCTACAGATGCACCGAAGGCCGATTACCTCAACCAGGTCGCGACTCACTTGAAAAATCGGGAATGTGACCGGTCCCTGGACTTCCATGGAGGGTGCCTTGATCCTCAGCCTGTTTCGTGGAAGCTTGCGCAATTTGATCGTTACGGTGGATGACCTGGAGTAGTCAAAGCTCAACGGGTAGACCAATCGTCCATACTTGGTCATCAGCGTGACCGTGCTTTTTTTCTGAGGTGCATTGCGGTCGCCGTTGCGGTAGATATAAATATCATCACTGGATACTACGACAAAGCTTTCGGCGTACTGCTCAATCGTGTCGTTGGGCAGGGTGCTACTAAGGTCTGTGCCCAGATAAGTCAGACGTGCCGGAACAAAATCACCTTTGGCTACGGACAAGGTCTGTTGTTTGCGCTGATCCGGATGTTCCAGGATCGCAATACCACCTGAGTCCATGATCAAATGAGCGCGGGTGAAATCGACGTCGGTATAGATCATGACTCGCTGTTTTATTAGAAACTGACCCGACGCCGAAATAGCTTTGTTCTCGAGGTAGGCAGCATCGGAACACTGTTGGAAGGCTCGGGCGTCGTCGGTTACACCATCACCAACAGCCCCGAAATCCCGAACGTCAAGATAGGAATAGCTCATATTCTTTTTCCTCAAGTTTCTGATTGTTGACAGTGCGTAGAATCCGGCCGTGATCAGGATTGGTTGGCAAGGATTACAGAATAGGTGAGCGACGATACGCAGAGGTGTTTTTCGGTATTACGTTAAGTTTCGGCCGGTGACTGAGTGGCAGCAACTCAGTTAAGTTTGTATTTCCGGTAACGGCTGTGCCCGTGACATTTCCCTCTGGAAACAGCGATCATCACGTACGGAGCGACATTCGCTTCCAGCCGGTATCTGCACAGGAATCGTTATGGACAGGTTTTACATCATTGCGCTGTCGCTACTACTGGGCTTGCCCGTGGTGTCTTCGGATGTCCTGGCATCGGGCAAATGTGAGCGCCTGGTCGCCACCGGCAGTCCGGATGCGCCGCCGTACCTCTGGCAGGATCCGCAGGATCCCAAGCATCTGATCGGCGCTGGCGCCGATCTGCTGGAGAAAGTGGCAGGGGAGCTGGGGATCAAGGTTGAACTGCTGTATGCCGGCAAGCGTGCCCAGGCCCTGGATGAAGTGCGCAGCGGGCGCATGGACCTGCTCACCGACGCGCCATTGACCAGCGCCGGTCTCGAAGCGCTGGACTACGTCCATCCGCCGCTGCTGGAAAACGATTACCTGGTCTGGACCCGCAAGGATTCGACACTGGTCATCAATCGACCCGAGGACCTTCATGGTCATCCCGGCGCATTGTCGGAAAAGTCTCGTATGACTGCCGGATTTGGCGTCTTTGCAGAGCAGCAATTGTCCCTGACCCGCACGCCCAACCTTACCCAGGCCTTTCAGAAATTGCTGCTGGGGGAGGTGGAATATGCCCTGGCCGGGCGCTATTCCGGCCTGGCAATGGCGCAGACACTGGGAATGGCCAACGACCTGCAAGCCGCACCACAGCCAGTTGATAAACCGGGGCTGTTTCTCGCGGTTTCCCATAACTCCGCCTGCAATGACCCATGGTTACGCGGACAGCTGGCGCAAAAGATGACAGAATTGGCCGCGTCCGGCCTGACGGAGGCTGTGTTGCAGCGCAATCTGGAGCGTTGGAGAACACAGTTGCAGCCACCTGTCGGTGCCCCAAAACAGTAGGGAACATTAGTGACTATTCGACCTCTTTTCGCTGCCCTGGCCGTTCTGGCTCTGGCGGGTTGCGCAGCCGATCCGGCGCCGAATGAACAGATCCGCCTGACCGAACGGGCGCTGGAACAAGCCCGAGCCGTGGGCGCCAATGCCGATGAAGTACCCGAATTGAAACTGGCCGAGGAAAAGTTCGCCCGGGCCCAGTCGAACATGGCCGACGAATCCTACAAAAAGGCCCGCATGCGTGCCGAACAGGCTGAACTGGATGCACGCCTGGCGGAAGCCAAAGTGCTGACGCTCAAGAGTCAGGAGCAACTGAACGTGCTCGATACCCGTATCAAGCGCCTGCGCAAGCAACTGCGGGAGGACGCTCAATGAAGCACTCCTATTTGCTGGGCGGCCTGGTACTTGTTGGATTGAGCGGTTTGTATGGCTGCGCCGGTCAGCGTAGCGAAGCAGCATTGGAACAGGCCGGTGCGAGCTTTCAGAAGGTAAAGGAAGATGCCAATGTCTTGCGTGCCGCACCCAGGGACGTGATACGTGCCGGCGAATCCCTGGCCCGTGCCGATCGCTTGTCGACCTACTGGGGCAGCGGCGAGGATGTGCAGCATTACGCCTACCTGAGCCAGCGCTACAGCGAGATCGCTCGGGAGCATAGCAACCAGGTGCTCAACGAAGAACGCGCGGCGAAGCTGGAGCTGGAGCGTCAGCGCTTGCAGTTGGCCTTGCGTGAATCAAAGCTGCTGAGCGTGCAGCAGCAGGGCAAGTGGCTCGAAGAACAGATCATGGCGATGGCCACCACCCAGACCGATCGCGGCTTGGTGATGACCCTCGGCGACGTCCTGTTCGACACCGGCGAAGCCGAGTTGAAGAACTCGGCGAACCGGGTCGTGCTCAAGATCGTCCAATTCCTGCAACTCAATCCCAAGCGCGTCGTGCGTATCGAGGGATATACCGACAGCACCGGGGGCAAGCAGGAGAATCTCAAGCTGTCCCGTGACCGCGCGCAAGCAGTGGCAGATGTGCTGGTGGACCTGGGGATCGATGAGGAGCGTATCCAGGTCGAAGGCTACGGTGATGAATATCCGGTAGACGTCAACGCTACCGAGCGTGGTCGGGCGCAGAACCGCCGCGTTGAAATCGTCTTTTCTGACGAAAAGGGCCAGCTCGGCGCGGCCCGCTGAGGGACGCGTCACTGGAAAACCCGGCCCCTTTGACGGCGCCGGGTTTTTTTCGATCTGCCCGTTGGACAATCGATACAGTTGGGGCTGTCACTGCACTGTACGGTCGAGTAATCTGGCAACTGTCCCAGTACACTTCTAAACTGTTCCGGTATCGTTTCCTACAAGAATAAAATGCCCGTGAAATCGAGTGCTGTGTCATGACCAATCTCCTGCTCTATCAACGTATTGCGCAACAGTTGGCTGAAGACATCCGGCGTGGTGTGTACCAGCCCGGCGAGCGTGTACCTTCGGTGCGCAAGATGAGTTCGCAGCTCAACGTCAGCCATGCCACGGTGTTGCAGGCCTACGCGAACCTTGAGGACCAGGGGCTGATTCGCGCACGGCCGCAATCGGGCTACTACGTGCACCAGACACCGGCCCTGACGGCGCCGACGCCGGACATTGCACGGGTCGAACGTCCGGGGCTGGTGACACGCAGCAGCATCATTCAGCAGGTCCTGGTCGAATCGCGACGCGAAGGGGTGTTTCCCCTGGGCGCAGCGGTGCCGAGCGTCGATTATCTGCCGGTGCGGGCATTGCATCAGCAATTGGCCAAGGTCACCCGCTTCCACAGTCCGCGGGCGTTCAGCTACATGTTCAGCCCGGGCTTCGAGCCGTTGCGGCGCCAGGTGGCGATTCGCATGCGCGATGCGGGTGTGGTGGTGGACCCTTCCGAAGTGGTGATCACCCACGGCTGCGTCGACGCCCTGCAAATGTCGCTGCGCGTGCTGACCCGGCCCGGAGACCTGATCGCGGCCGAGTCACCTACGTACTACGGTTTGCTGCAACTGGCCGACCTGCTGGGCCTGAAGGTTATCGAGATCCCCAGCGATCCGGTCACCGGCATGAGCCTTGAGGCGCTGCAGCTGGCCGCCAACCAATGGTCGATCAAGGCGCTGGTGCTGACCACACGACTGAGTAATCCCCTTGGCGGCACCATGCCGGAAGAGCGGCAGAAACAGTTGTTGCGCCTGGCCTCGGACTTCGACATCCAGATCGTCGAGGATGACATCTATGGCGAGCTGATGTTCGAACAGGGGCGCACCAAGGCCCTCAAGGCCTACGACCGACTGGACCGGGTCATCTACTGTTCGAGCTTTTCCAAGACCTTGTCGCCGGGTGTGCGCATCGGGTGGATGATTGCGGGCAAATTCCAGCAGGAGATCCAGCGGCTCCAGACTTTCAGCACGCACTCGGCGTGCAGCGTCACGCAGATGGGCATTGCGGCGTATCTGGAAAATGGCGGCTATGATCGGCACCTGCGCTATATCCGTCAGGAGTACCGCAAGAACCTCAGCGCTTTCCAGCTGGCGGTGCAGCAGTATTTCCCTGAAGGCACCCAGATGAGTCGTCCTACCGGGGGCTTCATCCTGTGGGTCAGCCTGCCGGGGCGGGTCAACACCCAGGAACTGCATGTGCGGGCGTTGCAGCAGGGCATCAGCATTGCGCCCGGGCTGATTTTCAGTAACACCGAACAGTTCAACCACTGTATCCGCTTGAACTGCGGCATACCCTGGAATCGCGAGGCAGAGCGGGCGCTGATGACGTTGGGGTTGCTGGCTACCCAGTTGTGCCAAGAGACGGCGAACGGAATTTTTTAAGAATCAGCGGCTTAGCCTGAGGTGCTTGTCAGCGCGTCATTATCAGGCGAGCATGGGCTTCTCTGTCATGACTGCCGTTGTATTTATGAAAGCCATTGCTCCTGCTGCCTGGGTTTTGATCGGTCTGTTGACTACCTTCCATTGCGCAGGTGTCTCGGCCGCTGCAGCGCAGGAAAAACCGACCGCCAGCGCCACGAAAGAGACGCCAAAAAAAGCGGCTACGGCCAAGAAGACGCCAGCCAAGAAAACCGTTTCCAAAAAGAAACGCGCGCCCATCGCCTCCAAGAGTAAGTCCGCCCGCGAGGTCGCCAAGACCCCACTGCCGCCGGCCAAGCTGGACTTGAGCCTGCCCCATGATATGGTCGAAGACCTTGAGCCGCCGGGTAAAGTGCCCTTGCCCAAGCGTGAACCCTTATTGCCGTCCATGTTTGATCAGAAGCCCGGGCCGTTCCAGCTCAACGGTCGGCTGCTGAGCAACGAGATGCAGCTGCCGTTGCGCAATCAGGAGCGCAACGAGGTGGAAGGCGCCGCGCTGGATTTCGAGTTCAAGCAGTAAGTCTTCGTTTGAGTGCAGCTCGTTATTGACTGTTCGGTCATCCGGTCCAAGGCGAAAAAACACTCGGACGGTAATTTAAAACGGGTGTTTTAGCCGTTACTCTGTGTCCCGTTACTAACCACTACCTGTCGTGAGGATGTCGTCGTCATGAAATGCCGTGAAGGCTGTGGCGCCTGTTGCATCGCCCCTTCCATCAGCTCGCCGATTCCCGGGATGCCACAAGGCAAGCCGGCGGGAGAACGTTGCGTTCAGTTGTCGGTCGATAACATGTGTCGGATTTTTGGCCAGCCAGAGCGTCCAGCGGTGTGCTCTGCATTCGAGGCCGACGTCGAGGTCTGTGGCAGCGGCAGTGAAGAAGCCATCCGGCTGATCGGCTGGTGGGAGCAAGTCACGGCGGCATGATGATCAATGACCGCGATTGAATGATCGAACTTGGACAATAAGGAAAAGATTATGGGTTCGCTGCATCGTATGGCTGTGTTGTGTGGGATGACCGTGCTATTGGCGACGGCCACTGCCCAGGCAGAAGACTGGCAGGTCGCGAAGGAAAAGGACGGTATCAAGGTCTCTCTCACTGAAGTGCCCGGCTCCAAGTACAAGGCTTACCGTGGCGTGACGGTCATGAAGACCACCATGGAAAAACTGCGGGCCCTGCAAGAAGACGTGCCCGGCGCCTGTGCCTGGATTCATGAGTGCAAGAGCCAGAAGCTGCTCAAGCACGAAGGTGACAAGAGCTGGACCTACACTCAATTCAACACGCCTTGGCCGGTCACCTCCCGAGACTCGGTGCTGGAAGTCACCACTGAACAGGGCGTCGATGGCAGCCTCACCCGCCACCTCAAAGGCGTACCGACCTACTTGCCGGAGGAGAAGGGATTCGTGCGGGTGACTCAGGTCGACGGGTTCTGGAAATTCGTACCCAAGGGCGCCGACCAGATCGAAGTGACCTATCAGGTCCATACCGAGCCGGGTGGCGATGTACCGTCCTGGCTGGCTAACAAGTTTGTCGTGGATGCCCCGTTCAACACTCTGAAAGAGCTGAAGGAACGTGCCGAAAAATAAACGGCCAAGTCAGTCTTCGAGACCGCCCGCGAGGCGGTCTTTTCATGTTTGCCGTCCGCCAATTCGGCGGAACGAATAATCAGCGCTCAATGTCGAGATAGAGGTAAGCCAGGCCCTGAATTGATCGAGGAGACACCGATGCAGAAGTGGGAAATCACTTTCGTGGATGATCACGGCGAAGCCATCGCCGAGCAGTTCGACTATGAGCAGGAGCCCACCATGGAACAGGCTGCACAATTGATTCGCGAAAGGCTGTTGCCCGTACCCGCCAAGCTGGACCTCAACGATCTTGAAGGGCGGACCGAAGAGCCTACGGTCAAGAACCTGAAGACTCAGCACAGCATCGAGATCATCAGCATTACACCGATTTCATGAAAACCCTGGCTGGCCTCGCTTGGCAGCGGCGATCACTTGCGGCTACTCTGCAATTGAGATCAGCGAAGAGGATCGCCAAGGTCCGGTCTTGTCAGCTACATGCTTGTGTCCCGACGGTCATTTGATGCCGTACCACGTGCAGCCCTGCGGCCGCACGTCCGGGAAGAAGGAAAGTCTATCCATTGCGTTTCAGGAGGACGTTTCATGAGCACAGCCTATCAAGAAGACATCAGCACCAGCGTGTTGCGCCGCATGAAAGAAGGCGGTTTCGATTTTTCCAGATTCCATCCCATTGAGTTCTACGCCATTTTCCCGGACGAGGAGCGGGCGCGCAGGGCGGCGGGGCATTTCCGGGGTGAATCGCTGAATGCACAGATCAGTGCACGGGACGATGGTGCCTGGTCATTGGAATTGAGCCGGGTGATGTACGCTACCTACGATGATATTGGAGACTTTGAGCAAGACTTCGAAGCCGTCGTCGAACCCTTGGGTGGGGTCATCGAAGGCTGGGGTGTCAAGCAGGAGATCCGGCGCCTGCAGGCTTGATGTTCCCCTACCGCCATACTGCAACGGCTGACCGTCGGGTCGGCCGTTTTCATTGGCGTCAGGTCATCGCCGCTGAGAGGTGAGCCTTGAGGATTACCTTGTGGGAGCGAGCCTGCTCGCGATGACGACCGCACCGCCAACACCGTCTTAACTCCTCACCGCCATTGGGTAAGCCCAGCTTTTGTAGCTAACTGTATCCAAATCCGCCTGCATGGCTTTTCCATGACTATGCTCAGGGAAGCGACTCCCTGCGTCGTAATGAAGCGGGGCGGCGGCGGAGTGGGACATTGGCTGCACGACAAGGGTGCATAGCCGATCACTAAAAAATCCAACCCGTTGATCATAAAGCGTTTATGCCGATGGCACGGGCCTTGCGATGCCTACTGCCAGGGTGACAAGGAGTACGGCATGATCCGCGCGGGTTTTGATGAAATGTACGATGCCGACGGCCAGGTCCGTCCGCATTACCGGGCCTTTGCCCGCTGGCTGGCCGAGACGCCTGATGAACTGCTGGCCCAACGCAGGCGCGAAGCCGACCTGTTGTTCCATCGCGCCGGCATTACCTTCACGCTCTACGGGGACGAGCAGGGCACGGAGCGCCTGATCCCGTTCGATACCATCCCGCGCAGTATCCCCGCCAGCGAATGGCGGGTGGTCGAGCGCGGCTGTATCCAGCGGGTCAAGGCACTGAACATGTTCCTGGCCGACCTCTACCACGAGCAACGGATCATCCGCGCCGGGGTCATACCGGCGGAACAGGTGCTGGCCAACGAGCAATACCAACTGGCGATGCAGGGGCTGGATCTGCACCGGGACGTCTACGCGCACGTTTGCGGGGTCGACCTGGTGCGCGATGGCGATGGCACGTACTACGTGCTGGAAGACAATCTGCGTACCCCCAGCGGCGTCAGCTACATGCTTGAAGACCGCAAGATGATGATGCGCCTGTTTCCCGAGTTGTTCTCCGCCCAGCGCATCGCGCCGATCGACCATTATCCGAACCTGCTGCTCGATACCCTGAGAAGCGCCAGTGCGTTGGATGACCCCAGCGTCGTGGTGCTCACCCCGGGGCGCTTCAACAGCGCGTTCTTCGAACATGCCTTCCTGGCCCGTGAGATGGGCGTGGAGCTGGTGGAGGGGGCCGACCTGTTCGTGCGCGATGACAAGGTGTTCATGCGCACCACCGACGGGCCGAAAGCAGTGGATGTGATTTACCGTCGCCTGGACGACGCCTTCCTCGATCCACTGGCCTTCAATCCGCAGTCGATGCTCGGGGTGCCGGGGCTGTTGGCGTCCTACCGCTCCGGCAACGTAGTGCTCGCCAATGCCATCGGCACCGGCGTGGCGGACGACAAGTCGGTGTATCCATTTGTCACCGACATGATCCGTTTCTACCTGGACGAGGAGCCGATCCTGCAGAACGTTCCGACCTGGCAGTGCCGCAATCGCTCTGAACTTTCCCACGTGCTGGCGAATCTTCCGAGTCTGGTGGTCAAGGAAACCCAGGGCTCCGGCGGCTACGGCATGCTGGTGGGACCTGCCGCGACTACAGAGCAGATCGATGCCTTCCGCGAGCGGATCAAGGCCAAGCCACACGCCTACATCGCCCAGCCGACGCTGTCACTTTCGACATGCCCGACCTTCGTCGAGAACGGCATTGCCCCGCGCCATATCGACCTGCGTCCGTTCGTGCTGGCGGGCCGGGAAACCCGGGTGGTGCCTGGCGGCCTGACCCGGGTGGCGTTGCGCGAAGGCTCGTTGGTGGTCAACTCATCCCAAGGTGGCGGCACCAAGGATACCTGGGTGGTCGAGGATTGAAGGAAGCAAGCAATGCTGAGTAGAACCGCCTCTGACCTGTACTGGATGTCGCGTTACCTGGAGCGTGCAGAAAACCTCGCACGCATGCTCGACGTCAGCTACTCGCTATCGCTGATGCCCCAGGACGGGCGCGGCGACGGCCTCCACGAACTGGCGATGCCGCTATTGATTACCGGCACGCTGGAAGACTACCGCGAACGACATGGCGACCTGCACGCCGAGCGGCTGCTGCAATTCTTTGCTTTGGAGGCCGCCAACCCGGCCAGCATCTATAGCTGTCTGGGCGCTGCGCGAGCCAGTGCCCATGCCGTCCGGGGGCGAATCACCGCCGACATGTGGGAAAACATCAATGCCACCTGGCTGGAAATACGCGAGATTGCCGGGCAAGGCTTGAATCGCTACGGCATGAGCCGTTTCTGCGAGTGGATCAAGGAACGCTCGCACCTGTTCCGAGGCGCGACCTACGGCACGATCATGCGTAACGACGCGTTCAGGTTCATTCGCCTGGGGACCTTCATCGAAAGGGCCGACAACACCCTTCGCCTGCTCGACGCCCGCTACGAAATGGCCGGCGACCAGGCCGACGCCGTCAGCGACGGCACGGCCCACGCGTATTACCAGTGGAGCGCCTTGCTACGGGCCTTGTCCTCCTTCGAGGCCTACACGGAGATCTACCGCGACGCTCCCGGTGCCCGTCATGTGGCGCAACTGTTGCTGTTGCGTGCCGACGTACCGCGCTCGCTGCGTGCCTGCACCGAAGAAATCGACCAGATCCTCGCGAGCCTGCCGGGCACCAATGGCCGACAGGCCCAACGCCTGGCTGCAGAAATGGACGCGCGCCTGCGCTACACCGGCATCGACGAAATACTCGACGGTGGCCTGCACGCCTGGCTCACCGAATTCATCCCGTTGGTCCGCGAACTGGGCAATGCCATCCACAGCTCCTACCTGGAGGTCATATGAGACTCTCGATCAGCCATGAAACGGCCTACCACTATGAAGACCAGGTTCGCGCCAGCATCCAGTACCTGCGCCTGACGCCCCACGACAGCGAGCGCCAGCATGTGCTGAGTTGGCAACTCGACCTGCCGCGACCGGTACGGGCGCAACTGGATCCGTTCGGCAACATCCTGCACGTACTGACCCTGGACGAACCTCACGAGACGGTCATTATCGGAGCCCGAGGGCAGGTGGATATCGATCCGTCCCGCGAAGCCGAGCATGAAAGCCAGTCGGCGCTGCCATTCCTGCGCTTTACCCGACTGACCGAGGCAGACGATGCCCTTCGGGATTTCGCCAATCAGCAATGCAAACGGCGTCGCGATCGTACGGCGCTCATCGACCTGATGCATGGGCTCAACCAGCACATGGTCTACACCCCCGGCGTCACTGACGTCGAGACCAGTGCCGTCCAGGCTTTTGCCGGACGTCGCGGAATCTGTCAGGACCATGCCCACGCATTCCTGGCTTGCGCCCGCAGCCTGGGTGTGCCGGCGCGGTACGTGTCAGGCTATTTGTTCAACGAGCAGAGCGAACACCTGGCCAGCCACGCCTGGGCTGAAGCCTGGCTCGATGACGCCTGGTACAGCTTCGACGTGACCAACCAGCTCGCACGCCCGGAGCGGCACCTCAAACTGGCCGTGGGCCTGGATTACCTTGATGCCTGTCCGGTGCGTGGCATGCGCCGTGGCGGAGGTTATGAGCAGATGCATGCCAGGGTGGTCGAGGCACCGGCTCCGGTGATCAAGGTGCAGCAGCAATAGTTGTATGGTGCATGGTCATTGACCCAGCGGCTGCTTGCGCCCGGCCATGTGCTTCAAATATCCCACCAGCAGATCCAGCTCGGCATCCGGCAGCACGGCTTCCGAAAACCCTGGCATCTTGCCTTGGGGCCAATGGCGCAGGCCTTGCGGATCGCGGATATAGCGCTTGAGGAAGTCACCGGAGAAGTACTCGGTCGGGTTGAACGGTACGTTCAGGTCGGGACCGAATTGTGCGTCGCCAGCACCATTGAGCCGGTGGCACGCCAGGCAGTTTTTCTGAAACAACGCAAAGCCTTTGTTGACCGGGTCGTCCTTCGTCAGGCTGGGGGCCGGCAGCAGGGCAGGGAAGCGTTCAGCGACGCCGGACAAACGCTTGATGCTCGCTACGGCGTAAGGCCATTGTTCCGGGCCGATATGCCCCGCCTGGGGATCGGTCCAGACCAGATAGAACGGCCCGGCGCTTTGCTTGCCCTCGCCGAGCGATGGCCAGGGTTTGGCCGGGTCCTCGATCGCCAGCCAGGCGCGGGAGCCATTCTTGTTCAGCAGCGGCGCAGCAGGCATCTCGGCGGCGAAGCCGTCCAGTGCAATCGCTTGCAGATGTTCGTCCGGCTGGACGCCCGCCAGCAGTGCCGTCAGCGGCACGGCGCGATAGGTCATCGGCTTCTTGTAGGAAACGTCATCATCAACCTGGACCGTTCGGGCTTCAGGATGCTTGAGCAGTTCCTCGGTTTGCCAGGTACGCGTATTCGCGCCCAGCTCCATGACCAGCTGCGCGGCGGACAAGGGCGTGCTGAGCAGCAGCGCCCCGAACACGATGAGAGCTTTCAAGTGGTGTGCCTTCCATGTCTTGGGAGTGCCGCAAAGGTTGGCACAGCCACCTCGGCTCGAACAGCGGACCCGCGAAATTTTCTGGAAGCACACAAATCATTGATGCAGGCGCCCACGCGCAGGGTTCAGCCGATCACCTTAGGGATATTTGGCAAAATCAACAGCAGCGTCGTGGCAAAGAGAATGAGTCCGGCTTGACGAACTTTCGAATGTTTGAACATGGCTGACCCGCCTTTATTGTTATTTCCTGAGGCCAGCCTGCATATCCATGATGGCTGGCGTTGCACTTCCTGTTCGACAAGCGCCCCGGCAAAACCCGACGACTGTTCTTGTACTAGGAATACATTAGGGGCCGCAGCCGCATTGACTTAGAACCAATTCACATCAACATCAGACTATTTACTATCAAAACGGCATGAGGCCTATTGCCAGCTACGTGGAGGCCCGTTTGCTAGACAGCTCGCCCTCCTGAAACGGTTAACCCGATAGCTCGCTACCGTTCGTCTGAGCGTGGCCGTCAACGTCATTGAGCACTGTGGTCATTGAATCCAGCGCCGCTGGGCTTATGGTGAACGCATTGGATTACCCAGGTTCGAGGACGCCATGACCCAAGCTTTGATTTTCGATGCGCTGCGCACACCCCGTGGCCGGGGCAAGCCTGATGGCGCGCTACATAGCGTCAAGCCGGTGAGCCTGGCGGGCGGTCTGCTCAGTGCCTTGCAGCAGCGGATGGACCTGGACACCAGCCAGGTCGACGACATTGTGCTTGGTTGTGTAACACCGGTGGGTGAGCAGGGCGCCGATATCGCCAAGACCGCGGCGCTGCTGGCCGACTGGGACGTGTGTGTCGCGGGCGTGCAGCTCAACCGGTTCTGCGCCTCGGGCCTGGAGGCGGTGAACCTGGCGGCGATGAAAGTCCGCTCCGGCTTCGAGGACCTGGTGGTTGCCGGCGGCGTCGAATCCATGTCCCGGGTGCCCATGGGCAGCGATGGCGGCGCATGGGCACTGGATCCGCAATCCAACCTGCACGGTCATTTCATTCCCCAAGGCATCGGTGCCGACCTGATCGCCACCCTGGAAGGGTTCAGCCGCGAGGATGTCGATACCTATGCATTGCGCTCCCAACAGAAAGCCGCACGCGCCCGGGCCGATGGATCATTCGACAAATCCCTGGTCGCCGTACGGGACCAGAATGGCATCGTGCTGCTGGACCACGATGAGTTCATACGCGCCGACGCTTCGCTAGAGGGCCTGGGCAAGCTCAAGCCGAGTTTCGAAGCCATGGGCCAGATGGGGTTCGACGGCACGGCGTTGCGAGTCTACAGCCATGTCGAACGGATCGATCATGTGCACACGCCTGGCAATAGCTCCGGCATCGTCGACGGTGCAGCACTGATGCTGATCGGCTCCGAAGCCAAGGGCCGTGCGCTGGGCCTGCAACCCCGGGCGCGAGTCGTCGCCACGGCCGTCACGAGCACCGACCCGACCATCATGCTCACCGGCCCGGCGCCCGCCACGCGCAAGGCATTGGCCAAGGCCGGGCTGCGGGTGGACGACATCGACCTGTTCGAGGTCAACGAAGCCTTTGCCTCGGTTGTGCTCAAGTTCATCAAGGACATGGCCATCGACCCCGGCAAGGTCAATGTCAACGGCGGCTCCATCGCCCTGGGCCATCCCCTGGGCGCTACGGGATGCGCGATTCTTGGCACGCTACTCGATGAAATGGAAGTGCGTGGCCTGCGTTATGGCCTGGCGACGCTCTGTGTCGGCGGCGGCATGGGCATCGCCACCATTATCGAACGCCTCTGAGCCCCGACTTGAAGGAAGCAATTTTGATGACCGACGCCATTCGTTATGAAATCGACCAGGACCGCATTGTTGTTCTGACGTTCGACATGCCGGGGCAGAGCGCCAATACCATGAATGCGGTCTACCGCGAGGCCATGGCGGCCTGCGTCGCTCGCTTGCAGGCAGAAAAGGACTCAATTGCCGGTGTGATCATCACCTCAGCCAAGAAGACCTTCTTTGCCGGTGGTGATCTCAATGAGCTGGTCAAGGTCGGCAAGCCCGAGGCGCAGGCGTTCTATCAGATGGTCCTGGGCCTGAAGGCGCAACTGCGTGCTCTGGAATCCCTGGGCAAGCCCGTGGTGGCGGCGATTAACGGCGCGGCTTTGGGCGGCGGCTGGGAGATTTGCCTGGCGTGTCATCATCGTGTGGCGCTGGACCAGCCGTCGGTGCAGATGGGCCTGCCGGAAGTCACCTTGGGCCTGCTTCCGGGCGGCGGCGGGGTGGTGCGCATGGTGCGGTTGCTCGGGCTGGAAAAAGCCTTGCCCTATCTGCTCGAGGGCAGGAAGGTCGGCCCGCAACAGGCGCTGCAGGCGGGGCTGGTGAATGAGCTGGCGCGAGATCGTGATGAGCTGCTGGCCAAGGCCCGGGCCTGGATCCTGGCTAATCCAAGTGTCGTGCAGCCTTGGGATACCAAAGGCTACCGGATCCCGGGCGGCGGTCCATCCGACCCGAAGGTGGCGCAGATGCTGGCCATCGCACCTTCCATACTGCGTCACAAGACCCAGGGTTGCCTGCCGGCTCCGGAGAAAATCCTTTGCGCAGCCGTAGAAGGCGCCCAGGTGGATTTCGACACCGCGCACCTGATCGAGACCCGTTATTTCACCGAATTGACCACAGGCCAGGTGGCGAAGAACCTGATCGGCACGTTCTGGTTCCAGCTCAACGAGATCAAGGCCGGCGGTTCTCGCCCACAGGGGCCGGCGCCGTTTCTGACAAAGAAAGTCGGCATCCTTGGCGCAGGCATGATGGGGGCCGGCATTGCCTATGGCTGCGTGGCGGCTGGTATCGAGGTGGTGCTCAAGGACGTCGATCTGGCCGTCGCCGAGAAAGGCAAGGCGCGTTCGGCAGCGCTATTGGATAAACAGGTCGCCCGCGGCCGGTTCAGCACCGAACAACGCGAAGCCATCCTGTCG
The DNA here is from genome assembly GCF_052041925.1 of Pseudomonas sp. SMN5. Taxonomy (NCBI): domain Bacteria; kingdom Pseudomonadati; phylum Pseudomonadota; class Gammaproteobacteria; order Pseudomonadales; family Pseudomonadaceae; genus Pseudomonas; species Pseudomonas sp. SMN5. The sequence continues at coordinate 189,352 of NZ_JBKGGX010000011.1, forward strand.
CGCATTCACCCCACCGACAGCAACGCGGACCTGGTCGGCTGTGACATGATCATCGAAGCGGTGTTTGAGGATCGTGCCCTGAAAGGGAAGGTATCGGCCGCCGCCGAAGCGATAGCGGGCCCTGAGGCGGTGATCGCTTCCAACACCTCGACCCTGCCCATCACTGGCCTGGCCACGGCCATGGCTGACCCGACCCGGTTCATCGGCCTGCATTTCTTCAGTCCGGTGGAAAAGATGCCCCTGGTGGAAATCATCAAGGGCGCCCATACCAGCGATGAGACGCTGGCCCGCGGGTTCGATTTTGTCCTGCAGATCAACAAGACGCCCATCGTGGTGAATGACAACCGAGGCTTCTTTACCTCGCGGGTCTTCGGCACCTTCATCAACGAAGGCATCGCCATGCTCGGCGAGGGGGTCAGCGCACCGATGATCGAGACCGAGGCGCGCAAGGCCGGGATGCCGGTCGGGCCTCTGGCGGTCTCTGATGAAGTCTCACTCAGCCTGATGAGCCATATCCGCACGCAAACAGCCAAGGACTTACAGGCAGAAGGTAAACTGCCGGTCGTACACCCGGCGTTCGCGGTGATCGACTTGCTGCTCAATGAATACAAGCGCCCAGGCAAGGCAGCGGGCGCGGGATTCTATGACTATCCGGCCAATGGGCAAAAACACCTGTGGCCGGCGCTCAAGAGCCGGTTCGAGAAGGCTGATGGGCAAATCGCAGCGCAGGATATCCGTGATCGGCTGCTGTTTATCCAGGCCCTGGAAACCGTGCGCTGCGTGGAGGAGGGCGTGCTCTTGTCCACAGCCGATGCCAACGTCGGCTCGATCTTCGGCATCGGCTTTGCGGCCTGGACCGGTGGCGCGTTGCAATTCATCAACCAATACGGCCTGCGGGACTTCATCGCCCGGGCCCAGTACCTGGCCGAGCAATACGGCGAGCGTTTCTTGCCGCCGGCCTTGTTGGTGGAGAAGGCTGCGAGGCAGGAACTGTTCTGACCGCTGGGGAGGGGGCTTGCCTTGGGACCGTGTTTCAGGGCAGGCTCTGGGGTGTGCAATATTCCCATCATCGTGTCAGGTATTTTTTATGTCGCTACGCATCTGCATTTTGGAAACCGATATTCTGCGTCCTGAACTGGTCGATCAATATCAGGGTTACGGGCAGATGTTCCAGCGGCTGTTTTCCCAACAGCCTGTCGCGGCGCAATTTGTCGTGTACAACGTGATGCAAGGGCACTACCCCAGCGATGACGAACAGTTCGACGCCTATCTGATTACCGGCAGCAAGGCCGACTCCTTCGGCAGCGACCCGTGGATTCAAACCCTCAAGACCTACTTGCTCGAGCGCTACCAGCGGGGCGACAAACTGTTGGGTGTGTGCTTCGGCCATCAATTACTGGCGCTGCTGCTGGGCGGCAAGACCGAGCGCGCGAGTCAAGGCTGGGGCGTGGGCACCCATCGCTATAAAATGGCCGCCAAGGCGCCATGGATGAGCCCGGTGATGGAAGAACTGACACTGCTGATCAGCCATCAGGACCAGGTCACCGAGTTACCCGAAAATGCCACGGTCATCGCCTCCAGCGATTTCTGCCCGTTCGCCGCCTACCATATCAACGACCAGGTGTTGTGCTTCCAGGGGCATCCGGAATTCATCCACGATTATTCCCGGGCCTTGCTGGAGATCCGCCAGCAGCACCTCGGCGAACAGATCTACAGCCAAGGCATGGCCAGTCTCGATCAGGAGCATCACGGCGCGACCGTAGCGGAGTGGATGATGCGCTTTGTCGCCCACCAACCACAGGCCTGAACAAACCGGACTCCCCTGTGGGAGCGAGCCTGCTCGCGATAGCGGCTGACGAATCTCCCACAGGATAGCCATCCACCCTACAACCACCCCGACCGCTTGAAACTGGCCCACAGCGCGGTGCATCCCACAGTGATCACCCCCAGCACCATGAAATAGCCATAGTGCCAGCTCAACTCCGGCATATTCTGGAAATTCATCCCATAGATCCCGGCAACCGCTGTCGGAAATGCCAGGATCGCCGCCCACGCCGCAAATTTACGCTGCACCACGCTCTGGCGTGACGCTTCGAGCAGCACACCGACTTCAATGGTCTGGCTGGCGATGTCCGCCAGGGTCGCCAGGTCTTCCATCTGCCGCGTGACATGAATTTGCACGTCGCGAAAATACGGACGCATGTTCTTGTCGATAAAGGGGAAGCTCAGCTTCTGCAATTCTTCGCTGATCTCCACCATCGGCGCCGCATAGCGGCGCAGGCGCAGCACATCCCGGCGCAAACTGTGCAGGTTCTGGATGTCCCGTTCGTTCAAGGCGCTGCACAGCACGTGGCGCTCCAGCTCATCGATCTCGGCATGAATGGCTTCGCCCACTGGCTGGTAGTTTTCAATGACGAAATCGAGAATGGCATAGAGCACGAAATCTTCCCCATGCTCAAGCAGAAGCGGACGCGCCTCACAGCGTTGTCGGACATAGGCGTAGGACGCGGAGTGGCCATTGCGGGCGGTGATGATGTAGCCCTTGCCAGCGAAGATATGGGTTTCGATGAATTGCAGTTTGCCGTCCTCGCGGATCGGCGAATACGTGACGATGAATAGCGCGTCGCCAAAGGTTTCCAGCTTGGGACGGCTGTGCTTCTCCATCGCGTCTTCGATCGCCAGTTCATGCAGGTTGAACTGGCGCTGCAGGGTGGTCAGCTCGTGGGCGCTGGGTTCTTCGAGGCCGATCCAGACAAAATGTCCGGGTTTGGCAGCCCAGGCGCTGCCTTCTTCGAGGGTGATATTGGTGACTTTCTTACCGGCGCTGTAAACCGCAGCAGCAACGACTCTACCCATAGTGGTGATTCACTTCTTCTTGGAAAATGGCAGTGACAGGCACGGTTCAGCTTAGCGTGCCCTGCTGCTTGAGAGTCAGCAGAATCTCTGGAGTTCGTCGATCTCAGGCTGGAGCGCAGTACTTGTGGCGAGGGAATTTATCCCCCGTTGGGCTGCGAAGCAGCCCAACACAGCCAACTTGATCTGCCTGATACTTCGAGTCGTCAGCTTTCAGGGCTGCTGCGCAGCCCAACGGGGATAAATCCCCTCGCCACAAGAGGGTGTTGGGGGGGTATTCAGACAGGTTGCAACTGCCGATCCATTGACTCGATACACTCACGCATTTGCTCGCGGCATCGGGCCATGAGCTGGGGCATGTCATCCATGGTCAGCCCCGCCGTAGGAATAGCCGGCAACGAGCGTATGAGAATGTCGCCGCTGCGCCAGCGATTGAGTCGCATATGCTTGATGTAATTGCTGGCACACACCGGAACAATCGGCACGCCGGCGGCAATCGCCATCTGGAAGGCGCCTTTCTTGAACGGCAACAATTCTCCACCAAGATTACGCGTCCCTTCAGGGAACACCCAGATAGAGGTGTCCTCATGTTGCAGGGTGTGCGTGGTGGTCAACATCGACCGGCGTGCCTTGATCGCATTACCACGGTCGATCAATACGTTGCCGGACAGCCAGAACAATTGCCCGAACAGCGGCACCCATTTCAGGCTTTTCTTGCCGATGCACACGGTACGGCGCGGCACCACGTTGCCGAACACGAACAAATCATAGTTGGACTGGTGGTTGGCGATGACCACGCAGTTATCGGGCATATTTTGCAACGTGCCGACGTCGGCCTTTACCCGCAGGCGCAAAATCCACATGGCGGGCAGCGCGTACAGCCTTGCGCATAAACGGCTGTTGTCCGGATTGAACGGTCGGCATAGACCCAGGATGATTCCCAGCACGCCCGCCAATACAAAGTGCAGGCCCATCAACGACATACGCAGTACAAACAGCATCTACAGGCCCCATTGGGACAAAAGGTGGCGCAGTGTACGAATGTGCACTGTTTTCGGCAATTGTCCCTATAGAGGTAGGAGATGGACGATGTTTAAGCGTATGTTTCGCAATAGCGTGTCGGAAGCGGACTAGAGCGGCCGCTAGTTTTTATACGTTGCTTGTAGGAAATGCCGACGCCGGGGGGCGGTTCACTCGGTTAAACGCTTGTCCCGTGGCGAGGGAGCTTGCTCCCGCTGGGCTGCAAAGTAGCCCTAAGATCAGCAAGCACGATATTTCAGGCCGGATCTGCTAAGGCCTTATCGCGCTGCTGCGCAGCCCGGCGGGAGCAAGCTCCCTGACCACGGGGTTATGCCGGTCCTGGGACCTCAGCCCATATGTTCCTGATCCAGCAAAATCGCACTGTCCAGGGTCTCCAGCAGGGCCTTGCGCACTTTCAGCTTGGTGTTCTTGTGAGCGCTCATGTTGATTTTCTTCAACTGCCGCGCCGCTTCCAGGGCGGCACTTTGCAACTCTTCGGCCGCTACCACCTTGTCGAGGAAGCCGGCATCCACTGCCGTCTGCGGATTGAACATCTCGCCATTGATTACCGAGCGGTGAAACGCCGATTTGCGCAGGCGATCACGGGCCAGCTCGATGCCGGCGTGGTGCATGGTCATGCCGATCTGCACCTCGTTCAGGCCGATACTGAACGGCCCGTCCACACCGATGCGGTAGTCGGCCGACAGCAGCAGGAACGCGCCCTTGGCCACGGCATGCCCGGGGCAGGCGACGACAACGGGGAAGGGGTGTGACAACAGGCGGCGAGCTAATGTCGAGCCGGCCGTGACCAGGTTCACCGCTTCCTTGGGGCCGGCAGTCATCACCTTCAGATCGTAGCCGCCCGACAGAATCCCGGGCTGTCCGGTAATGATCACCACCGCCCGATCCGCTGTCGCCTGGTCCAGCGCAGCGTTGAACGCGGTAATGACATCCGGCGAGATGGCATTGACCTTGCCGTTGTTCAAGGTCAGGGTCGCGATACCGTCTTCGAGGTGGTAGGCAATCAGATCGCTCATGGCGCTATTTCCTGGTAGAGAATTGACGCTGACGTTACCCACCGCCGCAAGTCAGGTAAAGCGTTGTGACTGACTCACCGGTCAGCCCGGTATTCTGCAAACGGTCTGGCCGGCCCATCCCGCCACGCGTCTGTCTATAAGCGCAGCGCCAGAGCCACCGAAGATTGGCCGGTTTGCCATGCCCGGTTCGTTTGAAACGCCGGTTACCTTAACCGCATGAAAATTCTGAAAAAAACCTTTGCCATTGGAAAAGCTTTCGACTACATTAGCGCGCCTCGACAGACTGAACAGGTCGTCGAGATACGGTGAAGTGTCCGAGTGGCTTAAGGAGCACGCCTGGAAAGTGTGTATACAGGAAACTGTATCGAGAGTTCGAATCTCTCCTTCACCGCCAAATTCTGCAAACACAAACCCCTGATTTTCCTGGAGAAAGTCGGGGGTTTGTGGTTTTTGGCGTCTGGAAAAAGAGCCTGATGAGACAGTCCCAGACTGCCAGGAAAGACAGCTGAATCGATCACGAGTCGTCCCTGATGCAAAGGGACGACTGGCCGCCTCAGGGGTCTACCCCATATCCCCATGACGGCCAGGATTTCCCATGACGCATCCCCGAATCGGCTTCGCCTGCCAATACCGACACCCCGAGCGAGACCTTTCCACCCGCGAGTTGAAGGGCATCGAGGGGCCGTTCAATCCTCGTACCACCACGTTACGCTGGATGGAGACTGTGGCGCCCCACGTGGCTCGCGATAAGCTCATCGAGATCACGAATCACAATCTCGATGCCCAGTTGCGCTTGATCGCCTATGTTGCCGATCTCCCGCCCACCCTGCGCATGCTGCGATTGAGCAGCGACTTGCTGCCGTTTTACAGTCATCCCAAGGTGCGTGGGTTCTATCAGGATCCGGTGGTCCGGCAACCACTGGAGGATCGCTTCGCCGCGATCGGCGAGCTGGCGCGTTCGGCAGACGTCCGGTTGTCGTTCCATCCGGGACAATATTGCGTGCTGGGCTCGGACAAGCCAGCGGTGGTGGAAAACAGTATTGCCGAGTTCGAATACCACGCCGACATGATCAGGATGATGGGGTTCGGCCGGCGTTTTCAGGATTTCAAATGCAACGTCCACATCGCCGGACGCTTGGGGGGCGAGGGGATTCGTTCGATTTGGCCGCGGCTTTCAGAGGTGGCGCGTAACTGCATTACCTTCGAGAACGAGGAAAAAACCTATGGCGTGGACGACTGCCTTCAACTGGCCGATCTCGCGCCTGTGGTGTTGGATATCCACCACTGCTGGATCAACGAGAACGACTACATTGCGCCCGACTCGCCACGGGTCGAACGCATCCTGGAAAGTTGGCGTGGTGTCCGGCCCACCATGCACTACTCGCAACCGCCAGAGAGCCTGCAAGCGCTGGGTTTTGACGCCGATCAGCGCCTGGAGATGGACGCCTTGCTTAAAGTGATCTCCAAGCGCGACCTGTATGCTCACAGTGCACAAATGTGGAACCGTTGGACCAACGAGTACGCGCTGCTGTTTCTTGACCGTTTCGACATCATGCTAGAGGCCAAAGACAAGAACCTGGCGGCGCTGGCGTTCTATGAACGATTCGTCACGGCCCGTCGCCACGTCACGTGAGCGGTCTTCGCCAAACAGCATCAGACAAACGCGCAGCAGTATCGAGCAAAAATTTCCGGACCCGGGCCGTTAAGGTTTCCCTACTGAAATTCCTTTGAACGGTGAGTAAACATCATGACCTTCTGGATGAGTTCGGCGATGCGTCTTCAGGTTTTTGCCTTGTGCCTGGCGCTTTCAATAAACCCTGTTTCAGCCTCGCAATCCGCTACCCAGGACACCAACGCGCAACGAGTCCATCAGGCGTTCAGCAACTGGCAGCAAGGCACAGGTACGGTGTTCGACCTACTGGCGCCGGACGCTGTGTGGACGGTGGCCGGATCGAGCCCGGTCTCGGGCGTGTACCGCAGCAAGGAGGATTTGCTCGATAAAGCCGTACGCCCTATCACTGCGCGACTGGCAACGCCTATTTCCCCCACTGTCCAGAGCATCGTGGCCCAGGATGACGTGGTGGTCGTGCTGTGGAGCGGGAAAGCGACCGCGCTGGACCAGCAGCCCTACAACAATACCTACTTGTGGCACATGACGTTCAAGGACGGGCAGATCCGCGCCGTAACGGCCTTGCTGGATACCTATGTACTCGACGATCTGATGCGCCGGGTCACGCCTGCACGGTAAGCGTGGACAGGGCTATGTCCCTGGCACGCCAGGGACATCCATGTTTATTCTGCGCCAGGCGGCTTCGGCAAAGCTGTACACGGAAAACGCAATCAGCCCCAACGCCATCACCATCAACACCACGCCGCCCGCCGGCAGATTCTGCAGCGCATCGAGGGCGTCTTTCAGGCCGGGCGGGTCCATGGCTTTATACGCCGAGCCACTGACTGCCAGCAGCACGGCGATCTCGATGAAGACCACGCCGCGGGCAATGAGGCCGAACCGCGAGACCGGACGCACGTAGCGCATGACGTCCTCGTCGGCCTCGAAGTATTTCTCGAAGGTGGCTTTCCAGCCTTTGATGATGTGAGCGATCCCCACGCCGAAAGGAACCAGTGCGATCAGGTATAGCAGCAGGTTCGAATGATCCCAGGACAGCAGACGCGCCAACAGGTCTTGAGTCTGCCCACCGCCCGAGTCGCCGGAGCTTTTGAGCCCGCTGATAAGCAAGCTCAGCGCAAAGAACGCCAGTGCACCGTTGATCAAACCGCCCGCCAGCAAACCTGCGCGAATCACCAGCCCCTTGAGTTCTTTACCGTGATGGTCCACATCCCGGGTGGCCTGCAAGACCCGCCAACCGGCAAAGGCCAGTAACCCGGCCACCACAAGACCAATCAAGGCATGCCCGAATGGTTGGCTGAGCAGCAGCTCCAGGCTGCTGTGGCTGTCTTTCGGCTTGCTGGAATCGCGGGCCGCCAGCAGGGCAAAGAGACCGATGATCAGGTAGATGACGCCTCGGGCGGCATAACCGCCCCGTGCAAGCAGGACGAGGCTCTGGTGTGGGGACATGCTTCAAGCTCCAGAGAAGTGTTAAAGGAGCAGACCGATAGCGCAGCGAGGGGTTCGATCAAGTTCTGCCCCTCGCCGGCAGGCGCGTATCAAAGCGCCAGAATCGCATTCGCCAATTGCTGGTCGGTGACGTTGGGATCTTTCAGTACATCGCGAATCCGGGCAAACGCGGCCTCCATGCGAGCGCCGCGGATCTCGCCGTTGCTTGCGACGAAGGCGGCCGCATCGTCTTTGGCCGCCAATACAATCTTGTCGTCCTTGAACGAGCTGCTGGTGCCTTTGCTGGCGCTCATGCTCAGGCTTACGGTGAGGTCGGTGGTCATGACGAAACTGGTGGCCTGAGCTTGGGCGCCGGTCAGGCAACACACCAGGCACAGCAGGCGAAGCGGGTATACGGTTTTCATATGAAGCTCGAAGCGTTGCAAATGGGACGCGCACCCTAACAAGCGTGATCGCGCGGCAACTTCATGAGCTTTGCAAAGGATTGTTAAAAAGTGCGTGGCGCCGCTATTTACAGTCTTTGACAATTTCCCGACAAAGCTGCCAAAGATTACCGTCCACCCCCCGCCTAGCATGGGCGCATCTCAACTCCATCGGATGCCACCATGTCTCTATCGCTTCGTTTGTTGTGTCTGTCTTGCACCTGGCTGCTCCTGCCCGCGACCGCTGTACGCGCCGAGGACTGGCATTACACGCTCAAAGCCGGTGCCGCCAGCGCGCCGCGTTACAGCGGTGCCAGTGAGCGCGCAGTGGTGCCGTTGCTCGGCGTGGGAGTGACCAGCCCCGGTGGCTTCTTCCTGGACATCGAAAAGGGACTGGGTTGGGCTTACGAAGATGACGATTTCGGACTCAGCGCCTACGTCAACGGCAGCGCCTCGCGCAAGGATCGCCGCTCCGGATTCAAAGGCTCGGACAGGCTCAACGGCATGGGCTCCATCAAATCCCGGCCCGTGGTCGGCCTCGATGGCACCTATCACATGGGCCCGCTGATCCTGGGGGCCAACTTTGAACATGCGCTGGAGGAGGACGAAGACGAGCCGGACACCGGTTCAGCCTACAACCGGCTGAAACTGAGCCTGAGCCTGCCACTGTACAAGGGCCGTTTCGGTGAGCTGGTCGGCAGCATCAATAGCCAGTTCGGGGACACGGATTACCTGCGCACCTGGTACGGCGTCAGCGAGGCCCAGGCGTCGCGCAGTCGATTCCGCGCTCACGACGCCAGTGGCGGCATGTTCAGTCGCGGAGCCGAGCTGACCTGGACATTGCCGATTGACGAGCGCTGGAGCCTATCGGCCGTCGCGACGGCGGACTATCTGGCCAATGATGCGGCCGACAGTCCGATCGTCGAGCGCCGTTTGCAAACCTCGTTGGCCGCGCAGGTGATCTACGCCTTCTGATTACCGCCGCACCGGCCAGACCATGCGCAAGGACGCGCCGCCCCAGGCTGACTCCGAGACTTGCACTTGCCCACCGTGGGACTGTGCCACACGGCGCACCAGGGCCAGTCCCAGGCCGAATCCTCCGGTGCGCCGGTCGCGACTGGTGTCCAGGCGCGCAAAGGGCTCGAAGATCTTTTCTCGTCCGTCGACCGGTACGCCGGGCCCATCATCGTCGACAAGCAACTGATATTGCCCCGCGTCGCACAGCAATGACACCTGAACGTTTGCTTGAGCGTAGCGAATGGCATTTCGCAGCAGGTTGATCACCGCCCGGGCCATGAAGCGTGGCTCAATATCGAAGGTCTCGACCTGACACTCCACCAGCCGGACCTCCACCCCGGCGGCCTCGGCTTCCAACGTCACGCTGGCCACCACACTGTCCAGCCAACTCCCGGCTTCGATGGGTTGCAGGCTGATCGCTGTCGCACCGTGCTCCAGGCTGGCGTAGGTGAGCAACTCGGAAACCATGTCCTCCAGCTCGCCGAGGTCGGCATACATGTCCTCGATCAGTTCCCGGGCACTGGCCGGATCGGGCAGTTGCTTGAGTTGGTCGAGTTCAAAGTTCAGTCGTGCGATGGGTGTGCGCAATTCATGGGACACGGCATTGGTCAGCTCCCGCTGATTGGCGATCAGGCCCTCGATGCGTGCCGCCATCAGGTCGAAATGCCCGGCCACTTCGCTGATGCTTGAGCGCCGGGACATGCCGATCCGCACCGACAAGTCATTGTTGCCAAAACGTTGTGCGGCCAGGCGTAGCCTCTCCAGGTCTCGCCAATGAGGACGCACCCAGAAGAACAGCACCACACCCACCAGCAGCGCCAGCATCAGGTAGGCGGCCGCGATATAGAACGTTACGAGACTGGGCTCCAGCGGCAGCTTGAGGCTGAGCAATTGGTCGCCGCCATCGATGGGACTGAAAATGCGCGTGTACTTGTCCCGCAGCACCAGCTTGCCCTCGGCCAGCAAGGCTTTTTCACGTTCGCTCAGGCCCAACTGGTCGCTTTGCACCAGCGACAGCTCGATGCCGTAGTCGGCGCGCAGGGCGGCCAGTCGCTGTTGCCGTTGTTCGCCTTGCAGCCCGCGCAGTTGCTCGACCAGCGCGTGCGCCTGGCCGCGATACGTTTCGCGGTTGTAGGCTTGCATCTGCTCATCCAGCAGGGCATCGAACGTGTGCTCCACCGCTTGCATCGCCGCTATCAGGCCGACCGCCAGCACCAGGTACAGGCCCAGGAAAAGCCGCAGCATTCAAAGCTCCCAGGCAAAAGGATTGAACAGGTAGCCCTTGCCCCAGATAGTCTTGATGCACACCGGTTCACGCGGGTTGTCCTTGAGCTTGCCGCGCAGTTTGCTGATGTAGACGTCGACGCTGCGGTTCATGCCGTCGAAGGCAATACCGCGCATCTGGTTGAGAATGTCGTCGCGCGACAGGGTCGCCCCGGCGTTGCCCGCCAGCAGCCAGAGCAACTCGAACTCCATGGTGGTGAGCTCTATCAGCTCGCCGGCCAGGCGCACTTCGCGACGGGTACGGTCGATGCTCAGGCGGCCGAATTCCATGACATTGCCGACATGGTTCTGGGGTGTATGTCGGCGCTGCAAGGCGCGCAGGCGGGCAAGCAGGACCGGCGGCTTGATCGGCTTGATCACGTAGTCGTCGGCGCCGGACTCCAGGCCGAGGATATGGTCCAGGTCATCTTCCCGTGCAGTGAGAATCACCACGGGAGTATCGCTCAGCGCACGGATCTCGCGACAGATGTGCAAGCCGCTCTGGCCCGGCAGCATCAGGTCGAGCACCACCATCGTCGGTTTGAACTCGACAAATGCAGCCAGCGCCAGATCGCCTCGATGCACTTCACACACTTCAAAGCCATGTTGGCCGAGGAAATTGGCGATCAGCCCACAGAGCTTTTCGTCATCCTCCACCAACAGGACCTTGCCCGAACCCGAGTCTTCCATTGTCAACTCCCACCCTGAACCAAGAGCGGGCATTATGGCGTCCAGCCTGTGTCGCGACTATTGCGCAGCTGCAATAAATCGTCGTGGATGGCTAGGTGTTCAACGGTGACTGTGGCGTGTCCGGATTGAGCTGCTGACGCCTGAACTGCCCCGGCGGCTGTCCATGGATCTGGCGAAAACGCCGAGAAAAATAAGCCTCATCGGCGAACCCGCACAACCTTGCCACTTCGCCCACCGGCCGTGTCCCATTGAGCAGGTAATTACGCGCCGCGTGCATCCGCCGTTCGAGCACCAGTTCGGTGAAGGTCTTGCCGATTTCCTTGCGCAACCAGTGGGTCAGGTAGGTTGGCGCCAGGTAGGTGGCGGCCGCGACTTTGATCAGGTTCAGGTCGGGGTCGGCGATGTTCTTGCGCAGATACTCGGACATCCGGCTCAGCGCATCGCGCCGGCTGACCTCGGCGGCGTTTTCCTCGGCCAGCCGCTTGAGTGGCTCGGCGTACAAGGCGCAGACGCTGCCGATCAATTGCAGCAACAAGCCTTTGAGCATTTCCCGGGTGCCAAACTGGCGGTTCACGTCCAGCACCCGCATCTGTTCGATCAGCGCACAGACCTTGCTGAAATCCTCGTCGCCCAGGATGAAGTCCAGGTGTTCCTGGAAACGGAAGGGCGACAGCTCCGGTGCCAACAGAATCGAGACTTCTTCCAGGTCCATCGGGTCGCATTGCAGGTGCGGCAGCAGGAAGGTCTGGGAAAAATTGATCACCATGAAATTGCTGTCGACCGGGTGCGGGATCACATGCACCCGATGGGGCAGGATGAAGGCCAGGGTGTTGCGTGGAAACGGACGTTCGACGTTGCCGATGTGTTGCACGGTATCGCCACCAAGGTTGATCTGAATCTGGAAGTACTCGTGGCGATGGGGGCTGGTTTCGGCGCGCCGACCCTTTTTGTCGCGGATGTAGAAGTCAGTCAATTCGCTGCGTTGCTGCATGACGTAGGTGGGGACGCGGCTCGGTGATGACATCTCCTGAAGTCCTCTGTGGGGGGGCAGGGTGATGACGAGATTGTGACGGCGCATCTTGTCGATTATCAAGTGGTTGTACGATGACAAGTCTGGCGTGGAATTTTATCCCTACATCGGGCCGAAGTCGGGTGTCCAAAAATTGCTTGCTGGCCAAATGTAGAAATTCGCATCAAAAACAAACGGTTACGAAGAAATACAAAAAGCCCATCGAATGCCTTCGGTTTTGATTTTTTTGGACAGGTTTCTCCACCGCTGTTTTCACTGGGAAAAATGATCTAACGCCTTGGTTGATTTTGAATAGTTGTACGACCACTGTGGAGCCACGCAACCCCAACCCTGTCCAAAAACAATCCAAAGGTGCGCACATCATGATCCTGTTCCCGCTCGTGGCTGACCCTCCCGACCGCTCCCTTGGCAGGCCCTGTTACAAGGCGTTTTCCAACGCCTGACAGCGCCGTTCGCGCCGCTCATTCCAGTAGCAAATGTTTTGCCCCGGCATCGAGGGGCAATGGTTTCGGCTGCTCGTAGACATTTCGACGCCCCTAACAATAACGAGGTTTTTCATGTCGAATTCCCACACCTCCCAGACCACCGCTGCGCCGGCGATTGCCGGCGCCCTGGACGCAGCCGTGCCGACACGCCTGCCATCGCGTCGGCGTTGGTTCATGCTGTCGCTGCTGTTGATCGCGACGATCATCAACTACATCGACCGGGTAAACATTTCGATTGCGGCGCCGTTCCTGTCCAAGGACCTGGGCCTGGACAAAATTGAAATGGGCCTGATCTTTTCCGCATTTGCCTGGACCTACGCCATCGCATTGGTGCCCGCCGGCTTCATCGCCGACCGGTTCGGTTCCCGGTTCACCTACGGGGTGTCGCTGATCAGCTGGTCGACGGTCACTGTGTGCCAGGGCTTCGCCACCGGCTTCGCGTCGCTGTTCGGGCTGCGGCTGGCGGTGGGTGCGATGGAAGCACCGGCGTTCCCGGCCAACAGCCGTGCGGTCACGGTGTGGTTCCCGGCACGAGAGCGTGGCATGGCCAGCAGTATTTATGTCTGCGGCCAGTACCTGGGCACGGCGCTGTTTACCGGTGCGCTGCTCTGGCTGGCGACCACCTTCGACTGGCGCCATGTGTTCTACAGCACCGGTGCGCTCGGCATCGTTTTCGGGGTGGCCTGGCTGTACCTGTACCGCGACCCGATGAGCTGCAAAAAAGTCAGCAAGGAAGAGTTGAAATACATCGAGGCCGGGGGCGGACTGGTCAAGAGCAGCCAGGAGCGCACTCGGTTCAACTGGCGGCAGATCGCCGAGCTGTTCAGCTATCGGCAGGTCTGGGCGATTTGCATCGGTAAGTTCGCCAGCACCTCGGCCCTGTATTTCTTCCTCACCTGGTTCCCCACCTACCTGATCGAAGAGCGCCAGCTGACAACGATCAAGGCCGGGATCTTCGCTGTCATGCCGTTCGTGGGCGCGACGGTGGGCATCCTGCTGGCGGGGATCGTTTCCGACTTGCTGATCCGCCGTGGCTACTCGCTGTCCTTCGCCCGCAAGTTGCCGCTGGTGGTCGGGTCGATGCTGGGCATGTCCATCGTCCTGGTGAATTTCACCGATTCGAACGCGATCTGCATCGCTGTGCTCACCATTGCCTTTTTCGCCCAAGGCATCGCTTCGTCCTCCTGGGCGGCGGTGTCGGAAGTGGCGCCCAAGGAACTGATCGGCTTGACCGGCGGCATCACCAGCCTGGCGGCAAACATCGGCGGCATTGTCACGCCCATCGTGATCGGCGCGATCGTTCACAAGACTGGCTCGTTCGCCTTGGCCTTCTGGTTCATCGGTGGCGTGGCGCTGATCGGCACCTTGTCTTACTCATTGCTGCTGGGGCGCCTGTATCGCATTGAGCTCAAGGCGCGCTGAGCCCGAGAAGCTGAACAAGAAAACGGATTAATCCAACACGAGGCGGCATTCCTCCAACTTCACGCAGGCTTGCCGCCGTACGCTGATATTTCCAACAGGACTTTTACCAGGATGAACATGCTCGAATACGTCTTTACTCCGGACCTGCCAGTGACCTTACCCGTAGTCGGCACCGAGCAGCGTTTTCCCGTCGGCCGGGTCTTTTGCGTCGGCCGCAACTATCCATGGCCGGACACCCAGGGCCAGTCCCGACAACCACCGGTGTTCTTCATGAAGCCGGCAAGCTGTGTGGTGGACGCGGTCGGGGAGGTGGCGTATCCGCCGGTCAGCGAAGAGTTCGTGCACGAAGTCGAGCTGGTCGTCGCCATCGGCGAGGGCGGCGCCAACATTCCTGAAAGCCAGGCACAGGCTTACATCTGGGGTTACGCGGCGGGCCTTGACCTGACCCGACGTGATGTCCAGCGCCTGGCCAAGCGCAACGGCCTGCCCTGGGAGGGCGCCAAGGTGTTCGACGGTGCCGCGCCGATGACGCCCATCGTGCCGGTTTCGCGAGGGGGACATCCCGAGGGTGAGTTGTGGTTGAACGTGAACGGCGAAGAGCGCCAGCGCGACAGCCTCGACAGCCAGATCTGGTCGGTCAGCGAAATCATCAGTCGTATCTCGCAATCGGTGGCGCTGCGGGCCGGCGACCTGATCATGACCGGCAGCCCGGCGGGCGTCGATCTGCTGTTGCCAGGAGATGTCATCACCGCAGGCATCGACGGCATCGGCCAATTGGAAATGCGCGTCGGTCCACGACCTTGAGCCCGACGCTGGACTTACTGAATGGAAGAAGGAAAACAACATGTCCGACACATTGAAAGTGGCGCTGGTGACCGGTGCCGGCAGCGGGATTGGTCGCGCCGTGGCCTTGGGTCTGATGGAAGATGGCTACACCCTGGTGTTGGCCGGCCGCCGGCCTGAGCCGTTGCAGGCATTGGTCGAATTGGCGGCTGGGCAGGGTCGCGAAGCCTTGGCGGTGCCCACCGATGTGCGCGATCCGGCCAGTGTCGATGCGCTGTTCGCCAGCATCGCCGAAGTCTATGGACGCCTCGACGTGATGTTCAACAACGCCGGGGTCAACGCACCCGCCGTGCCACTGGATGAACTTACGTTCGAACAGTGGCGCAACGTGATCGACACCAACCTCAACGGGGTTTTCCTCTGCGCCCGTGGCGCCTTCGGCCTGATGCGCCGGCAACAGCCCCAGGGCGGGCGCATCATCAACAATGGTTCGATCTCCGCGCATACGCCACGACCGCTCAGCAGCGCCTACACCGCTAGCAAACACGCGGTGCTGGGGCTGACCAAATCCCTGGCCCTGGATGGGCGTGAATACAACATCGCTTGCAGCCAGATCGACATCGGCAACGCCCTCACCGAAATGTCGGTGCGCATGACCAAAGGCGTGCGCCAGGCCAACGGCACCATCGCGGTAGAGCCGATGGTCGACGTCAAGCACGTCGCCGATGCGGTGCGCTACATCGCTGGCCTGCCGCTGTCGGCCAACGTCCTGAACATGACGGTCATGGCCACGGCCATGCCTTTTGCCGGCCGCGGTTGAGTCGGCGTTTTCATTCGCTACATGAGGTTTTTATGAAGCCAGAAGTCTTGCAGCTCAGTCCGATCCTGATCCCGGAAATCAACACCCGGCTCAACGAGCTATTTACCATCCGTCGCTACTTTGAACAGACTGACAAAGCGGCGTACGTGCAGGAGCACGGTGCCAACATCCGCGGCGTCATCACCGGCGGGCACACCGGTATCAGCCAGGCGCTGATGGCCCAACTGCCGAAACTGGAAGTGGTCGCGGTCAACGGCGTAGGCACCGATGCCGTGGACCTGGCCTACGCCAGGGATCGCGGCATCCGCGTCACCGCCACCATCGGCGCGCTGACCGAAGACGTCGCCGACCTCGCCATCGGTCTGCTGATCGCCGTTTGCCGCGGCCTGTGCACCGGGGATCGCTACGTACGCTCCGGCCAATGGCCCCAGAGCCCGACCCCGCTGGCACCGCTGCCATTGGCTCGCCAGGTGTCCGGCATGCGCATCGGCATCGTCGGCATGGGCCGGGTCGGCCGCGCTGTCGCCACCCGCGCCGCCGCGTTCGGTTGCCCCATCAGCTATACCGACCTGCAATCGATGAACGACCTGAACCACACCTTCGTCGCCGACCTCAAACAACTGGCCCGCGACAGCGACGCCCTGATCCTGGCCGCCGCCGCCGACAAGGGCGAAGCCATCATCAACGCCGAGGTGCTGCAGGCGCTGGGCAAGGGCGGATACCTGATCAACGTCGCGCGGGGCAAACTGGTCAACGAGACCGACCTGGTGGCGGCACTGACCGCTGGCGACATCGCCGGAGCGGCGCTGGATGTGTTCGTTGATGAGCCAAACGTGCCCGAGGCGTTGTTCGACAACGAGCAAGTGGTGCTGCAACCGCACCGCGCCAGTGCAACGTTGCAGACCCGCACGCGGATGGGGGAGATGGTGGTGGCGAGTCTGGTGGATAGCTTTGCGGGGAAGGTTCCGCAGGGGTGTGTGGTGGGTTGAATATTTAGCCGTTGTAACGAGGTGCCTCGACTTCTGCCCTTGCGGGTGGAGTCGAGGCATGTGCTGCGCAGAGCGAGAAAGGGGTGAGGTCCTAGGTGGTGCGATGGTCCGTGCTTGCCCGTCGCATCAAAAAAACCAAAATAACGACCTATTTCTGAAGGAGCCGCGGCTCGAAACCAACGAAACGCCTGTCCGAGTGTCTCTTGATGAACTCATCAGCGAGGCTGAGGCAGATATCGCTGATGGGCGTTGATTACGGTGTCGAGTGGGATCCGAAAGCCCTGAAGGAACTTAGAAAACTGGACGGCGCTATTCGTCTGCAGCATCTGAAAAAGCTTCAGGAGCGCCAGAGTCATCCCCGGGTGCCAGGCGACGCGCTTTAAGCCATCACGATGGAGGCAAGCGCCATTGGTGAAGTAGCGCCCACTGGTCAGGCCGAAGGACGGAGTTTTGATTCAGCGGCGTTCCGGATGATACGAACCGCCATGACCACTCCAACCAGCACTGCGGCAAGGCCCGATGTTTCCGAGAGGGTCGGTAGCCGGTGATGAAACCACAAGCCAAGCAGCGTAGCGAACAGCGACTCCAGAGCGATCAATTGCCCGGAAAGCACCATGGGCAGGCGACGAGACGCGGCGTTCCAAGCCCAGGCCCCGACGACAGACGACATCAGTGCAATCACGAAGCCCCAAAGGTATAAACGGCCAGCAACGTCAAGACTGAAGCCCAGGCTTGGCAGTTTCAGCAGATCGAGCGCTTGCACCGCCGGTAACAAACACAGCGTACCCAGTCCGGCGCCCGCCATCATCAGCCCTGTCCATGCTCCGGATGCGCTGCTCTCAAGCTTGAGCAAGGCTTGCTGATTCAACCAACTGAATGCCAGCCACAAGGCCACGGCACCCATCGAAAATACCAAGCCCATCAGCCACGAGCCGTTGTCTGCAACAGGCTGGTGGACAGCGCCGAGATTCGACAGCACAAGCCCGACCGTTAAAAAAGCCAGGGGGATTGCCAGCTTGCGCCACTGAATGGTTTTGGCGGTGGCGTTGCCGAGCAGCGCCAGCAAGACCGGCACCATGCCGATAAAGGCTGGGGTCAGCACCGGTCCGCCAAAGATGATGCCGGCGGCGATGCATGCGCTATAGCCCAGATAACCGATGACGCCCAAGCCTGCCGCTAGAAGCACCTGCTCACGGCGCAGCAGGCGAAGCTGGGCGCGATAAAGCAGCACGACACCCAAGCCCAACGTACCGGCGATCAGGAATCGAACGATCATCAGATCGTAAATCGTGTACGCACCGGTGACGTGGGGCGCGATGAAGTTCAAAGCCCAGCTCAACGTCGCGACCACCGCCAGGATGAGTCCGACGATAAGGTTGGAGCGAGGCTTGTCCATCAAGCGGCCTCCTCGATACACCACCCATGCACATCGACTTCGTCATCACTCTGGGGCAAAGGAAGGTCCTCATGTCGTCCGGTTTTTCCGGGTATGAGCTTGCAATGCGGATAGCGAAAAGTCAGCCTTCACCATTGAAGGAAAGCAAACTGTGCAGGGTTACAGATAACATCAACGCTTATTGGTTTGAAACGTTGGAGCGCCCGGTGATGCAAGTGCCCAAGGCTATGGGCAATACTGCATCGCGCAAGGTTTGCGCGATCCGCACTAGCTGAGCGGTATGTTCATGTATGCGGGAATATCCCGGATCTGGACGCCTTGAAGGCCTCAGTGATCATCAAGATCGGCAGTTTCATAGGGATCATTGAAATACAGGTCCAGTGGATCGGAGAACCAGTCCGTATGATGCGCTGCCGTCATCTGCGTGTTGTGATGCGCATTGAAATCCGTGGCGCTCACCCAGATCACGTCGTTGAATGGCTCGTCGAGCGGGTGGGCCGGGCGCCTGATGGACCTCATGAGGCGCGCCCGTTGAGCAAAACTCGCGTCAATTGCCGTGTGATGCTGGGACAATGTCAATATCAGAAACGAGCGGTTGTCATTGGCATTATGCTGATCATAGTAAGAGGCGTGCTGTACAGGTCCATTCACGTGGGCTTTAGGCAGCGTCTTGATGGGATAGCCGGTTTCTTCGGCACACTCGCGCAAGGCGGCTTCCGCCGCGGTCTCGCCCTGGTTGATTGTTCCCCCTGGGAGATGCCAACCCTGGCGTTGAGCCCCGGCGCTTGAGCCTCCCCGGCCAATCATTACGTGTTGGCTGTTGTCCAGGACAATCAAATAAGCCTTCATGCCAGCTCCAACTCAGGGTAGCCAGACCAACCCGCTCGCTGCAATTGCCAAGCAAGGGAATGAATGCGACAGGCCAAGGGAATTCAGTATCAACTGGAATCTAGTACAGTCTGGACAAAGTTCAACCTCCTATCACTTGCCCGTGCTTGCGGCGCACTTTTCAAAAGCATGACGGACAGGCATTACGCGCCGTATGAGGTCGTTCAGCACGTCAAGAATGCACGGGCAACGCCAAGCCAAACGCTATGAAGAAACCTCCACAGACCTTATTGAACCGACGCCCAGCCCGAGCCAACCAAGGCCTGACCCGATACGCGGCGCTGGCCACCAGGTATTCCACGATGAACTCCACGACTGCATAAGTCAGCGCGATGGCCGCCGTCTGGGCGATCAGGTTTCTGCTGGGGTCGAGGAACGGTGGGATAAAAGCCGTAAACAGCAGCAGCGCTTTTGGATTGGAAATCGCTGACAGCAAACCCTGGCGAAAGAGTGACCATGAATTGGAGCCCATGGCATTAGTCACGTCCAAAGAAACAGGCGCCGACCGCCACAGCCCCAGGCCTAACCAGATCAGGTAGAGCCCGCCGACGATTTTCAGGACCGTGAACCAGGTCAATGAAGCCTGGATCAACGCCCCCAACCCCAGGGCACAAAGCGAAAGCATCACGATGAAACCCAATACACCGCCGCTGATGGTAAACAGGGTCTTGCGGTTTCCATGAAGCGCGCCGTGGGTCAGGACCAGCAGCGCGTTGGGCCCTGGCACTACCGCGATGCCGAAGCATGTCAGCAGGTAAAGCAGCCAGGTATCGAAAGGCATGTGATTCCCCTGAAGAGACATTGGTGATGCCTGATGTTGCTAATGAACCGGGGTAAAGAGAAGCGCATAATTCACGCGTTAATCATTCGATAATCGAATAGAGGGTTGAGCGATGCCTGCAGGCGATCTGCAAATTGATTGGCTCAAGTGCTTCGTCGCGGTCGTGGACGCAGGTTCGCTTTCCGGTGCATCCCTGGAAATCCACAGGTCGCAGTCCGCTGTGAGTATGCAAATGAAGAAGTTGGAAGCGGCGCTTGGACGACAATTGTTAAGTCGTGGCCCGAGGCACTTGCAGCTCACCGCAGACGGACAAACGCTTCTGGGGTATGCGCGACGCATGGTTGCGCTGCATGCCGAGACGCAAGCCGCTTTTCATGGGGAAGCGTTATCCGGACGCATTCGCCTGGGTGTCGCCGAGGACTATGCAGCCAAGTACCTCACACCTGTTCTCAAGCGCTTCGCCCCTCGCTACGCCGGCGTTGAAATAGAACTGGATTGCGAGCAGTCGACCGCGTTGATTCCGCGTGTGGCCAGTGGTGATCTGGATTTGGCACTCATCTCCCGAGATTCGACCCAGCGCGGCACCTTTCTTTTCAAGGAGCCCATGGTGTGGGTAGGGTCGCCTCAGTTCGAGCTTTGGCGGCGCGACCCGATACCGATTGCCGTTTATGAAAGCGCCAGCCTGGCCCGGCGCTATGCGGTCAACTCGCTGGTGTTATTGGGGCGCGAGTACAAGGTGGTCTACAACAGCTCCAGTCTTGCTGGGCAAATCGCGGCAGTTGAAGGCGGTATTGCGATTGCGGCGATTACCCAGTGCACTGTGCCTTCTTCATTGCAGGTCCTGGGCAGTGATCAAGGGCTCGGGCATATAGATCCGATGGATGTTTCAGTGCTTCGAAGCCGCGCATCTCGCGGTTCCAAGGCAGTCGATAGCCTGCATGCCTTTATCATCAGTGCATTGAGGGGAGCTCGTTAGTCAAGGTGCTGGTACCGGCCACCACGAGTCGGGTGCACTTCGTGGAAAAAGTTGCCGAGACACTTGGCGTCACCAGCGACGCGCCCCGGTCATTTCAACCGCAATTTCGGTGTCAACCTGTCACTGTGGGACTGGCTGTCCGGCACGTCTACGTCACTGGCCCCAGCCTGAGGACCTTCGCTCTGGCACGGGTGAGAGAAGTGCACAAGAGAAATCTGTGGTAACGCAATCCCCGTGGCGAGGGAGCTTGCTCCCGCTGGGCTGCGAAGCGGCCCCTCTAAAAGTTGATACTTCAATCAGGCCGCGTTGAGGCTGTTCGGAGGTTGCTGCGCACCCCAGCGGGAGCAAGCTCCCTCGCCCCGGAGAGTTTGGCGCTTATGTAGGACGTTTCCGTAGCCCATCCGCCATTTCCCCTCTACAACGCTCATTTACCCCCGGACTTATCCCACAATCCGGTCGCCCATCCCCACCTCATACGGGATAATACGCCGCGGCTTGAGGTCACAAGCGCTACCTCCGATGGTATTGGCGACTCAGAAGGATCGATCGCAATGACAGACTGGCTGCAAAGCAACGCGCAGATGGCCGAACGGATGCGGCGCCATCGTTGGGAGGACACGCCGCTCGGGCCGCCGCGGGGCTGGCCGGATGTGCTGAAGACGACAGTGGCCTTGAGCCTGGCGTCGCATTTTCCCCAGGCCATTATCTGGGGACCGGAACTGGTGACGCTGTATAACGATGCGTTCCTGCCGATCCTGGGCAACAAGCCTGAAGCGCTGGGGCGCAGGTTCGATGAGGTCTGGCAGGAGGCCTGGAGCGACATCGGGCCTATCGTGCGCGCGGCATTCGACGGGCAAGCGACCTATATCGAGAATTTTCCGTTGGTGGTCGAGCGCGGTGGCGGGCCGGAGCAGGCTTACTTCACGTTCTGCTACAGCCCCATCCGCGACCAGTTCGGCAAGGTCGTGGGCATGCTGGACACCGTTACCGAGACCACCTCAACGGTACTGATGACCCAGCGCCTGGCGGTACTGGATGCCATTGGCAATGCCGTCGCCAATGTCACCGAGCCGCAGGCCATCATGGCGACTACGGCGCGGATCCTGGCGGCGCATCTGAACCTGTCCAATTGCGCCTATGCGGACATGGATGAGGACGAAGACGGTTTCACCATTCGCGGCGATTGGGCCAGGGCCGGTTCGCCGCATATCGTCGGGCATTATCGGCTGGCGGATTTCGGTCGGCTGGCGGTCGCCAATCTTCGGTCCGGCAAGCCGTTGGTGATCAACGACAACCTCAAGGAACTGGCGCCGGATGAAGCGGCGACATTCCAGGCCATCGGAATCGCGGCCACCATTTGCGTGCCGCTGATCAAGGGCGGGCGGTTGACTGCGCTGATGGCCATCCACGATAAAACCCCTCGGGTCTGGTCATCCAACGATCTGGCGTTATTGATGGAGGTCACGGAGCGGTCCTGGGCTCACATTGAGCGCGCCCGTGCCGACGTCGCCGTGCGCGATGGCCTGGCGGCGCTGGCCGAGCTCAACGCGACCCTGGAGCAACGGGTCGAGGAGCGCACCACGCGCCTGCAACAGACCGAGGCGGCGCTGCGCCAGTCGCAGAAACTCGAAGCCATCGGCCAGCTCACCGGCGGCGTGGCCCATGATTTCAATAATCTGCTGACGATCATCCGCTCGTCCGTGGACTTCCTGCGCATGCCCGATTTGTCCGAAGAGCGCCGGCAGCGCTATATGACCGCGGTTTCCGAGACCGTGGAGCGCGCCGCCAAATTGACCAGCCAGTTGTTGGCCTTCGCCCGACGCCAACCGTTGAAGCCGCAAGTCCTCGAAGTGGGCAAGCAGGTGCAGAGCCTGGGGGACATGCTGCAGACCGTCACGGGGGCGCGTATCCAAGTGGTGGTCGAGCTGGATGATCGGCCCTGTTACATTCGTGCGGATTTGAGCCAGTTCGAAACCGCCATCATCAACATGGCCCTGAATGCCCGGGATGCAATGAACGGCCAAGGCACACTGTGGCTCAGGCTCAAGTGCGCCCAGGGCATGCCGCCGATCCGGGGTCATGCCGGGGCCGGGCGGACGTTCGCGGCCATTTCCCTGGCGGACACGGGGACCGGGATCAGCCCTGAGGTACTCGAGCATATTTTCGAGCCGTTTTTCACCACCAAGGAGGTCGGCAAAGGCACGGGGCTGGGGTTGTCCCAGGTATTCGGCTTTGCCAAGCAGTCTGGCGGCAACGTCGACGTCTCGACCGTGGTAGGCGAAGGAACGGTGTTTACCTTGTACCTCCCCGAAGTGGAGGCCGAAGTCATACACGAGCCCGGCAAGGAGGACGCTACGCAGCTGCTGCTGGAAAAAGGCAGCCGCCGGCGGGTATTGATCGTGGAAGACAACCTGGAAGTCGGGCGTTTCGCTACCCAGATCTTGCAGGACCTGGGCTACGAAACGTGCTGGGCAACCAACGCCGAGGAGGCGCTGAAGTTGGTCGGCCCGGACGCGATGGCGTTCGACGCGATATTTTCCGACGTGGTGATGCCCGGTATCAGCGGTGTGGCCTTGGTCAAGGAACTGCGCCAGCGTCGCCCGGATCTGCCGGTCGTACTGACCTCTGGCTATAGTGAAGAGCTGGCCCACAGTGGATACGAAGGGTTTGAATTCTTATCCAAACCCTATTCAGCCGACCAGGTGGCACGGGTTCTGAACCGTACGATGAGTGGTACCCAGTGAGTGTTTCCTTTATGAAACAGTAGCTTCCATTCGTCGGCCAAGCGGTGCAAGGACCGGCAGTCTGTAGATGACCGGCTAGTCTCATGGCTGGAAGGCCAATATTTTTGAGGCAATGGGTTATTGCCGGTAGCGGCCTCGACAACAGGGGAAAGGTAATGGGAGCACCGTACAGCGAGGAGCACGGAGCCGCGTATCCGATCAATGAAGGATTGCAATGTGGCCAATCGACCTACCGCTCTGATTTTGGCGGCGAGCCGATTCCGTCAATCAAGACAAAAGTGGCGAAAGTGCAGCGAGGAGAGAAGGCCAAGTTTTTGCCCAGGATTCCAATCAAGAAATAGCCGCAAGCACAGCCCCGTCACCGAACGCCATACCGTTCACTTAAGGACGTCACCGCCCTGGGGGGGGGGGGGGGGGGGGGGGGGGGGGGGGGGGGGGGGGGGGGGGGGGGGGGGGG
>NZ_JBKGGX010000012.1:0-201228 GCF_052041925.1 Pseudomonas sp. SMN5
TTTCCCCACGTCGGTGTGGGGGGAAAAAACGTTGGGGAGGGGGAGCAATCTCCCTCTCCACTGGGGAATGAGCCAGACTTGCGGACTGGCTCCATCGCACTCAACCCTCGAGCTTGCTTTTGAGCAGTTCGTTGACCTGTTGCGGGTTGGCCTTGCCCTTGGAGGCTTTCATGGCCTGGCCGACGAAGAAGCCGAACATCTTGCCGCGCTTGGCTTCGTCTGCCGCACGGTACTGTTCGACCTGCTCAGCGTTGGCCGCGAGCATTTCATCGAGCACGGCGCTGATCGCCCCGGTGTCGGTGACTTGCTTCAAGCCGCGCTTGTCGATGATCTCGTCGGCGCTGCCTTCACCGTTGGCCATGGCTTCGAACACCATCTTGGCGATCTTGCCGGAGATGGTGTTGTCCTTGATCCGCAACAGCATGCCGCCCAGTTGCTCGGCCGAAACCGGTGAGTCTTCGATTTCCAGGCCCTGCTTGTTCAGCAGGCTGCCCAGCTCGACCATCACCCAGTTGGCCGCCAGCTTGGCGTCGCCACCGATGCCCACGACTTTCTCGAAGTAATCCGCCTGTTCGCGGCTGGTGGCCAGGACGTTAGCGTCATAGCTCGACAGCCCGAACTGCGCCTGGAAGCGCTCGCGCTTCTGCGGTGGCAGTTCCGGCAGCGTGGCACGTACGTCATTGAGGAAAGAATCCTCGATGACTACTGGCAACAGGTCCGGATCGGGGAAGTAACGGTAGTCGTTGGCTTCCTCTTTACTGCGCATCGGACGGGTTTCGTCCTTGTTCGGGTCGTACAGGCGGGTCTGCTGGATGACCTTGCCACCGTCCTCGATCAGTTCGATCTGGCGCTGGATCTCGCTGTTGATCGCCTTCTCGATGAAGCGGAACGAGTTGACGTTCTTGATCTCGCAGCGCGTGCCGAATTCGACCTGCCCTTTAGGCCGGACCGAGACGTTGCAGTCGCAGCGCAGCGAGCCTTCGGCCATGTTGCCGTCGCAGATGCCCAGGTAACGCACCAGCGCGTGGATCGCCTTGACGTAGGCCACGGCTTCCTTGGCGCTGCGCATGTCCGGCTCGGAGACGATTTCCAAGAGCGGGGTGCCGGCACGGTTCAGGTCGATGCCGGTGGCGCCGTTGAATTCTTCGTGCAGGCTCTTGCCGGCGTCCTCTTCCAGGTGGGCACGGGTGATGCCGACGCGCTTGACCGTGCCGTCTTCCAGGGCGATGTCCAGGTGGCCCTTGCCGACAATCGGCAATTCCATCTGGCTGATCTGGTAGCCCTTGGGCAGGTCCGGGTAGAAGTAGTTCTTGCGGGCGAACACGTTGTGCTGGCCGATCTCGGCGTCAATCGCCAGGCCGAACATCACCGCCATGCGCACCGCCTCGGCGTTGAGCACCGGCAGCACGCCGGGCATGCCCAGGTCGACCAGGCTGGCCTGGGTGTTGGGCTCGGAGCCGAACGTGGTGGCGCTGCCGGAAAAGATTTTCGACCGGGTGGTGAGCTGGGTATGAATCTCCAGCCCGATCACGACTTCCCATTGCATGTGTTTCTCCTCAGAAGCCGGTTGGGGTGCGAGTGTGCCAGTCGGTATTGAGCTGGTACTGGTGCGCCACGTTGAGCAGGCGGCCTTCCTGGAAGTACGGCGCGAGCAGTTGCACGCCCACCGGCAGGCCATCGACGAAACCGGCCGGCATGGACAGGCCGGGCAGGCCGGCGAGGTTGGCGGTGATGGTGTAGACGTCTTCCAGGTAGGCGGCCACCGGGTCGCTGTTCTTGGCGCCGAGTTTCCAGGCCGGGTTCGGCGTGGTCGGGCCGAGGATCATGTCGACCTCGTTGAAGGCATTCATGAAGTCGTTCTTCACCAGGCGGCGGATCTTCTGCGCCTTGAGGTAGTAGGCGTCGTAGTAGCCGGCGGACAGCGCATAGGCGCCCACCATGATCCGACGCTGCACTTCGCTGCCGAAGCCTTCGCCGCGGGAACGCTTGTACAGGTCTATCAGGTTCTGCGGGTTTTCGCAGCGGTAGCCGAAACGCACGCCGTCGAAGCGCGACAGGTTCGAGGACGCTTCCGCCGGAGCGATCACGTAGTACGCAGGAATCGCGTGTTGCATGTTCGGCAGGCTGATCTGCTTGATGACCGCGCCGAGTTTTTCCAGCTCTTTGATGCTGTTCTGGATCAGGTCGGCGATGCGTGGGTCAAGGCCGGCGCCGAAGTACTCTGCTGGCACACCGATACGCAGGCCTTGCAGCGAACCGTTGAGGCCGGCGCTGTAGTCCGGCACCGGTTCGTCGATGCTGGTGGAGTCGTTCGGGTCGAAGCCGGCCATGCCTTGCAGCAGGATCGCGCAGTCTTCGGCGGTGCGCGCCAGCGGGCCACCCTGGTCCAGGCTGGACGCGTAGGCGATCATGCCCCAGCGCGACACGCGGCCATAGGTTGGCTTGAGGCCGGTGAGGTTGGTGAATGCGGCCGGCTGGCGGATCGAGCCGCCCGTGTCGGTGGCGGTGGCGGCCGGCAGCAGGCGCGCTGCCACGGCCGCGGCGGAACCGCCGGACGAACCGCCCGGTACATGTTCCAGGTTCCACGGGTTTTTCACTGCGCCGTAGTAGCTCGACTCGTTGGCCGAACCCATGGCGAATTCGTCCATGTTGGTCTTGCCCAGGGTCACGGTGCCGGCAGCGGCCAGCCTGGCGACCACGGTGGCGTCATAGGGAGCCTTGAAGTTGTCGAGCATCTTGGAACCGCAGCTGGTGCGGATGCCCTGGGTGCAGAACAGGTCCTTGTGGGCGATCGGCGCGCCGAGCAGGGCGCCGCTCTCACCGCCTGCGCGACGGGCATCGGCAGCCTTGGCCTGGCTCAGGGCCAGTTCTTCGGTGAGGCTGATGAAGCTGTTGAGCTGCGGGTCCAACTGGGCGATACGCGCCAGCAGGGTTTTGGTCAGCTCTTCGGAGGAAAACTTTTTGTCGGCGAGTCCGCGAGCGATCTCGGCCAGGGTCATGTGATGCATGAGAGGCTCTTTCCCTTTAGTCGATGACTTTCGGAACCAGGTACAGGCCGTTTTCGACCGCTGGCGCGATGGACTGGTAGGCCTCGCGGTTGTTCGGCTCGGTCACGACGTCGGCGCGCAGGCGCTGGCTGGCTTCCAGTGGGTGGGCCAGCGGTTCGATACCGTCGGTATTGACCGCCTGCATCTCGTCGACCAGCCCCAGAATGCTGTTCAGGGCAGAGGTGATGTGTGGAAGATCGGCTTCATTGAGGCCCAGGCAGGCCAGATGAGCGATTTTTTCCACGTCGGAGCGTTCAAGCGCCATGGGATTCTCCAGTGGAAAACAAAACGGACGCAGTTCGTCCGTGTGTTAGATTGTCGGAACACTACCGCAGTTCTACAGCCTTACGGCCGCGATTGTAGGGTTTGGTGCACAGAAAAGCGGCCAATTTAACATATTGGCGCCTTGCCCAAAATCCCTGTCGTTGTTAGAGTTTGCCGCACTTTTTTACCCACGCGTTGCCTAGGGTCCCTTTCCCATGTTCAAGAAACTGCGTGGCATGTTTTCCAGTGATCTTTCCATTGACCTGGGCACTGCCAACACCCTTATTTACGTGCGCGAGCGCGGTATCGTCCTGAATGAACCCTCGGTCGTGGCTATCCGCACCCACGGCAACCAGAAAAGTGTCGTGGCTGTCGGTACCGAAGCCAAGCGCATGCTGGGCCGTACTCCGGGCAACATCGCGGCCATTCGCCCGATGAAGGACGGCGTGATCGCCGACTTCAGCGTTTGTGAAAAGATGCTGCAGTACTTCATCAACAAAGTTCACGAAAACAGCTTTCTGCAGCCCAGCCCACGCGTGCTGATCTGCGTTCCATGCAAGTCCACCCAGGTAGAGCGTCGCGCCATCCGTGAATCGGCCCTCGGTGCCGGTGCCCGTGAAGTGTTCCTGATCGAAGAGCCGATGGCCGCTGCCATTGGTGCCGGCCTGCCGGTTGAAGAGGCCCGCGGTTCGATGGTCGTCGACATCGGTGGCGGTACCACCGAAATCGCGCTGATCTCCCTCAACGGTGTGGTCTATGCCGAGTCCGTGCGCGTGGGCGGCGACCGCTTCGACGAAGCGATCATCACCTATGTGCGTCGCAACTACGGCAGCCTGATCGGCGAATCCACCGCCGAGCGCATCAAGCAGGAAATCGGCACCGCCTACCCGGGCGGCGAAGTGCGTGAAGTCGACGTCCGCGGCCGCAACCTGGCCGAAGGCGTGCCACGTGCGTTCACCTTGAACTCCAACGAAGTATTGGAGGCTCTGCAGGAGTCCCTGGCTACGATCGTTCAGGCGGTCAAAAGCGCCCTGGAGCAATCGCCGCCGGAATTGGCGTCGGACATCGCCGAGCGCGGCCTGGTGCTGACCGGTGGTGGCGCGCTGCTGCGTGACCTGGACAAACTGCTGGCCCAGGAAACCGGCCTGCCGGTAATCGTTGCCGAAGACCCGCTGACCTGTGTCGCCCGTGGCGGTGGCCGTGCATTGGAAATGATGGACAAGCACACCATGGACCTGCTCTCCAGCGAATAAGTCGCGCCGGGTGGTCTATGTTGTTCGCTCCCGGGCAGCACTTTGCAGTGCTGCCCGTTGGCGTTTATCTTCTGTCATTCGTATCCAGGCCGGTTTGATACCGTATGAATAAAGCGAACATTTGCCTGGGAGGAGCGGCCTATTAAACCGCTTTTTGCCAAAGGCCCCTCATTGGGTGTGCGCCTGCTGGTGCTGGCCGTGCTGTCGGTCGCGCTGATGGTGGTCGATGCCCGCTTCACGCTGCTCAAGCCTGTGCGCAGCCAGATGTCGCTGGTGTTGATGGAGTCCTACTGGATCACCGACCTGCCGCAGCGCTTGTGGCAAGGTGTGGCCAGTCAGTTTGGCAGTCGCACCGAGCTGGTAGCCGAAAACGAGAAACTCAAGACCGAGAACCTGCTGTTGCAAGGGCGCATGCAGAAGTTGGCGGCCCTCACCGAGCAGAACGTGCGGCTGCGCGAGTTGCTCAATTCTTCCGCGCTGGTCAACGAGAAGGTCGAAGTGGCCGAGTTGATCGGCATGGACCCGAACCCCTTTACCCACCGCATCCTGATCAACAAGGGCGAGCGCGACGGTGTCGTGCTTGGCCAGCCGGTGCTCGACGCCCGCGGCCTGATGGGGCAGGTGGTGGAGTTGATGCCGTACACCGCCCGCGTGCTGCTGCTGACCGACACCACCCACAGTATCCCGGTGCAGGTCAACCGCAACGGCCTGCGGGCCATTGCCAGCGGCACCGGCAACCCGGAGCGCCTGGAACTGCGCCATGTCGCCGATACCGCCGACATCAAGGAAGGCGACCTCCTGGTCAGCTCGGGCCTCGGCCAGCGCTTCCCGGCCGGTTATCCGGTGGCGACGGTCAAGGAAGTGATACACGACTCCGGCCAGCCCTTTGCCATCGTGCGTGCGGTACCCACTGCCGCGTTGAACCGCAGCCGCTACCTGTTGCTGGTATTCAGCGATAATCGCACCCCGGAAGAGCGGGCCAACGACGCTGCGGTGGCTCAGGAAGCCCAGGACCGCCAGGGTGCTGAACCGGTCGCTCCCGGCGCCCAATCGCCAGCTGCGGTGCCGGCCACCGTGCCCAAGCCCGCACCGACTGCGCCGGCGGCCGCGACGCCTGCGGCTGCCCCAGCCGCCGCGCCTGCCGCGCCCTCAACTTCAACCCGTCCGGCCAGTCACGCGCCGGCAACGCAGCATGCCCGACCTGCGGCCAGGCCACCTGCTGCCACCCCGGCTCCCGCGCCGGCCACCAGGGGAGCACGAGAAGAATGAGCAGTACCCGATCCGGCAACGGCTGGATAGTCTGGCTGACCTTCGCCATCGGCCTGCTGCTGAGCGTTTCGCCGTTGCCGCAGTTCATGGAAATCCTGCGGCCCCTGTGGCTGGCTTTGCTGCTGGCCTTCTGGGCGCTGGCCTTGCCGCACAAGGTCGGGATGGTCACCGCATGGTGCCTGGGCCTGGCCGAGGACGTGCTTTATGGCACGCTGCTGGGGCAGAACGCGCTGATCCTGACCCTGATCACATTCCTGGTCCTGTCGCTGCAACAACGCTTGCGCATGTTCCCCATGTGGCAGCAATGCCTGGTGATCCTGGTGATCTTCGGCCTGGCGCAACTGGTCCAGCTGTGGCTCAGCGCGCTGACCGGCAATCGCCAGCCGACCCTGGCGCTGGTGCTGCCGGCCCTGGTCAGCGCCTTGCTCTGGCCCTGGGTCAGCTTCGCTTTGCGCGGCCTGCGCCTGCGTTTCAAGATCAACTGAATTCGGTCAGGAATCTACGTTTTCTGATTGAAATCCCTGTGGTGAGGGAGCTTTGTGGCGAGGGAGCTTGCTCCCGCTCGACTGCGCAGCAGTCGCAAAGTTCTGGGGCCACTTCGTGACTCAGCGGGAGCAAGCTCCCTCGCCACAAAAGCTGTTTGCATCCAGAGGGAGTTTATATCGATGAAACCGCTTTACCTCGCCTCCGGCTCGCCGCGCCGGCGTGAACTACTGACCCAGATCGGCGTGGCGTTCACCACTGTCAGCGCCGACATCGACGAAACTCCCCTGCACCACGAAAGCCCGGCGGCTTATGTCGAGCGTCTGGCTCGCGGCAAGGCCGAGGCCGGGCGCCGCGCTTTGGATGCCGGCGTGGACGCCTGTGTGCTGGGCGCCGACACGGCCGTGGTGCTGGACGGGCGGATTCTCGGCAAGCCGCTGGACCAGGCCGACTCGGTGGCGATGCTGCTCAGCCTGTCCGGCCGCGACCATGAGGTGTTGACCGCCGTAGCCGTGCTGGACGGCCAGCGTTGCGAATCCCGCGTAATCAGCAGCTGGGTGCGCTTTCGGCCCATCACCGAACAGGAGGCTCTGGCCTATTGGGCCAGTGGCGAACCCCGGGACAAGGCCGGCAGCTACGGTATCCAAGGCTTGGGGGCGGTGTTCGTCGCCGGACTCGAAGGCAGCTATTCCGCCGTTGTCGGCTTGCCGCTGTGTGAAACCGCGGAACTGCTGGGCCATTTCGGCATACCCTGTTGGCAAACCTTGAGCGCGCAGAGCGCCGACTGACCGATGCGGCCATAATCGTGAATATGTCTGAACGAGACCCTGCCATGAGTGAAGAGATCCTGATCAACATCACACCGATGGAATCACGCGTGGCGGTGGTCGAAAACGGAGTCCTGCAAGAAGTCCACGTCGAGCGCACGCAAAAACGCGGCATCGTCGGCAATATCTACAAAGGCAAGGTGGTGCGGGTGTTGCCGGGCATGCAGGCGGCCTTCGTCGACATCGGCCTGGACCGTGCGGCGTTCATCCATGCCTCGGAAATTTCCATGCGCGAGGGGCCTGCGGTGGAAAGCATCAGTGCGTTGGTCCATGAGGGCCAGAGCCTGGTGGTGCAGGTCACCAAGGACCCTATCGGCTCCAAGGGCGCACGCCTGACCACACAACTGTCGATCCCGTCGCGCTATCTGGTTTACATGCCACGCACGGCCCATGTCGGCATTTCCCTGAAGATCGAAGACGAAGCCGAGCGTGAGCGCCTCAAGCAAGTGGTCAGCGACTGTGTGGAAAAAGAAGGCATCAAGGAGGCCGGCGGTTTCATCCTGCGCACCGCCGCCGAAGGAGCCGGTGCCGATGAAATCCTCATGGACATCCGCTACCTGCGCAGGCTCTGGGATCAGATCGCCGCGCAGATCAAGACCATCGCCACCCCCAGCGTGATCTACGAAGACCTGGGCCTGGCGTTGCGCACACTGCGGGATCTGGTCAGCCCGAAGATCGAGAAGATCCGTATCGACTCTCGGGAAACCTTCCAGAAAACCACGCAGTTCGTCGCCGAACTGATGCCGGAAATCGCCGACCGCCTCGAACACTACCCCGGCGAGCGACCGATTTTCGACCTGTACGGGGTCGAGGACGAAATCCAGAAAGCCCTGGAGCGCAAGGTGCCGCTCAAGTCCGGCGGCTACCTGGTAGTCGATCCGGCCGAGGCCATGAGCACCATCGACGTCAACACCGGGGCGTTCGTCGGCCATCGCAATCTCGAAGAAACCATTTTCAAGACCAACCTGGAAGCGGCCACGGCCATCGCCCGCCAACTGCGCCTGCGCAACCTGGGGGGGATCATCATCATCGACTTTATCGACATGGAAGATGAAGAGCATCAGCGCCAGGTGCTGCGGACCCTGGAGAAACAGCTCGAACGCGATCACGCCAAGACCAATATCATTGGCATTACCGAGCTGGGCCTGGTGCAGATGACCCGCAAGCGCACCCGCGAAAGCCTTGAGCAAGTGCTTTGCGAGCCGTGCAGCAGTTGCCAGGGCCGAGGCAAGCTCAAGACCCCGGAAACCGTGTGTTACGAAATCTTCAGGGAAATCCTCCGCGAAGCGCGCGCTTACCAGGCGACCGGCTATAGAGTGTTGGCGAACCAGAAAGTGGTGGACCGTCTGCTCGATGAGGAGTCGGGCAATGTCGCTGAGCTGGAGGCTTTTATCGGTCGCACGATTCGTTTTCAGGTGGAAACCATGTACTCCCAGGAACAATATGACGTGGTGCTGCTCTGAAGGGCTTGGAAAGCGGCGTGCCCGCGAGTTCGAGTAACGCTGCCAGGGGAGCCCGTTGACATGGAGCGTCTGACACGCCTTTTGGCTACGCTGACCCGCTGGGGCCTGGGCCTGTGTGCGCTGCTGCTGGTGCTGTTGGCGTTGTATGTCAGCCTTGGGCGCGAGCTGGTGCCGCTGGTGGCTGAATATCGCGCCGAAGTCGAGAGTCGGGCCGCGCAAGCCCTGGGCATGCCCGTGCACATCGGCAGCCTGGAGGGCGGCTGGAGCACCCTGGCGCCGGTACTGGCGGCTCAGGACGTGGTGGTCGGCGATGGCGTGAACGCCTTGCACCTGGACCAGGTGCGGGCCGTGCCTGATGTCTGGCGCAGCCTGCTGACGCGGCAGGTGCGTATTGCCCATCTGGAAGTCAGTGGCCTGAAGATCAGCCTCAAGGAAAGCGCCGAGGGCAAATGGTCGCTGGAAGGCCTGCCGGTGCGGGACGACCAGCCCCTCGATCCGCAACAATTGCTGGAGCGAATACAGGTGGTCTCCCGGCTCTCGGTGCTCGACAGCCAGGTCACCTTGCAGCCACTGGACCAATCGCCGTTGACCCTGACCTACGTCGGCCTGAGCCTGCGCACCGGGGCCGTCCGCCAGCGCCTGGATGCTCGCCTGACCTTGCCTGACGGCCAGCCTGTGGCGATCAACTTGCGCACGCGGATCCGCGCCGCCGATTGGAAGAATGGCGAGGCCGACGTCTACCTGAGCTTGCCCCAAAGCGACTGGTCGAAATGGTTGCCGAAGCGTCTGACCCGGCAGTGGAATTTTTCCCGGATCCAGGCCGGTGGCGAATTCTGGCTCAGTTGGGGCGCGGGCACGCTGCAAAGCGCGGCGATGCGCTTGAACGCGCCGCAACTTCAAGGTGCGTACGCCGAACGCAAGCCGGTGCAGATCAACAACCTGGCCCTGAACGGCTATTTCCAGCGCGGCAGCCAGGGCTTCATCGCGACCTTCGACTCCCTGGCGATGAACCTGGGTGAGGTCCGCTGGGAGTCACGCCTGCAACTGCAACAGAGCAATGCCACGGACAAGGCTGAGGAGCTGTGGCATCTGCAAGCGGATCGCCTCGACCTGACGCCGCTGACCCCATTGCTCAATGCCTTGGCGCCGTTGCCGGAGGGTGTCGCGGCGGCGATCGACCATCTCAAGGTGACGGGCGGGCTGCGCAATGTATTGTTCGATTACCGGCCGCAGAACAGCGGCGATCAGAAAGTCAGCTTCGCCACCAACCTGGACACCGTCGGCTTCGATGCCTATCGGGGCGCCCCGGCGGCGCGCAACGTATCGGGAAGCCTGAGTGGCAATCTGGGTGGCGGCGAGCTGCGCATGGACAGCAAGGATTTTTCCCTGCACCTGGACCCGATCTTCGCCAAGCCCTGGCAATACCTGCAAGCCAACGCACGGCTGACCTGGAAGCTGGACAAGCAAGGCTTCACCCTGGTCGCACCCTATTTGAAAGTGCTGGGCGAGGAGGGTCGGATTGCCGGCGACTTCCTGATCCGCCTGCATTTCGATCACAGCCAGGAAGACTACATGGACCTGCGGGTCGGCCTGGTGGATGGGGATGGCCGCTACACTGGCAAATACCTGCCGGCGGTCCTCAGTCCGGCACTGGACGAGTGGTTGCGGACGGCAATCGTCAAAGGCGCGGTAGACCAGGGTTTTTTCCAGTACCAGGGCTCTCTGAACCACGGAGCAAGCGATGCGGCCCGCAGCATCAGCCTGTTCTTCAAGGTGCATGACGCCGAACTGGCGTTCCAGCCGGGCTGGCCGTCGGTCAGCAAGGTCAGCGGCGACGTCTTCGTCGAAGACAGCGGAGTGCGCATCTATGCCAGCCAGGGGCAGTTGCTGGACACCCAGGTCAAGGATGTCTCGGTAGAGGTTCCCCATGTGCCCAGCGGACAGAATTCCCACCTGCTGCTCGATGGCAGTTTCGTCGGGGGCTTGGGCGATGGCCTGAAAATCCTCCAGACAGCGCCAATCGGAACGGCCGAGACGTTCGCCGGTTGGGAAGGCGAGGGTAATCTGCAAGGCAGCGTGAAGCTCGATATTCCACTGGTCAAAGGCGAGCAACCGAAGATCCTGGTGGACTTCGCCACCGATAATGCCCGGCTCAAGCTCAGCGAGCCGGTGCTGGAGTTGACCCAGCTCAAGGGCGACTTCCGCTTCGACAGTAGCAAGGGGTTGAGCGGCAAGAACATCGGCGCCCGGGCGTTCGACCGGCCCGTGACCGCACAGATATTCGCCGAGGGCCGGGCGGGCGCGCTCAATACGCGGGTAACCGCGTCCGGGCGGGTGGAGGTCAAGAAACTCACTGACTGGCTGAACGTGACCCAACCGTTGCCCGTCTCCGGCGTGGTGCCTTACCAGCTGCAAGTGATACTCAACGCAGCGGACAGCCAGCTGTCGGTCAGCTCCAATCTCAAAGGCGTGGCCGTGGACCTGCCGGCGCCTTTCGGCATGGCTGCCGATGCCGGGCGCGACACGCTGTTTCGCATGACGTTGCAGGGGCCGGAGCGCCGTTATTGGGTCGACTACGGCGACCTCGCCAGCTTCACCTACGCCGCGCCGAGCGGGAAGGTCGCAGATGGCCGCGGCGAGTTGCTGTTGGGCGATGGCGATGCAGTGCTGCCGGGAGCCAAGGGGCTACGCCTGCGCGGGAACCTGTCGGAGCTGGACGTGGGTCCCTGGCAGGATCTGCTGAGCAAGTACGCCGGCCAGGACCCGGGAGGCAGCGCCAGGCAATTGCTTAGCAGTGCCGATCTTAAAGTCGGCAAGCTCACAGCCATGGGCACGACCCTGGACCAGGCCGCACTGCAGCTGGACCGCAAGCCGGAAGCCTGGGCCTTGCAGCTCGACAGCCAACAGGCCAAGGGCAGCGTGATCGTGCCCGACGCAAAGGCTGCGCCGATTGCCATCACGTTGGATTATGTCCGCCTGCCGGCCGCCGACCCTACCGTGCAGGCCGATGAAAACGCTCCGGATCCGTTGGCATCGGTCGACCCAACCAAGATCCCGGCGCTGGACATCGCTATCGACCAGCTGTTCCAGGGGCCCGACCTAGTGGGGGCATGGTCGCTGAAGGTCCGGCCGACCGCCAAGGGCATCGCCCTGAACGCATTGGACATGGGCCTCAAGGGCATGGTGCTGAACGGCAGCGGCGGCTGGGAGGGCGTGCCCGGGTCCACCACCAGCTGGTACAAGGGCCGGATCAGCGGCAAGAACCTGGCTGACGTGCTCAAGGGCTGGGGTTTTGCGCCGAGCGTGACCAGCCAGGAGTTCCGCCTGGATGTCGACGGGCGCTGGCCCGGTTCGCCGGCCTGGGTCGCCACCAAACGCTTCTCCGGAAGTCTCGATGCCTCGTTGAGCAAGGGGCAGTTCGTCGAAGTCGAGGGCAGCGCCCAGGCGCTGCGGGTCTTTGGCCTGTTGAATTTCAACTCCATCGGGCGGCGCTTGCGCCTGGACTTCTCCGACCTGTTCGGCAAGGGCTTGAGCTACGACCGGGTCAAGGGACTGTTGATCGCCAGCAACGGCGTCTACGTAACCCGTGAGCCCATCACCTTGACAGGGCCGTCGAGTAACCTGGAACTCAACGGTACGCTGGACATGGTGGCCGACCGGGTCGATGCCAAGCTTCTGGTCACGTTGCCGGTGACCAACAACCTGCCGATCGCCGCGTTGATCGTCGGGGCTCCGGCAGTGGGCGGGGCGCTGTTCCTGATCGACAAACTGATCGGCGACCGCGTGGCGCGCTTTGCCAGCGTAAGATACGACGTCAAGGGGCCGTGGAAAGAGCCTAAGATTACCTTCGATAAGCCGTTTTGATTGACTAAACAATTCACTGTGGGAGCGAGCTTGCTCGCGATGATGCAGGTATATCCAACATCTATGTTGACTGGTACACCGTAATCGCGAGCAAGCTCGCTCCCACAGGGGCACCACCAAGCAAAGGAGAACGGCCATGCCAGTCGCAGTCATCCAAATGGTCAGCCAGAGCGACGTACTCGCCAATCTGGCCCGGGCTCGGCTGCTGCTGGAGCAGGCGGCGGCCAAGGGCGCGAGGCTGGCGGTGCTGCCCGAGAATTTCGCCGCCATGGGCCGGCGGGACATTGCCGATATCGGTCGCGCAGAAGCCTTTGGTCAGGGGCCGATCCTGCCCTGGTTGAAACAGGCCGCCCGTGACCTCAGGTTATGGATCGTGGCCGGTACGTTGCCACTGCCGCCGGTGGATCGGCCCCAGGACAAAGCCCATGCCTGTTCGCTGTTGGTGGACGATCAGGGCCAGATCGTGGCGCGCTATGACAAGCTGCATCTGTTCGATGTGGATGTGGCGGACAATCGTGGGCGCTATCGCGAGTCCGATGACTATGCTTATGGCAGCAATGTGGTGGTCGCCGACACACCCGTCGGTCGGATTGGCCTGACGGTCTGCTACGACCTGCGTTTCCCGGAGCTCTATAGCGAGCTGCGGGCCGCCGGAGCCGAACTGATCAGCGCGCCGTCGGCGTTCACCGCGGTAACCGGTCTCGCCCACTGGGACGTATTGATCCGTGCCCGGGCCATCGAGACCCAGTGTTATGTGCTGGCAGCCGCCCAGGGCGGCGTGCATCCGGGGCCACGGGAAACCTTCGGCCATGCCGCGATCGTTGATCCGTGGGGCCGGGTGCTGGCGCAACAGGATCAAGGCGAGGCCGTGCTGGTGGCCGAGCGCGACGGCAACGAACAGGCGTCCATCCGGGCGCGCATGCCGGTGGCCAGCCATCGGCGCTTTTTCTCGCAGGGCGCTCGACAGCGGCCTGTCCAAGACGACGAATTCAAGGCGTAAAACATATGAGCGGGTTGTTGTCCTCAGTCAGTGAACACCTTTTAGCCCCCGGCGGCGTGACCCTCGAAAGCCTGCAAGGCGTGCTGGGCGAGCTGGCCGGCCCGGGCATCGATGCGGCCGACCTGTATTTCCAGGGTCAGATTTCCGAGTCCTGGTCGCTGGAAGACGGCATCGTCAAGGAAGGCAGCTTCAATCTCGACCAGGGCGTGGGCGTGCGTGCCCAGTCCGGCGAAAAAACCGGCTTTGCCTACAGCAATGCCATCACGCTCGAAGCCCTGGGCGCTGCGGCACGTGCGGCCCGTTCGATTTCCCGAGCCGGGCAGAACGGTACGGTCCAGGCCTTCAGCAGCCAGGATGTGGCGCAACTCTATGCGCCGGACAACCCGCTGGAAGTCATCAGTCGTGCGGAAAAGGTCGAACTGCTCAAGCGTATCGATCTGGCGACCCGTGCCCTCGATCCGCGTATCCAGCAGGTTTCGGTGAGCCTGGCTGGCGTCTGGGAGCGAATCCTGGTGGCCTCCACCGATGGCGGCCTGGCGGCGGACGTGCGGCCGCTGGTGCGCTTCAACGTCAGTGTGATCGTCGAGCAGAACGGTCGTCGCGAACGCGGCGGGCATGGCGGCGGCGGGCGCACCGACTATCGCTACTTCCTCAGCGAAGACCGCGCCATGGGCTATGCTCGCGAAGCGTTGCGCCAGGCATTGGTCAACCTGGAGGCCATTCCCGCCCCGGCCGGTACCTTGCCGGTGGTACTGGGCCCTGGCTGGTCCGGCGTGCTGTTGCACGAAGCGGTGGGGCATGGGCTGGAGGGCGACTTCAACCGCAAGGGCAGTTCGGCCTACAGCGGACGCATGGGCGAAATGGTCGCCTCGAAACTCTGCACCATCGTTGACGACGGTACGCTGGCCGGGCGCCGCGGCTCCCTCAGCGTGGATGACGAAGGCACCCCGACCGAATGCACCACGTTGATCGAGAACGGCGTGCTCAAGGGCTACATGCAGGACAAGCTCAATGCCCGCTTGATGGGCGTGGCCCGTACCGGCAATGGACGGCGTGAGTCTTATGCGCACCTGCCGATGCCGCGCATGACCAACACCTACATGCTGGGCGGCCAGAGCGATCCGGCGGAAATCATCGCTTCGGTGAAAAAGGGCATCTACTGCGCCAACCTCGGCGGCGGCCAAGTGGACATCACCAGTGGCAAGTTCGTGTTTTCCACCAGCGAAGCCTATCTGATCGAAGACGGCAAAATCACGGCACCGGTCAAGGGCGCAACCCTGATTGGCAACGGGCCGGAAGCCATGAGCAGGGTGTCGATGGTCGGTAACGACCTCGCCCTGGACAGTGGCGTAGGGACTTGCGGCAAGGACGGGCAATCGGTGCCGGTAGGCGTCGGCCAGCCGACCCTGAAGATTGATGCGATCACCGTGGGTGGCACGGGCGCGTGATATTCAAAGGTATGCATGAATCGTGGCGAGGGAGCTTGCTCCCGCTCGGTCGGTCCGACGCCTCGGGCGCGGCGACCGCATTGGGGCTACTGCGTAGCCCTGCGGGAGCAAGCTCCCTCGCCACAATAAAGGCAACTCCCAAAGGGGAGTGGGTGTGAGCGATCAACGCAAGCCGCGTTGGGTTTCGTCCAGCTCACGGATGTACTTGAAGATTTTACGGCTCGAAGCCGGTGGCTTGTTTTGCGCCACTTCGTGCTGGGCCTGACGGATCAGGGAGCGCAGCTGCTGGCGATCGGCCTCGGGGTAGTCGATGACGAATTTTTCCAGGGTGCCGTCATCGCCCGCGATCAAGCGATCGCGCCAGCGTTCCAGGTTATGGAAGCGTTCGTTGTACTGGCGGGTGGAGGCATCGAGTTGATCGAGCAGGACCAGGATGGCGCTGGTGTCCTGGTCGCGCATCAGTTTGCCAATGAATTGCAGGTGCCGTTTACGCGCGATATTCGCGGTGTGCTTGGGCGCATCGGCCAGGGCCCGGCGCAAGGCGTCGGTCAGTGGCAGTTTGGCCAGCAAGTCAGGCTTGAGTGTTGTCAGGCGCTCGCCGAGGTCAACCAGAGCATGCAGCTCGCGTTTGACCTGGGATTTGCTTTTTTCACCCTCGTAGAGGGAGTCGTCGTAAGAATCAACCATGGTGGCAGTCCGCAAAGAAACGCCGCCATGATAACCAGTCGGGGGCCACTTGTCCGGCCCGGTCGCTCGAAGGCCGTTACCGAAAGCAGAATTTGAGTGGAGAACACCATGAGTGCAGTTCAGAGCGTCGGCCCGCAAGCGTTGCCGGCCCTGCAGGAACAAGTCGAGCAGATCCTCGCCGAGGCCAAGCGGCAGGGCGCCAGTGCGTGTGAAGTGGCGGTATCCCTTGAGCAGGGCCTGTCGACCTCGGTGCGCCAGCGCGAGGTGGAAACCGTCGAGTTCAATCGCGATCAGGGCTTTGGCATCACCCTGTACGTGGGCCAGCGCAAGGGCTCGGCCAGCACTTCGGCCAGCGGCCCGGAAGCCATCCGGGAGACGGTCGCCGCTGCGCTGGCAATCGCCAGGCATACCTCCGAAGACGATGCCTCGGGCCTGGCCGATGCTGCGCTGATGTGCAAGGAACAGCGTGATTTCGACCTGTTCCACGCTTGGGACATCACTCCCGAACAAGCCATCGAACAGGCGCTGCGTTGCGAAGCGGCGGCGTTCGACGCCGACGCACGGATCAAGAACGCCGACGGCACGACGCTCAACACGCACCAGGGCTGCCGGGTCTACGGCAACAGCCACGGCTTTATCGGTGGCTACGCATCGACCCGCCACAGCCTGAGCTGCGTGATGATTGCCGAGGCCAATGGCCAGATGCAGCGCGACTATTGGTACGACGTCAATCGCCAGGGGCCGTTGCTGGCGGACCCGGTGAGCATCGGCCAGAAAGCCGCGCAGCGGGCCGCCAGCCGCCTTGGCGCGCGCCCGGTGCCGACATGCGAAGTGCCGGTGCTGTTTTCGGCGGAATTGGCCGGCGGCTTGTTTGGCAGTTTCCTGTCGGCGGTGTCCGGCGGCAACCTGTACCGCAAATCGTCGTTCCTCGAAGGCGCGCTGGGCCAGAAACTGTTCCCGGAGTGGATGACCATCGACGAGCGCCCGCATCTGTTGCAGGCCATGGGCAGTGCGGCGTTCGATGGCGATGGCCTGGCGACCTATGCCAAACCGTTCGTGGAAAACGGCGAGTTGGTGTCCTATATCCTCGGCACCTATTCGGGTCGCAAACTGGGGATGCCGAGCACCGCCAACGCCGGCGGCGTACACAATCTGTTCGTCACCCATGGCGAGGAAGACCAGGCAGCGTTGCTGCGACGCATGGGCCGTGGTCTGCTGGTGACCGAGCTGATGGGCCATGGGTTGAACATGGTGACCGGGGACTATTCTCGCGGTGCTGCAGGGTTCTGGGTGGAGAACGGCGAGATCCAGTTCCCGGTCCAGGAAGTGACCATTGCCGGGAACATGCGCGACATGTTCAAGCAGATCGTGGCGGTAGGAAGCGATCTGGAACTGCGCAGCAACATCCGCACCGGTTCGGTGTTGATCGAACGGATGATGGTGGCGGGGAGCTGAGGCCTGATGCATAAAAAAAAGGCGCGTCATCTTTGGATGTCGCGCCTTTTTTTTATAAACCAGAAATCCCCGTGGCGAGGGAGCTTGCTCCCGTTCGGCTGCGCAGCAGCCGCAAAAACTCAGCGACAATGAAGATTGAGGTAGCCCGATGGATGGGGTCTGCTTCGCAGACCAGCGGGAGCAAGCTCCCTCGCCACAAAAAGCCAGTCTCAAATGTGCATTGAGAAAGCTTACTCGCCCTCATCAAAATAGTTGTTGATCAACGCTACCAGCGCATCCATCGCTTCCTGTGCTTCATCCCCTTCCGTTGCCAAGTGGATCTTCGTGCCCTTGCCGGCGGCGAGCATCATCATTGCCATGATGCTCTTGCCGTCGATCATCGACTCGGGGCTGCGACCGACCCTGATGGTGGTGTCCTTGAATCGTCCGGCAACCCCGACGAACTTGGCCGATGCCCGGGCGTGCAGGCCCAGCTTGTTGATGATTTCAATTTCCTGAGCGGGCATCGCGGTGTGAATCCTTTAGCTGAGGTCGCGGTGGCGAACCTGGACGTTCTTCAGGGACTGTTGCAGGAGCTGACCCAGGCGTTCGGTCAGGTAGACAGAGCGGTGATGGCCGCCCGTGCAGCCAATGGCAATCGTGACGTAGGCACGGTTGCTGGCGGCAAAGCGGGGCAGCCACTTGAGCAGGTAGCTGGAAATATCCTGGTACATTTCCTCGACGTCCGGCTGT
Source organism: Pseudomonas sp. SMN5 (assembly GCF_052041925.1). Taxonomy (NCBI): domain Bacteria; kingdom Pseudomonadati; phylum Pseudomonadota; class Gammaproteobacteria; order Pseudomonadales; family Pseudomonadaceae; genus Pseudomonas; species Pseudomonas sp. SMN5. Next base: position 17,793 of record NZ_JBKGGX010000012.1, read on the forward strand.
GCGGCCAGGTAATCGATCACCGGCTGGTCGAGTCCGGACTGCTCGCGCAATTCGGGTTTCCAGTAGGGATTGGGCAGGCAGCGTACGTCGAACACCAGGTCGGCGTCCACGGGCATGCCGCGCTTGAAACCGAACGATTCCACCAGGAACGCCGTCCCCGGCTCCGGCTGGTTGAGCAGGCGCAACTTGATCGTGTCACGCAGTTGATAAAGGTTCAGGTGCGTGGTGTTGACTTTCAGGTCCGCCAAATCGGCGATGGGCCCCAATAACTGGCTTTCATCGTCGATAGCTTCGGCCAGGGAGCGATTGGCGTTGCTCAGCGGATGGCGCCGGCGGGTTTCGGAAAAGCGCTTGAGCAGGGTCTCTTCGTCGGCATCCAGATACAGCACATCGCACTGGATATGCCGGCTGCGCACTTCCTCGAGCAGTTCCGGAAAGCGCGACAGGTGGCTTGGCAGATTGCGTGCATCAATGGACACCGCCACCAGCGGCTGCGCCAGCTCGGTATGGATCATCGCACGTTCGGCCAGCTCCGGCAGCAGCCCGGCGGGCAGGTTGTCGATGCAGTAGTAGCCGCTGTCTTCAAGCACGTTGAGGGCCGTGCTTTTACCGGAGCCGGAGCGACCACTGACGATGATCATGCGCATGTTTAATGACCGTTCTGCTCGTCCAGGACAACCTGATACAAGGCTTGGTTATTCGGTGCGCTGCGCAGTTTGTCGCGCACTTCCTTGCGGTCCAGCATGCTGGCTATCTGGCGCAGCAGCTCGAGGTGCGCATCGGTCGCCGCCTCCGGGACCAGCAGTACAAACAGCAGGTCGACCGGCGCGCCGTCGATGGCGTCGAAATCAATGGGGGCTTCAAGGTGCAACAGCGCGCTGATGGGCGCGGTACAACCCTTGAGGCGGCAGTGGGGAATGGCGATGCCGTTGCCAAAACCGGTGGAACCGAGTTTTTCACGGGCGACCAGGGCCTCGAAGACGCCCTGCATTTCCAGATCCGGCAGGTCGCTATGGATCAGGGTGGCGATTTGTTCGAGGGCTTTCTTTTTACTGCCGCCCGGCACGTTCACCAGGGAACGGCCGGGGGTCAGGATGGTTTCTAGTCGGATCATGGATTGGGGGGATTAACGACCGGTTGCGCCCTGAAGGAGGCTCTGGGTCTTTTCCTTATGCTTTTTGAGTTGGCGATCCAGCTTGTCGGTCAGCAGGTCAATCGCGGCATACATGTCTGTGTGCTCCGCGTTGGCAACCACCTCTCCGCCGGGAATATGCAGCGTGGCTTCGATTTTCTGCAGCAGCTTCTCGACATTCATCGTGACTTGCACATTGGTGATCTTGTCGAAGTGCCTCTCCAATCGGTCGAGTTTTTCGCCGATGTAGGTGCGCAGAGGTTCGGTCACTTCCAGTTGGTGTCCACTGATGTTGACTTGCATACAGCTTCTCCTTCGTTGCCAGTGCATAAAGCGGCAGGCAGAAATACCTGCCACTGGAACGCTGTGGCGTGGCCGGTTACATCAACCGCTTGCGTTCGCTCGAAGGCGCGATCCCGAGGGACTCGCGGTATTTGGCGACGGTACGGCGGGCCACCTGAATGCCTTGTGCCTCCAGTAAACCAGCGATCTTGCTGTCACTCAACGGCTTTTTCTGATTTTCCGCGGCCACCAGTTTCTTGATGATTGCGCGGATGGCCGTGGACGAGCATTCGCCGCCTTCGGAGGTGCTGACATGGCTGGAGAAAAAGTATTTCAGTTCATAGATGCCCCGTGGGGTATGCATGAATTTCTGGGTAGTCACCCGGGAAATTGTCGATTCGTGCATCCCTACCGCTTCGGCGATATCGTGCAGGACCAACGGTTTCATCGCTTCATCGCCGTACTCCAGGAAGCCGCGCTGATGCTCGACGATCTGGGTGGCAACTTTCATCAGGGTTTCGTTGCGGCTTTGCAGGCTCTTGATGAACCAGCGTGCTTCCTGCAACTGGTTGCGCATGAAGGTGTTGTCGGCGCTGGTGTCGGCGCGCCTGACGAAGCCTGCATACTGGGCGTTGACCCGCAGCTTGGGAACCGACTCCTGGTTTAGTTCCACCAGCCAGCGATCGTTGTGCTTGCGCACGATCACATCGGGTACCACGTACTCGGGTTCGGTGGATTCGATCTGCGAGCCGGGGCGCGGGTTGAGGCTCTGGACCAACTCGATGACCTGGCGCAGCTCGTCTTCCTTGAGCTTCATACGCCGCATCAGCTGGCTGTAGTCGCGACCGCCCAACAGGTCGATGTAATCGGTGACCAGGCGCTTGGCTTCGGCCAGCCAGGGCGTCTTGGCCGGTAACTGGCGCAGTTGCAGCAGCAGGCATTCACCCAGGTTGCGGGCCGCGACGCCGGCGGGCTCGAACTGCTGGATCCGATGCAGGACAGCTTCGATCTCGTCCAGCTCGATATCGAGCTCCGGGTCGAAGGCTTCGAGGATTTCCTCGAGAGTCTCGTCCAGGTAACCCTGATTGTTGATGCAATCGATCAGGGTGACGGCGATCAGGCGATCGGTGTCGGACATCGGCGCCAGGTTCAATTGCCAAAGCAGGTGGCTTTGCAGGCTCTCGCCGGCGGAGGTGCGGGTGGTGAAATCCCACTCGTCGTCATCGCTGCTGGGCAGGCTGCTGGCGCTGGTCTGGTAGACGTCTTCCCAGGCGGTATCCACGGGCAGGTCGTTGGGGATGCGTTCGTTCCATTCGCCGTCCTCAAGGTTATCCACCGTGGGCGCTGCGGCTTCCTGGTAGGACGGTTCCTGGATTTCGGTATGGGTCTTCTGTTCGACGTTGTCGGCCAGTGGATCGGAGTTGTCGAAGTCGTCGCCTTCTTCCTGGCGTTCGAGCATCGGGTTGGACTCCAGGGCCTCCTGGATTTCCTGTTGCAGGTCCAGGGTCGACAATTGGAGCAGACGGATGGCCTGTTGCAGCTGCGGTGTCATCGTCAGCTGCTGGCCCATTCTCAAGACTAGCGATGGTTTCATGGCAGGGGCTTAACACCTTATTCGCCGGCGCACATGCGCCATCCACTACAGGGCGCCGGAGCGCCAAACTTAAGCAAATTATATGCCTGAAACTGAAGTGTTTGCCTAGAGCGCCGCCACAATAAAATCAACAGCGCCCGGGCGACTTGCCAGACACTCGGGCTTACAGGCGGAACTCGTGGCCCAGATACACTTCCTTGACCAGGTCGTTGGCGAGGATGGCGGCGGAGTCGCCTTCGGCGATCAACTGGCCGTCATTGACGATATAAGCGGTCTCGCAGATATCCAGGGTCTCGCGCACGTTGTGGTCGGTAATCAAAACGCCGATCCCCTTGGCCTTGAGGTGGTGGATGATCTGCTTGATGTCCCCCACCGAGATCGGATCCACACCGGCGAACGGTTCGTCGAGCAGGATGAACTTCGGCGCGGTGGCCAGGGCGCGGGCGATCTCTACGCGTCGGCGCTCGCCACCGGACAGGCTCATGCCCAGGTTGTCGCGAATGTGACTGATGTGGAACTCCTGCAACAGGCTTTCCAGTTCCTGGCGACGGCCGGCCTTGTCGAGTTCCTTGCGGGTCTCGAGGATCGCCATGATGTTATCGGCCACCGACAGTTTGCGGAAGATCGACGCTTCTTGAGGAAGATAGCCGATACCGGCCTTGGCCCGGCCGTGCATCGGCTGGTGGCTGACATCGAGATCGTCAATCAGTACGCGGCCCTGGTCGGCCTGGACCAGACCGACAATCATGTAGAAGCAGGTGGTCTTGCCCGCGCCGTTCGGGCCGAGCAAGCCGACGATCTGGCCGCTGTCGATGGACAGGCTGACGTCACGCACGACTTGACGGCTCTTGTAGCTTTTGGCCAGGTGCTGAGCTTTCAGAGTTGCCATTACTGGGCCTTCTGCTCGGTTTTCTTTCTAGGCTGGATCACCATGTCGATCCGTGGACGCTGCTCGGTCACTTTGTTGCCAGTGGCGCGACCGGCACTGGCCAGTTTCTTGTTGGTGTCGTAGACGATTTTCTCGCCCTGGGTGGTGTTGCCGTCCTTGTCGATGACCTTGGCCCGGTCGATCAGGACAACGCGGTCCTGGGAGGCATGATACTGGATGGTGACGCCATAGCCCTGCACGGGCTTGGTATCGCCGGCCGTCTGCATCTGCTCGAAATAGGCCAGGTTGCCCACCGACGTCACCACGTCGATGTCGCCGGACTGGGTGCGGGTGAGGGTCACGGTGTTGCCGGTCACCTTCATCGAGCCTTGGGTGATGATCACGTCACCTTTGTAAGTGGCTACGCCGTTCTTGTCGTCCAGTTGCGCGTCGTCGGCCTGAATGCGGATAGGCTGGTCGCGGTCGGTGGGAAGAGCCCAGGCGCTCGCGCTTCCCAGTGCTGCGCCCAGACTGAGCAAAATAGGGAGGGTTTTAGCGAGCTTCATACTGTCCTCTTACGTTCGATAGCAGGTGTATCCTGCTTTCCTTCAAATACGCCTTCATTCCCGTGCCGGTCGATACACCTCCGGCGCCGTCGATTCTAACGGGTTGCTCGGTCTGCGCATATTGCTGCTGCGGGAACACGGTCATGCGACTGCTGGTGATGACGGTCGTGCGGTTTTTTTCGTCGGTACGGGCCACGCGCACCGAGTCGATCAGTTCCACCTCGGTGCCGCCGGAATTGACTTCGGCGTGCTCGCTCTGCACGTGCCATGGAAATTCTGTGCCGCGGAACATGTTCAGGTCCGGCTTGGTGACCAGGGTAATGTCGGTGGCCTTGACGTGGTCGACCTTGTCGGCCGTCATCTCGTACTGCACTTTGCCGTCGGGCAGGTATTGCAGGGTGTGGGTATTTGACGCATACCAGTCGATTCTTTCCTCGACCTTGGCCGCGGGCTGGTCGAGGAACCGTTCAGGGCTGATGTTCCAGTAGCCGACCGCGGCAAAGATCGCCGCGATGCAGCCGAACACCACGATGGTGCGAATTTTCTTGCTCAGCATAAATGGCTCACAGGTACGCGGCGTTGGCCGCTTCGAGGCGGCCCTGGGCGCGCAGGATCAGTTCACAGAATTCGCGGGCCGCGCCTTCGCCGCCGCGTGCCGTGGTGACGCCGTGGGCGTGCTCGCGTACGAAGCCGGCCGCGTTGGCGACTGCCATGCCCAGCCCGACCCGGCGGATCACGGGAAGGTCCGGCAGGTCGTCGCCCAGGTAGGCCACCTGTTCATAGCTTAGGTTGAGTTGGCCCAGGAGTTCGTCCAGCACCACCAGTTTGTCCTCGCGCCCTTGATAAAGGTGGGGAATGCCGAGGTTTTTCGCGCGCCGCTCGACCACCGGCGTCTTGCGACCGCTGATGATGGCGGTCTGTACGCCGGCGGCCATCAGCATCTTGATGCCCTGGCCGTCGAGGGTGTTGAAGGTCTTGAACTCGCTGCCGTCTTCAAGGAAGTACAGGCGACCGTCGGTCAAGACGCCGTCGACGTCGAACACCGCCAGTTTGATCGCTTGGCCACGGTGCAACAGGTCTGTGTTCATTACATGACTCCGGCACGCAGCAAGTCGTGCATGTTCAGGGCGCCCAACGGGCGGTCTTCGTCGTCGACGACCACCAGGGCGCTGATCTTGTGGTCTTCCATGATTCTCAAGGCCTCGGCGGCAAGCATCTCGGCGCGGGCAGTCTTGCCGTGGGGCGTCATGACCTGGTCGATGGTGGCGCTGTGGATGTCGATGGTGCGGTCCAGGGTGCGGCGCAGGTCGCCGTCGGTGAAGATCCCGGCCAGCTTGCCATCGGCTTCGAGGACCACGGTCATGCCCAGCCCCTTGCGGGTCATTTCCATGAGCGCGTCCTTGAGCAGCGTGCCGCGCAGGACCTGCGGCAGCTCCTGGCCGGCGTGCATCACATTCTCGACCTTCAGCAGCAGGCGTCGGCCGAGGGCGCCACCGGGATGGGAGAAGGCGAAGTCTTCAGCGGTGAAACCCCGGGCTTCCAGCAGTGCCACCGCCAGCGCATCGCCCATGACCAGGGCGGCGGTGGTGGAGGAGGTGGGCGCCAGGTTCAACGGGCAGGCTTCGTGCTCGACATGGACATTGAGGTTCACTTCGGCCGCCTTGGCCAATGGCGAATCCGGGTTGCCGGTGACGCTGATCAATTGGATGCCCAGGCGTTTGATCAGTGGCAGCAACGTGACGATTTCATTGGTCGAGCCCGAGTTGGACAGGGCCAGGATGATGTCGTCCCGGGTGATCATGCCCATGTCGCCGTGGCTGGCCTCGGCCGGGTGGACGAAAAAAGCCGTGGTGCCGGTGCTGGCCAGGGTCGCGGCGATCTTGTTGCCGATGTGCCCGGACTTGCCCATGCCGACCACGACCACGCGGCCCTTGCTGGCCAGAATCATCTCGCAGGCGCGTACGAAATCAGCGTCGATGTGGGGAAGCAAGCCTTGTACGGCTTCGATCTCGAGGCGGATGGTACGTTGTGCCGATTGAATCAGGTCGCTGGATTGGCTCATGTCAGAAATCGTATAGCCCGATGAAAAGGCGGCGATTATAGCGGTAATGAACGATTCCCTCACGTAAGTTCGTCATGCTTTGTGTGAATGGCTCGCCAGGCCTGAAATAAACTGTCGCTGTTTACTCGTGTGCGGACTGAACAGGCAGGGGGCTGGGCCTTGGGCGCATGGCGGTTGCAGTGATATAGTTCGCCGCCGGTTCGGGTGCCCGGCGGTGCTGGCGTCAGTCAGCCGGTCAGGGCATCCGGATGTGAGGCTGCATCGCAAGGAGTTTAGATGAGTGCCGACAACGCCTACGCGGTCGAGCTGAAGGGGCTGTCCTTCAAGCGAGGGACGCGCAGCATTTTCAATGACATCGATATTCGCATTCCACGCGGCAAGGTGACCGGCATCATGGGGCCTTCCGGGTGCGGCAAGACCACGCTGCTGCGCTTGATGGGCGCACAGTTGCGCCCCAGTGCCGGCGAAGTGTGGGTCAACGGCCAGAATCTTCCCGAGTTGTCACGCAGCGACCTGTTCGATGCGCGCAAGCACATGGGCGTGCTGTTCCAAAGTGGCGCGCTGTTTACCGATCTCGATGTGTTCGAGAACGTGGCGTTCCCCTTGCGGGTTCATACCGACCTGCCGGACGAGATGATCCGCGACATCGTCCTGCTCAAGTTGCAGGCGGTCGGGCTGCGCGGCGCCCTCGACCTGATGCCGGACGAGCTGTCCGGCGGGATGAAGCGTCGGGTCGCGCTGGCGCGGGCGATTGCCCTCGATCCGAAGATCCTCATGTACGACGAGCCCTTCGTCGGCCAGGACCCGATCGCCATGGGCGTGCTGGTGCGCCTGATCCGTCTGCTCAACGATGCTCTGGGCATCACCAGTATCGTGGTTTCCCACGACCTGGCCGAAACCGCGAGCATCGCCGACTACATCTATGTGGTAGGCGATGGCCAGGTGCTGGGGCAGGGCACGCCCCAGGAACTGAAGGATTCGGATAACCCGCGCATCCGTCAATTCATGAAGGGCGATCCGGACGGTCCGGTGGCGTTCCATTTTCCGGCCACGGATTACCGTACCGATCTGCTGGGGAAGCGCTGATGCGCAAGAAATCATTATTGGAAAGAATTCGGCTGTTCGGCCGCTCCGGCATCGACGTGGTAGCGGTCCTGGGCCGTTCCTCGCTGTTCTTGATGCACGCCCTGCTCGGGCGCAGTGCCACGGGCGGCGGTTTTGGCCTGTTGGTCAAGCAATTGCACTCGGTGGGTGTGATGTCCCTGGTGATCATCGTGGTCTCCGGGATATTCATCGGCATGGTGCTGGCCCTGCAGGGCTTCAGTATCCTGTCCAGCTATGGTTCCGAGCAGGCGGTAGGCCAGATGGTGGCGCTGACGTTGCTGCGCGAGCTGGGCCCTGTGGTGACCGCGCTGCTGTTCGCCGGGCGTGCCGGTTCGGCGCTGACGGCCGAAATCGGTAACATGAAATCCACCGAGCAGTTGTCCAGCCTGGAAATGATCGGTGTCGACCCGCTCAAGTACATCATTGCCCCGCGCCTGTGGGCCGGCTTCATTTCCTTGCCGGTGCTGGCCATGATTTTCAGTGTCGTGGGGATCTGGGGGGGCTCGTGGGTCGCAGTCGACTGGCTGGGGGTCTATGAAGGTTCCTACTGGTCCAACATGCAGAACAGCGTCGACTTCCTCGACGATGTCCTCAATGGCGTGATCAAGAGTGCCGTATTCGCCTTCGTGGTGACCTGGATCGCCGTGTTTCAAGGCTATGACTGTGAGCCCACCTCTGAGGGGATCAGCCGTGCCACAACCAAGACCGTGGTGTACGCCTCGCTGGCAGTCCTGGGCCTTGACTTTATTCTGACCGCCTTGATGTTTGGAGATTTCTGATGCAAAACCGCACCCTGGAAATCGGTGTCGGCCTTTTCCTGCTGGCTGGCATCCTGGCTTTGCTGTTGCTGGCCCTGCGGGTCAGCGGCCTGGCGCCGACAGCGAGCACCGATACTTATAAACTTTATGCTTATTTTGACAATATCGCCGGTTTGACTGTCAGAGCCAAAGTGACCATGGCCGGCGTCACTATCGGCAAGGTCACGGCAATCGATCTGAACCGCGAGGACTTCACCGGCCGGGTGACCCTGCAGCTGGAAAAGCGCGTGGATAACCTGCCGACCGATTCCACTGCATCTATCCTCACGGCTGGGCTGCTGGGCGAGAAGTACATTGGTATCAGCGTGGGCGGGGAAGAAACCGTGCTCAAGGACGGCGGGACCATCCACGACACCCAGTCGTCGCTGGTGCTCGAGGATCTGATCGGTAAATTTTTGCTCAATACCGTTAGCAAAGACGCTAAATGAGGAGCTTCTGAATGATCTCTATCCTGCGACGTAGCCTGTTGGTGTTGCTCGCGGCGCTGCCGTTGATGGCTAACGCCGTGGCCGCGCCTTCTGCACACGAAATCATCAAGACCACCACTGACCAACTGCTGGCGGACCTTTCCGCCAATAAAGAGCGGTACAAGAACGACCCGAGCGCTTTCTACGACTCGCTCAACCGTATCGTCGGGCCGGTGGTGGATGCCGACGGCATTTCCAAGAGCATCATGACCGTCAAGTATTCGCGCAAGGCAACCCCGGAGCAGATGGGCCGCTTCCAGGAGAACTTCAAGCGCAGCCTGTTCCAGTTCTATGGCAACGCCTTGCTGGAATACAACAACCAGGGCATCACGGTCGACCCGGCCAAGGACGAATCGGGCGAGCGCACCAGCGTCGGCATGACCGTCAAGGGCAACAACGGTGCGGTCTACCCGGTCTCCTACACGCTTGAGAAAATCAACGGCGAGTGGAAGGTTCGTAACGTGATCATCAATGGCATCAACATCGGCAAGCTGTTCCGCGATCAATTCGCCGACGCCATGCAGCGCAACGGCAACAACCTGGACAAGACCATCGACGGTTGGGCTGGCGAAGTGGCCAAGGCCAAGGAAGTCGCTGAAGACGCCCAGGAGAAGCAGCAGCAATGAGTGAGTCGGCTGTTCGTCTGGGGCAAGCCGGCGAGCTGATGCTCAGCGGCGTGCTCGACTATCGCACGGGCCCCGCGTTGCGCAAGCAGGGGCAGGCGCTGATCAAGTCCAGCGGCGCCGCCGAGGTGGTCATCGACTGCTCGCAGGTGCAGAAGTCCAGCAGTGTAGGTTTGTCGCTGCTGCTGTGCTTCATCCGGGACGCCACGGCGGCCGGCAAGACGTGGAGCATCCGTGCGATGCCCGAAGACATGCGTGAAATAGCCCAGGTCAGCGAACTGACCGAGTTGTTGACGCAACCCTGACCCACATCGCGAGCAAGCCCCCTGTCAGAGTCCTGCTACGCGGGGTTCGCAGGCGCGGGGCTTTTTTGTATGATGTGCGACCCGTGCGCACAGGGCGCCGATTGAGGTTGAGCATGCAGGCTGTAGAAGTTAAGAGCTTCCTTGAAGAAAAGCTGCCAAATACGCAGGTGGAAGTTGAAGGCGAAGGCTGCAACTTTCAGCTGAACGTGATCAGCGATGAACTGGCGGCGTTGAGCCCGGTGAAGCGTCAGCAGCAGGTCTATGCGCATTTGAACCCATGGATCACCGATGGCAGCATCCACGCGGTCACTATGAAATTTTTCAGCAGCGCGGCCTGGGCCGAGCGCACCTGAGCCCTAGGGCGTCGAGATTCTTATGGATAAACTGATTATTACCGGCGGCGTTCGTCTTGATGGCGAAATCCGTATTTCCGGGGCAAAGAACTCCGCCCTGCCGATCCTGGCCGCGACCCTGCTGTGCGATGGCCCGGTGACTGTAGCCAACCTGCCGCACCTGCACGACATCACCACGATGATCGAGCTGTTCGGGCGTATGGGCATTGAGCCGGTGATCGACGAGAAACTCAGCGTCGAGATCGACCCACGCACCATCAAGACCCTGGTAGCCCCGTACGAGCTGGTAAAAACCATGCGTGCGTCGATCCTGGTGCTGGGCCCGATGGTCGCCCGTTTCGGTGAAGCCGAAGTCGCATTGCCAGGTGGTTGCGCCATCGGTTCGCGTCCGGTGGACCTGCACATCCGCGGCCTGGAAGCCATGGGCGCGGTGATCGACGTCGAAGGCGGCTACATCAAGGCCAAGGCGCCTGAAGGTGGCTTGCGCGGCGCGCACTTCTTCTTCGATACCGTCAGCGTGACCGGTACCGAGAACATCATGATGGCCGCTGCACTGGCCAAGGGCCGCAGCGTGCTGCAGAACGCCGCACGCGAGCCTGAGGTGGTGGATCTGGCGAACTTCCTGATCGCCATGGGCGCCAAGATCAGCGGTGCCGGCACCGACACCATCACCATCGACGGCGTCGAGCGCCTGCATTCGGCCACTTACAAAGTGATGCCGGACCGGATCGAAACCGGCACCTATCTGGTGGCTGCTGCCGTCACCGGGGGGCGCGTCAAGGTCAAGGACACCGATCCGACCATCCTTGAAGCCGTCCTGGAAAAACTCAAGGAAGCCGGCGCCGAAGTCAACTGCGGCAAAGACTGGATCGAAGTGAACATGCACGGCAAGCGGCCCAAGGCCGTGAACGTGCGGACCGCTCCGTACCCGGCGTTCCCGACCGACATGCAGGCGCAGTTCATCTCCCTCAATGCCATTGCCGAGGGCACGGGCGCGGTGATCGAGACGATCTTCGAAAACCGTTTCATGCACGTGTATGAACTGCACCGGATGGGCGCCAAGATCCAGGTCGAAGGCAACACCGCCATCGTCACCGGCAACGAGAAGCTCAAGGGCGCTCCAGTCATGGCCACCGACCTGCGGGCCTCGGCCAGCCTGGTGATCTCGGCGCTGATTGCCGAAGGCGACACCCTGATCGACCGTATCTACCACATCGACCGTGGTTACGAGTGCATCGAAGAGAAACTGCAGATGCTCGGCGCCAAGATCCGCCGCGTACCGGGCTAGTCGCCTGCATGGGCACAAGGAGGTGCCTTGATTTCGTTTCAGGTCGAGGGTGGTTGCACCCTCGATGTATGTTCGGCGCCGCTTGCGACCGGACATGAGTACCTTGATAAGGACTGACGTTTCCCATGTTGACCATCGCACTGTCCAAGGGCCGCATCCTTGACGACACCCTGCCGCTTCTGGCTGAAGCGGGCATCGTGCCGACCGAGAATCCGGACAAGAGCCGCAAGCTGATCATTCCCACGACCCAGGCCGACGTGCGCTTGCTGATCGTGCGTGCCACCGATGTGCCGACCTACGTTGAACATGGCGCCGCCGACCTGGGTGTGGCGGGCAAGGACGTGCTGATGGAGTACGGTGGCCAGGGCCTGTACGAGCCGCTGGACCTGAAAATCGCCCGGTGCAAGCTGATGACCGCCGGCAAGGTCGGTGCCATCGAACCCAAGGGACGCCTGCGGGTCGCGACCAAGTTCGTCAATGTTGCCAAGCGTTACTACGCCGAGCAGGGCCGTCAGGTCGACATCATCAAGTTGTACGGCTCGATGGAGCTGGCGCCGTTGATCGGCCTGGCGGACAAGATCATCGACGTGGTCGACACCGGCAATACGCTGCGGGCCAATGGCCTGGAGCCCCAGGAGTTCATCGCCGACATCAGCTCCCGGCTGATCGTCAACAAGGCATCGATGAAAATGCAGCACGCCCGTATCCAGGCTTTGATCGATACCCTGCGCAAGGCAGTGGAATCGCGACACCGCGGCTGATCCACCTGCGCGACTGCGGTCGCGCCCGTCTATCCGTGTCATAGCCAATTTTCTCAGGTGCCCACGCGAATGGACTGGTAGCTTAGGGCGCCTGAGCATTTGCCATTAATGAGGCCCTCGCTATGACCGCACCCACATCGATTCGCCGACTCAACGCCGCCGACCCGGATTTTGCACATCATCTGGATCATCTGCTGAGCTGGGAAAGTGTGTCTGACGACTCGGTCAATCAGCGGGTGCTGGACATCATCAAGGCCGTGCGTGAGCGTGGCGATGAAGCACTGGTGGAATTCACCCAGAAATTCGACGGTTTACAAGTGGCATCCATGGCTGACCTGATCCTGCCGCGCGAGCGTCTGGAGCTGGCCCTGACCCGAATCAGCGTGCCCCAGCGCGAGGCCCTCGAAAAAGCTGCATACCGTGTGCGTGACTATCACGAGCGGCAGAAGCAGGACTCCTGGAGCTACACCGAGGCCGACGGTACGGTCCTGGGCCAGAAGGTCACGCCGCTGGATCGCGCCGGCTTGTATGTGCCCGGCGGCAAGGCGTCCTATCCGTCCTCGGTGCTGATGAACGCCATTCCGGCCAAGGTCGCCGGCGTCACCGAAGTGGTGATGGTGGTACCAACGCCGCGCGGTGAGATCAACGAACTGGTGCTGGCCGCTGCTTGTATCGCCGGGGTGGACCGGGTGTTCACCATCGGTGGCGCCCAGGCTGTGGCGGCGCTGGCCTATGGCACCGAGAGCGTGCCGCGGGTCGACAAAGTGGTCGGGCCGGGCAATATCTACGTCGCCACCGCCAAGCGTCATGTATTCGGCCAGGTCGGCATCGACATGATCGCCGGCCCTTCGGAGATTCTCGTGGTGTGTGACGGCCAGACCGATCCGGACTGGATCGCCATGGACCTGTTTTCCCAGGCCGAGCACGACGAGGACGCCCAGGCGATCCTGGTCAGCCCGGACGCCGAGTTCCTCGACAAGGTCGCCGCCAGCATCGACAAGTTGCTGCCGACGATGGACCGTGCCGAGATCATCAACACTTCGATCAACGGCCGTGGTGCGCTGATCAAGGTCAATGACATGGCGCAGGCCATCGAGGTCGCCAACCGCATTGCGCCGGAACACCTGGAGCTGTCGGTGGCCGATCCGCAGGCCTGGTTGCCGCAGATCCGTCACGCCGGCGCGATCTTCATGGGCCGTCACACCAGCGAAGCCTTGGGCGACTACTGCGCGGGGCCCAACCACGTGTTGCCGACTTCCGGTACCGCGCGCTTCTCGTCGCCGCTGGGGGTGTATGACTTCCAGAAACGTTCATCGATCATCTTCTGCTCCGAGCAGGGCGCGTCCGAACTGGGCAAGACCGCTTCGGTGCTGGCCCGTGGCGAGTCGTTGAGCGCCCACGCTCGTAGCGCCGAATACCGCATCGTCGATGAACAGGGGAACTGAACATGAGTAAATTCTGGAGCCCGTTCGTCAAGAACCTCGTGCCCTACGTGCCGGGCGAGCAGCCGAAGCTGACGCGGCTGGTCAAGCTCAACACCAATGAGAACCCCTACGGTCCATCGCCCAAGGCGCTCGCGGCGATGCAGACCGAGCTGAACGACAACCTGCGCCTGTATCCGGACCCCAACAGCGATCTGTTGAAGAGCGCCGTGGCCGGGTATTACGGGGTGCAGGCCAACCAGGTGTTCCTGGGTAACGGTTCGGACGAGGTGCTGGCGCACATTTTCCACGGCCTGTTGCAGCATGACCTGCCGTTGCTGTTCCCGGACATCAGCTACAGCTTTTATCCAGTTTATTGCGGGCTGTATGGCATCCAGTACGACGCGGTGCCGCTGGATGAGCAGTTCCGGATCGACCCGGCGGATTATGCCCGCCCCAACGGCGGCATCATCTTCCCCAACCCGAACGCACCCACAGGTTGCCTGCTGGCGCTGGACGCGGTCGAGCGGATACTCAAGGCCAGCCCGGAGTCGGTGGTGGTGGTCGATGAGGCCTATATCGACTTCGGCGGCGAGACGGCCATCAGCCTGGTGGACCGTTATCCAAACTTGCTGGTGACCCAGACGCTGTCCAAATCCCGCTCGCTGGCAGGGCTGCGCGTCGGCCTGGCGGTGGGGCATCCGGACCTGATCGAGGCGCTGGAGCGGATCAAGAACAGCTTCAACTCCTACCCGCTCGATCGCCTGGCGAATGTCGGCGGCGCGGCGGCGTTCGATGATCGTGAGTATTTCCAGCAAACCTGCCGGTTGGTCATCGAACACCGGGAGTGGGTCGTGACACAGTTGCAGGCCAAGGGGTTTGAAGTGCTGCCCTCGGCCGCCAACTTCATCTTCGCCCGCCACCCGCGGCACGATGCGGCGGGACTGGCAGCGAAGCTGCGCGAGCAGGGTGTGATCGTGCGGCACTTCAAGCAGGAACGGATCGCCCAGTTCCTGCGGATCAGCATCGGCACCCCGGAGCAGAACCAGGCGCTGATCGACGGCCTTGGCGAGCTCTAGAGCCCCTGTAATAGACCTGTGGGAGCGAGCCTGCTCGCGATAGCGTAGTGTCAGCCAATCTCTATGTTGCTGACCCACCGCTTCGCGAGCAGGCTCGCTCCCACAGTGTTTCCGGGTATCCGCAGGATTTGAATACACCGAAAATCCCCTGTGGGAGCGAGCTTGCTCGCGATGACGTAGTGTCAGCCAACGTTGATGTTGCTGACCCACCGCTTCGCGAGCAGGCTCGCTCCCACAGTTTTAAGGATCAGACCTCATTCGTGATGCGGTTCGCCGAGGAAAGTCAGTGAGGTGAACACGCCGCGGGTTGCCACGTCCTTGTTGTCCTTGAGCGGGATTTCCAGCTGCGCGGCGATGACATTCAACCCTTCGTTACGCACCAGCACCCGGGCCCGGCCTTCGGCATCGGTTTCGGTCGATACGGTGTTCGGCGCGCTGCGGTAGTCGCCCACCAGTTTCACACCGGCTGCCGGTTTGCCGTCGAGCAGCACCCGTACCGGCAGCGATTGGCCCGGTCCGACGGTCAGCGGATCGACCTCGGGCTGGATCAGGAACTTGATCGCCTCCAGTTTCGGCAGTTTCGCCCCCGGCTCATAAATGGCCAGGCTGTACTTGAAGGTGTGGGTCGACTCGATCGCACCGGGCACTTTGCTGCGACCTTCGTTGATCCATTTCTTTTCGGGCGTCTGGGACCACATGCCATTGTCCAGCGCCACAGCCAGCACGGCCGGTGGCTTGAGCGGTTGCAGGCGGGCGTGGTCCGGCAGGCGCTCGACCGTGACGGGGATCATCTTGCCGGCCAGATCATAAGCCCAGGCGCCGCTGATTTTCTGCGCCTTGAATGCATTGTCCTCGGCGCCGTGGCCGTAGATCACTTCGATGTTGCCGCGCCGTTGTTCCGTCCACAGGCCGTGGGCCGACGCTTGGGTAGCCAGGAGCAGGCCGAGAAGGGCGAATGTCTTGGAGTGTTTCATGCAGATGGTCCTTTACAGATCGAGGGTGAGGCTGAGGGTGAAATTGCGCGGCTCGCCGGGGTTGACCCAGTAATTGCTGTAGGAGCGCTCGTAGTATTTTTCGTCGAAGAGATTGTTGAGGTTCAGGCCCACGGTGACTTGGTCGCTGGCCTTGTAATGGGCCAGCAGGTCCACGGTGTGGTAGGCCGGCAGTTCGAAATCGCCGCCGGCTTCCCCCGAGCGATCTCCGACGTAGGTGAGCGCGGCGCCCACATCCGAACCCCGCAGGCGTCCGTCCTGGAATTCGTAGACCCCCAGCAGGCTGCCGCTGCGCTTGGCGACGCCGAGGATCCGGCTGCCGGTGGGAATGGCGGCGTCACCCTGGGTCACCTCGGCGTCGATGTAGGCGAAGGCGCCGATGACCCGGATGGCGTCGGTCAATTGCCCGGTGACTTGCAAATCGATGCCCTGGCTGCGGGCCTTGCCCATGGCGCGGCTGGTGTCGGTGCCGGGTTCCAGGGCCAGGACGTTTTCCTTTTCGATATGGAACGCCGCCAGAGTGGTGCTGAGGCGCTCATCGAACAGCTCGCTCTTGAGCCCGACTTCATAGCCGGTGCCTTCCTCCGGATCGAAGGGCTTGCCCTGGGCATCCAGGCCGTTGTTGGGCTTGAACGAGGTGGACACGTTGGCGAACAGCCCGACTTCAGGCGTCAGTTGATACAGCAGGCCGGCCCGTTGCGTCAGGGCGTCGTGGCGTTGGCGGCGGCTGAGGCCAGAGGTGTGATCATCGACATGCTGTTCGAAGTGTTCGTAGCGCACGCCGACCATGCCCCGTAACCGGTCGGTAAAGACGATCTGGTCCTGAAGGTTCAAGGCGCGGCTTTGCACGCGCTCGAAGAAGTCTGTGCCGGTGCGCAGACCATTGGGCTTTGGTTGGCCGTAGATCGGCTGGTAGATGTCGATGGGGTAGGCGCCGCCGTTGATGGTGGTGACGCGTTCGTTCTTGCGGTAGTCCTCGTACTCGCTGCCGATCAGCAGTTCGTGCTGCCAGGGACCGAGGTCGAACAGGCCGCGCAGTTCCAACTGGGTGATGCTGTCATGCCAATCGTTGTCCCGCTCGCGGTAGCGGCGATTGACGGTGTGGCCGTCGGCATTCAGTGGTCGTGCTTCGGAAGCGAACCCCCACAGTTCGCCTTGCTTGTAATGGCTGGCCAGGCGTACCTGCCAGGCGTCGTTGAGCTGATGTTCGAGGGCGGCCTGGAGCATGTTGTTGTGGTTGTCGATATCGCCGTCGTTGGGCTCGCCCAGGAAGGTCGAACGGGAAACGCCGCTCCAGCG
Source organism: Pseudomonas sp. SMN5 (assembly GCF_052041925.1). Classification (NCBI taxonomy): domain Bacteria; kingdom Pseudomonadati; phylum Pseudomonadota; class Gammaproteobacteria; order Pseudomonadales; family Pseudomonadaceae; genus Pseudomonas; species Pseudomonas sp. SMN5. The sequence continues at coordinate 34,807 of NZ_JBKGGX010000012.1, forward strand.
ATTGTTCGGGGCGACGATGCCGCGGTCGAACGTGGAGCTGTGGCGCACGATTTCGCTTTCCACCAGCAGGCGGGTGTCAGGGTTCAGTTGCCAGCTGAGAGTGGGAGCGACGAATACCCGTCGGCTGTCGACGTGGTCGCGAAAACTGTTGTTGTTTTCGACTGCCAGATTGACTCTCGATAACAGCTTGCCGTCGGCGTCCAGCGGCGTGTTGACGTCCAGCGCGGTGCGGTAGCGGTCCCAACTGCCGGCGCTGGTTTGCAGGGTAGTGAAGGCTTCGGGCTGGGGTTTCTTGGTCACGATATTGACCGTTCCACCGGGGTCGCCGCGCCCATATAGGCTGGCGGCCGGTCCCTTGAGCACTTCGATGCGCTCGATGTTGGCCGTGTCCGGGGTGCTCGGGTAGCCCCGGTTGGCGCTGAAACCGTCCTTGTAGAACTCCGAAGTCGTAAACCCCCGCACGCTGTATTCGTAAAGCGTCAGGCCGCCGAAGTTGTTTTGCCTGGAGACGCCGCCGGCATATTCCAGGGCCCGTTCGACATCGGTGCTGCCCAGATCCTTAAGTACGCTGGCCGGGACCACGCTGATGGCTTGCGGGATGTCGCGCAGGGCCGTATCGGTCTTGGTGGCGCTGGCGGAGCGGGTAGCACGATAGCCGCTCACGGGGCCGGTGGGGGATTCGTAGTCGGACGTCACGTTGATGGCGTCCAGCTCCAGGGGTTGGATATCTTCTGCGTAGCTGGGATCGCCCAGCAAGCCCAAGGCTAGGCTGGCCAGGGAAATCCGTTTCAAGGATGACATGTTATGTTGTTCCAATTCGATTTATTGAAACAATATAACACTACCAATGAGAATTTATGCTATCTCGGTTTTGTGAATTTCTTTGGGGCGAGGGAGCTTGCTCCCGCTGGGCTGCGAAGCAGCCCAAGGAGAATGGATGCGATCAGTCTGAGGTTTTGATGGGGCAGGTTTCAGGGCCGCTGCGCAACCCAGCGGGAGCAAGCTCCCTCGCCGGGTCTACTGCTCTTCCTTGACGGCCACCGGTGCCGGCGGTGGACGCAGGCCGATCTCGGCCGTGAGCTTGAGTTCCTTGCCGTTGCGCATGACCTGGATGGTCACCTTGTCGGTGGGCTTGATCCGCGCCACCTGGTTCATCGAGCGACGGCCGTCGCCGGCCGGTTCGCCGTCGATGCTCAGAATCACATCGCCCAGTTGCAGCCCGGCCTTCTGAGCCGGACCGTCGCGGAAAATCCCTGCCACGACGATCCCGGGGCGTCCCGACAAGCCAAAGGACTCCGCCAGTTCCTGGGTCAACGGCTGGACTTCGATGCCCAGCCAGCCACGAATCACCTGGCCGTGTTCAATGATGGACTTCATCACTTCCATCGCCAGTTTCACCGGAATGGCAAAACCGATGCCCTGGCTGCCGCCGGACTTGGAGAAAATCGCGGTGTTGATCCCGGTGAGGTTGCCGTTGGCATCCACCAGTGCGCCGCCGGAGTTGCCAGGGTTGATCGCGGCGTCGGTCTGGATGAAGTCTTCGTAGTTGTTCAGGCCCAACTGGTTGCGCCCGGTGGCGCTGATGATGCCCATGGTTACGGTCTGGCCGACGCCGAACGGGTTGCCGATGGCTAATGCGACATCGCCGATGCGGATGCTGTCGGAGCGACCGATGGTGATGGCCGGCAGGTTCTTCAAGTCGATCTTGAGCACCGCCAGGTCGGTTTCCGGGTCGCTGCCGATCACCCGGGCCAGGGTTTCGCGTCCGTCCTTGAGCGCCACCACGATCTGGTCGGCGCCGCTGGTGACGTGATTGTTGGTCAGCAGATAGCCTTCCGGGCTCATGATCACGCCCGAGCCCAGGCTCGACTCCATGCGTTTCTGCTTGGGTGAGTTGTCGCCAAAGAAGCGGCGGAACTGCGGGTCTTCGAACAGCGGATGGCTGGGCTTGTTGATGACCTTGGTGGTGTACAGGTTGACCACCGCTGGCGCGGCGAGGGTCACGGCATCGGCGTAGGACACCGGGCCCTGTTGCACGACCTTGCTCTGCGGCGCCTGTTGCAGATTGACGTCAAGGCTTGGCAGGCCGACCCATTGCGGGTACCGCTGGATAATCAGTAGAGCGACAAGCACGCCGGCCAACAGCGGCCAGCCGGAAAAACGCAGCGCCTTGAGCATGAAGCATGTCCCTACAAAGGTTGCAGGCGGGGTGAGACCGCCCATAATGTCGCGCATTATACGAGGCCGCGCGCGCCTCTGAACGGGATATTTAGGAGTCTTTTCATGGCCGTCGCCCTGAGCACCCTGGTCGAAGAAGCGGACCGCTACCTGGCAAGCAGCCGGATTGCCGATTACTGCCCCAACGGCCTGCAGGTCGAAGGCGCGCCTCAGGTGACGCGCATTGTCAGCGGCGTCACGGCCAGCCAGGCGTTGCTTGACGCAGCGGTCGAGGCGAACGCCGACCTGGTGCTGGTGCATCACGGTTACTTCTGGAAAGGCGAGAATCCTTGCATCACCGGCATGAAACAGCGTCGCCTCAAGACGTTGCTCAAACATGACATCAGCCTGCTGGCCTATCACTTGCCCCTGGATCTGCACCCCGAGGTCGGCAACAACGTGCAATTGGCCCGTCAGTTGGACATCACGGTCGAAGGCCCGCTGGATCCGGACAACCCGAAGATCGTCGGCCTGGTCGGCTCGCTGGCCGAACCGATGACGCCCCGCGATTTTGCCCGCAAGGTACAGGAGGCGATGGGCCGCGAGCCGTTGCTGATCGAAGGCGAACAGATGATCCGCCGGGTCGGCTGGTGCACCGGCGGTGGCCAGGGGTATATCGATCAGGCCGTGTTGGCCGGGGTCGATCTGTATATCAGCGGTGAAGCGTCGGAGCAGACCTTCCACAGCGCCCGGGAAAACCGCATCAGTTTCATTGCCGCCGGTCACCATGCCACCGAACGCTACGGCGTCCAGGCTTTGGGTGATTACTTGGCGCGACGCTTTGCGTTGGAACATATCTTCATCGATTGTCCGAATCCGATTTGATCCAACTCTGCCCCCAGTGGGAGCGAGCCTGCTCGCGATAGCGGTGAACCAGCCGACATTTAATGTGGCTGACACACGGCTATCGCGAGCAGGCTCGCTCCCACAGGGACATTGCATGGCCCGAACACCTGGGCATATCCATATGCTGTTTCGATCTAGTTGGCGCCCTGATTAGAAGAGGTCGCTGTGCTAGGATTCCTCGCTCGAACACGGCCCGCTGGCCGTTCATAAGAAAGCTTTCGTGAGTAGCCATGGTCGACAAACTGACGCATCTGAAACAGCTGGAGGCGGAAAGCATCCACATCATCCGCGAGGTGGCCGCCGAGTTCGATAACCCGGTGATGCTGTACTCCATCGGTAAGGATTCCGCCGTAATGCTGCACCTGGCACGCAAGGCGTTTTTCCCCGGCAAGCTGCCGTTTCCGGTGATGCACGTCGACACCCGCTGGAAATTCCAGGAAATGTACAAATTCCGCGATCGCATGGTCGAGGAAATGGGCCTGGAACTGATCACCCATGTGAACCCCGAAGGCGTGGCGCAGGGGATCAACCCGTTCACTCACGGTAGCGCCAAGCACACCGACATCATGAAGACCCAAGGCCTCAAGCAGGCGCTGGACAAGCATGGGTTCGACGCCGCGTTCGGCGGTGCCCGTCGCGATGAAGAGAAGTCCCGCGCCAAGGAGCGTGTCTACTCGTTCCGCGACAGCAAGCACCGTTGGGACCCGAAGAACCAGCGTCCGGAGCTGTGGAACGTCTACAACGGCAAAGTCAACAAGGGCGAGTCGATCCGTGTGTTCCCGCTGTCGAACTGGACCGAGCTGGACATCTGGCAGTACATCTACCTTGAAGGCATCCCGATCGTGCCGCTGTACTTCGCCGCCGAGCGCGAAGTGATCGAGAAGAATGGCACCCTGATCATGATCGACGACGAGCGCATCCTCGAGCACCTGTCCGAGGAAGAAAAAGCCCGTATCGTCAAGAAAAAAGTGCGTTTCCGTACCCTTGGCTGCTACCCGTTGACGGGCGCGGTGGAGTCCGAGGCCGAAAGCCTGACGGACATCATTCAGGAAATGCTCCTGACGCGAACTTCCGAGCGCCAGGGCCGGGTCATCGACCACGATGGCGCAGGCTCGATGGAAGATAAGAAACGGCAAGGATACTTTTAAGCTTTGAGTTACAAGCGGCGAGCTGCAAGTTAAAGGCGGTATGCGTAACTTCGCAGCTTGGTGCTTGCAGCCGGTTGTTGCGAGCCGTCATCGGATAATTCTCAATGGATTTCGAGAAACTGATTGTCTGGCAACGGAGCAAGTGTCTGGCGGTGGGGATTTTTAGAGAGTTTGCGCGATGCAGGGACTTTGGTTTCAAAGATCAGATCACTCGTTCTGCACTCTCGGTACCTTCCAATATTGCAGAAGGTATGGAGCGTGGTAGCGCTAGAGAAAAAGTTCGTTTCCTCTGGATCGCAAAAGCCTCCTGCGGGGAGTTACGTACGCAGCTCCTCATCGGTCGTGAAATTGCCTACATCGCAGACCCGCAGGCTGAGAATTGGATTACAGAAACCCGCGAGCTATCGAAAATGCTCTGCGGCTTGATCAACAAAATTTCTGACTAGCTGTACGCCGACAAGCTTGCCGCTTGAAGCTTACAGCTCGGAGCTTGAACCCAATGAGCCACCAATCTGATTTGATCAGCGAGGACATCCTCGCCTACCTGGGCCAGCACGAGCGTAAAGAGCTGCTGCGGTTCCTGACCTGCGGTAACGTCGACGACGGCAAGAGCACCCTGATCGGGCGCCTGCTGCACGACTCCAAGATGATCTACGAGGATCACCTGGAAGCCATCACCCGCGATTCGAAGAAAGTCGGCACCACCGGTGACGACATCGACCTGGCGCTGCTGGTCGACGGCTTGCAGGCCGAGCGCGAGCAAGGCATCACCATCGATGTCGCGTACCGCTATTTCTCCACCGCCAAGCGCAAGTTCATCATCGCCGACACCCCCGGCCATGAGCAGTACACCCGCAACATGGCCACCGGTGCCTCCACCTGTGACCTGGCGATCATCCTGGTGGACGCCCGCTACGGCGTGCAGACCCAGACCCGTCGCCACAGCTTCATCGCCTCGTTGCTAGGCATCAAGCACATCGTCGTGGCCATCAACAAGATGGACCTCAAGGGCTTCGACCAGGGTGTGTTCGAGTCGATCAAGGCCGACTACCTGCAGTTCGCCGAAGGACTGAAGAATCAGCCCACCAGCCTGCACTTCGTGCCGATGTCCGCCCTCAAGGGCGACAACGTGGTGAACAAGTCCGAGCGCTCGCCGTGGTACACCGGCCAGTCGCTGATGGAAATCCTCGAGACCGTGGAAGTGGCGGGCGACCGCAACTTCACTGACCTGCGTTTCCCGGTGCAGTACGTCAACCGTCCGAACCTGAACTTCCGCGGTTTCGCCGGCACCCTGGCCAGCGGCATCGTGCACAAGGGCGATGAAGTGGTGGTGTTGCCATCGGGCAAGAGCAGCCGCGTCAAATCCATCGTCACCTTCGAAGGTGAACTGGAGCAGGCGGGTCCTGGCCAGGCGGTGACGCTGACCATGGAAGACGAGATCGACATTTCCCGCGGCGACTTGCTGGTGCATGCCGACAACGTCCCGCCGGTGACCGACAGCTTCGAAGCAATGCTGGTGTGGATGGCTGAAGAGCCGATGCTGCCGGGCAAGAAATACGACATCAAGCGGGCCACCAGCTATGTGCCGGGCTCGATTGCCAGCATCGTCAACCGGGTCGATGTGAACACCCTCGAAGAGGGCCCGGCCAGCGCGTTGCAACTCAACGAAATCGGCAAGGTGAAGATCGCCCTGGACGCGCCGATTGCCCTGGACGGCTACGACAACAACCGCACCACCGGTGCGTTCATTGTCATTGACCGCCTGACCAACGGCACCGTTGGCGCCGGCATGATCGTCGCCCAGCCTCTGGCTCATGGCAGCAGCACTCATCACGGCAAGCTGGCCCATGTGTCGGTGGAAGAACGCGCCCAGCGTTTCGGTCAGAAGCCGGCCACGGTCCTGTTCAGTGGCTTGTCGGGTGCTGGCAAGAGCACGCTGGCCTATGCCGTGGAGCGCAAGCTGTTCGATTCCGGTCGCGCGGTGTTTGTGCTGGATGGCCAGAACCTGCGTCATGACCTGAACAAGGGCTTGCCGCAGGATCGCGCCGGACGCACTGAAAACTGGCGTCGCGCCGCCCACGTCGCCCGTCAGTTCAACGAAGCCGGCCTGCTGACCCTGGCGGCATTCGTTGCGCCGAGCGCTGAAGGGCGTGAACAGGCCAAGGACCTGATCGGTCGGGACCGTCTGCTGACCGTCTACGTCCAGGCCTCGCCGACGGTGTGTGCACAACGTGATCCGCAAGGGCTGTATGCCGCTGCTGGCGACAATATCCCGGGCGAGTCCTTCCCGTATGACGTGCCGCTGGATGCCGACCTGGTGATCGACACCCAGGCGCTGACACTGGAAGAGAGCGTCAAGCAAGTGCTGGAGTTGCTGCGCAAGCGCGGCGCGATCTAAGCGCAAGCGGCAATTAAAAAGCCCGCCGATGAGCGATCATCGGCGGGCTTTTTTTGTTGTCTGGAGGGATGCTATCGCGAGCAAGCTCGCTCCCACAGGGGATTGTCAGTGAATACAGAGTCGGCGTTCACCCCGATCCCTGTGGGAGCGAGCTTGCTCGCGATGAGGCCAGTGCAGCCACCTCAAGACTTGGCGGGATGTTCCCGATGCATCTGCTCCAGCAACGCATCCTTGTCCTGCCACAGCTGGTTGATCCAGCCCTGGAACTCCAGGCGATACGCGCCGTCCAGGTCGTAGCTCTTGCCGATGAACTGGGGTGGGATCTTCAGTTCCTGGAAGTGCACGACCACCTCGGCAACGTTGCCGCACAGCAGGTCCCAATACCCCGGACGACCGCCTGGGTAGTGAATAGTCACGTTGATGATCGACTCCAGTTGCTCACCCATGGCATCCAGCACGAACGCGATGCCGCCGGCCTTGGGCTTGAGCAGGTAGCGAAACGGTGACTGCTGCTGCGCATGCTTGCCTTCGGTGAAGCGGGTACCCTCGACGAAGTTGAAGATGCCCACCGGGTTGTGGCGAAACTTCGCGCAGGTCTTGCGGGTGGTTTCCAGGTCCTTGCCTTTCTTTTCCGGGTGCTTTTCCAGGTACGTCCTGGAGTAGCGTTTCATGAACGGAAAGCCCAGCGCCCACCAAGCGAGACCGATCACCGGCACCCAGATCAATTCCTGCTTGAGAAAGAACTTCAACGGGCGCACGCGACGGTTCAGCACGTACTGCAACACCATGATGTCGACCCAGCTCTGGTGATTGCTGGTGATCAGGTACGAGTGCTGGTAGTCCAGGCCCTCCAGGCCACTGAGGTGCCAGCGGGTGCGGCGCACCAGGTTCATCCAGGCCTTGTTGTTGCTGATCCAGGCTTCGTGAATGTGGCTCATCAGCCAGTCAGTGAAGCGCTGAGCGGCAGGAAACGGCAGCAGCAACTTGAAAATCGCCACGACGAACAACGGTGTGCAACAGACGATCGTATTGAGGGCTAGCAGCAGCGAAGCGATGACACCGCGCACGGCGGCAGGCAGGAAATCCAGCATTTAAAGGTCCATGGGTCGGTTGGCGGCTTGGATCGCGGTCAGGGCGATGGTGTACACGATGTCGTCGACCTGGGCGCCGCGCGGCAAGTCGTTCACCGGTTTGCGCAGGCCTTGCAGCATCGGCCCGAGGCTGACGCAATCAGCGCTGCGCTGTACCGCCTTGTGGGTGGTGTTGCCGGTGTTCAGGTCCGGGAAAATGAACACAGTGGCACGGCCGGCCACCTGGCTATTGGGGGCCAGTTGCCGGGCGACGGTTTCGTTGGCCGCGGCATCGTATTGCAGCGGGCCGTCGATCAGCAGGCTGTGCTGCGCCTCGTGAGCCAGCAGGGTCGCCTCGCGGACTTTCTCCACTTCTTCGCCACTGGCCGACTCGCCGCTGGAATAACTGAGCATCGCCACTCGCGGGGTGATGCCGAACGCGGCGGCCGAGTCGGCGCTTTGCAGGGCGATCTCTGCCAGCTCCGCAGCGCTGGGGTGCGGGTTCATCACGCAGTCGCCGTAGACCAGCACTTCCTCGGGGAACAGCATGAAGAACACCGAGGACACCAGGGAGCAACCCGGTGCGGTCTTGATCAGTTGCAGGGCCGGGCGGATGGTGTTGGCGGTGGAGTGGATCACCCCGGAAACCAGCCCGTCCACTTCATCGAGCGCCAGCATCATGGTGCCGATGACCACGGTGTCTTCCAGTTGCTGCTCGGCCATCGGTGCGTTCAGGCTTTTGCTCTTGCGCAGTTTCACCATGGGCTCGACGTAACGCTCGCGGATCGTGTCCGGATCGAGAATTTCCAGCCCTGGCGGCAGTTCGATGCCCTGGGCCCGGGCTACCGCTTCGACGTCGGCCGGTTTGGCCAGCAGCACGCAGCGGGCGATGCCCCGGGCCTGGCAAATCGCGGCGGCCTGCACGGTCAAGGGTTCGCTGCCTTCGGGCAGCACGATGCGTTTGTTGGCGGCCTGGGCGCGTTGGATCAGCTGATAGCGGAAGACCGCCGGCGACAGGCGCATCTCCCGTGGCGTGCCGCAGCGTTGGTGCAGCCAGTTGGCGTCCAGGTGGCTGGCGACGAAGTCGGTGATGATTTCGGCGCGTTCGCGGTCATCGATCGGGATTTCCTTGTTCAGGCCGTTGAGCAGGTTGGCGGTGTCGTAGGAGCCGGTGCTCACCGAGAGCACCGGCAGTCCGGCCTGCAAGGCGCCTCGGCACAGATCCATGATGCGTGGGTCGGGCAGGGTGTCGCTGGTCAGGAGCAGGCCGGCCAACGGCACGCCATTGATCGCTGCCAGACTGACGGCGAGAATGATGTCGTCGCGATCGCCAGGCGTCACCACCAGCACGCCGGGCTTGAGCAGTTCCACGGTGTTGCGCATGGTGCGGGCGCAAATGATGATGGTGCTCATGCGCCGGGTTTCGTAGTCCCCGGCATTGAGCACCTGCGCGCCCATCAGGTCGGCCACGTCACGGGTGCGCGGGGCGTTGAGCTCCGGGCGAAACGGGATGCAGCCCAGCAGGCGGAAGTCGCCGCTGCGCAACAAGGGCGAGTGCTCCTTGAGCCGTGCACTGAAGGCCTCGATGTTTTCGTCGGTGCGCACCTTGTTCAGGATCACCCCGAGAACTTTCGGGTCCTTCGGCCCGCCAAACAGTTGCGCCTGCAACTCCACGCGCCCGGAAAGCTCGGTCAGCACGTCGTTTTCCGGCGCCGACACCAGGATCACCTCGGCGTCCAGGCTCTTGGCCAGGTGCAGGTTGACCCGGGCGGCGTAACTGGCGCTGCGGGTCGGTACCATGCCTTCGACGACCAGCACATCCTTGCCGATGGCGGCCTGCTGGTAGAGGGTGATGATTTCTTCCAGCAGTTCATCGAGCTGGCCATCGCCGAGCATGCGTTCGACATGGGCCAGGCCCAGCGGCTGCGGTGGCTTCAGACCATGGGTGCGGGCCACCAGTTCGGTGGAGCGTTCCGGCCCGGTATCGCCAGGGTGGGGTTGGGCAATCGGTTTGAAAAAGCCGACTTTCAGCCCGGCCCGTTCCAGCGTACGCACCAGCCCGAGGCTGATGGAGGTCAGTCCCACTCCAAAATCGGTGGGCGCGATAAAAAAAGTTTGCATGCGGATTCCCTAAAGGTGCATGGCAAGGGCGAGGCCTATGTCTGGCCATCTGCCGTCAGATTCAGTCGCCAAGGTTATCGCTAACCGGGGTCTGTGCGCACCAGCCGCAACCGAAGCTCTGGCCTATTTTTTCAATACGTTGCGCCGGGTCCAGGACCCAGGCCCGTGACTGCCAGGGTGGCTGGTGACGCAGGTGCTGGGTATGGCCGCAGGACAGTTCGACCACCCAGTGGCCGTCCTCATCCTGGTGGAAACCGGTGACCGTCGATCGGTTCGAGCCAGCCCGTTTGTCCGGGTTCCGTTCGCTTTCGGGCAAATCCTTGTTTAGACTTGTCCGTTCTTCATTCTTATGCAAAAGGTCTCGCCCCATGCTGATCGCCGCCAATAAGGCTGTCTCCATTGACTATACCCTGACCAACGACGCTGGTGAGGTCATCGACAGCTCTGCCGGCGGCGCTCCGCTGGTCTACCTGCATGGCGCAGGCAACATCATCCCGGGCCTGGAAAAAGCCCTGGAAGGTAAAACCGCCGGTGACGAGCTGAGTGTTGCCGTTGAACCGGAAGACGCCTACGGTGAATACTCCGCCGAACTGGTCAGCACCCTGAGCCGCAGCATGTTCGAAGGCGTGGATGAGCTGGAAGTCGGCATGCAGTTCCACGCGTCGGCGCCCGATGGCCAGATGCAGATCGTGACCATCCGCGACCTGGAAGGCGACGATGTGACCGTTGACGGCAACCACCCGCTGGCCGGCCAGCGCCTGAACTTCAAGGTCAAGGTCGTCGACATTCGCGACGCCAGCCAGGAAGAAATCGCCCATGGTCACGTCCATGGCGAGGGTGGTCACCACCACTGATTTCTGCGCTACGCTCAGAGAACTGGAAAGGCGCCGTGAGGCGCCTTTTTTGGTCGGTTGCTGTTAGCATCGGCCGTGGCTGTTTCGAAAAGACCTGCAAACCTGGAGTTCGTCATGAGTGCTTTCCACGACCTTAAACTCAAAGCCCTGGATGGTCAGGAGCTTCCCCTGGCGCCGTTCAAGGGGCAAGTCGTGCTGGTGGTCAACGTCGCCTCCAAATGTGGCCTGACGCCGCAATACGCTGCGCTGGAAAACCTTTATCAACAGTTCAAGGACCGAGGCTTCAGCGTGCTGGGGCTGCCCTGCAACCAGTTTGCCGGTCAGGAACCGGGAACCGAGCAGCAGATCCAGGAGTTCTGCAGCCTCAACTATGGCGTCACGTTTCCCTTGTCCAGCAAGCTGGAAGTGAACGGTCCTGACCGCCATCAGTTGTATCGCCTGCTGGCGGGCGAGGGCGCTGAGTTTCCCGGGGACATTACCTGGAACTTCGAAAAATTCCTGCTCGGCAAGGACGGTCGCGTGCTGGCGCGTTTCTCGCCGCGTACGGCGCCGGATGATCCTGCGGTGATCCAGGCCATCGAAAAAGCGTTGGGCTGATTCCTGCGGTCAGGCAATCCCTATTGGGTCCAGGAGACATGCAGGCACCCTGAGGTGAGGGAGCTTGCTCCCGCTCGGTTGCGTAGCAACCGCAAAAACTTGGGGCTGCTTCGCACCCCAGCGGGAGCAGCTCCCTCGCCACAGGTATGGCGGCGCGCAAACTTTCCCATGCTGCTTTCTGATCCTTAATCACTCCAATCAATAGTGCTACCCAGCACTGCGCACGACACATATTATCCTCGTCATATCTGACCTGCGACCCTGTCCGTGGAGTGCCCCATGCCTGTAAAAGCCCTGTTCAAACCCTTTCATCTCGGCGCGCTCGAACTGCCGACCCGTGTCGTGATGGCGCCGATGACCCGTTCGTTTTCGCCGGGCGGCGTGCCGAACGCCAAGGTCGTGGAGTATTACCGTCGTCGCGCAGCGGCCGGGGTCGGTCTGATCGTCACCGAAGGCACGACCGTCGGGCACAAGGCTTCCAACGGTTATCCCAACGTGCCGCATTTTTACGGTGACGACGCGCTGGCCGGCTGGAAACAGGTGGTCGATGCGGTGCATGCCGAAGGCGGCAAGATCGTTCCGCAACTGTGGCATGTGGGCAGCGTGCGTCGCATCGGCACCGAGCCGGACGCCAGCGTGCCGGGCTTTGGCCCGTCGGAGAAGCTCAAGGATGGCCAGGTGGTGGTCCACGGCATGACCCAGGCCGACATCGACGACGTCATCGCCGCGTTCGCCCAGGCTGCCAAAGACGCCAAGCACATCGGCATGGACGGCGTGGAAATTCACGGCGCCCACGGTTACCTGATCGATCAGTTCTTCTGGGAAGGCAGCAACCAGCGCACGGACGGCTACGGCGGCAGCCTGGCCAATCGTTCGCGCTTCGCCATCGAGCTGATCCGTGCCGTGCGTGCGGCGGTGGGCGAAGGGTTCCCGATCATTTTCCGTTTCTCCCAATGGAAACAGCAGGACTACACCGCGCGTCTGGTCCAGACCCCTGAGGCCTTGGGCGAATTCCTCAAGCCGTTGTCCGAGGCCGGGGTGGATATTTTCCACTGTTCGACGCGGCGGTTCTGGGAGCCCGAGTTCGAAGGTTCCGAACTCAACCTGGCGGGCTGGACCCGCAAACTCACCGGCAAGCCCACCATTACGGTCGGTAGCGTCGGCCTGGATGGCGAGTTCCTGCAGTTCATGGTCAACACCGACAAAGTCGCCCAGCCGGCCAGCCTGGAGAAATTGCTGGAGCGCTTGAACAATGATGAGTTCGACCTGGTGGCGGTGGGGCGTGCGTTGCTGGTGGACCCGGACTGGGCGCAGAAGGTGCGCGACGGGCGCGAGCAGGAGATTCTGCCATTCAGCCGCGAGGCGTTGATGACGTTGGTTTGAGCGGCGCCTTGGCTGACGCTATCGCGAGCAGGCTCGCTCCCACATCGGTCCTCGGTGAGTATACGTTTTGTGTCCCGCCAAGCCTCCTGTGGGAGCGAGCCTGCTCGCGATGGCGGCCTCAGCATCATTGGGGATTCAGGGCATCGTCGGCGCAGCAGGTATCCCCTGTTCGCCGACGCAAGCCCCGCGCAACTGGGCCTCGAACTGCTCGATCACCGATGCCCAGCCCTGGCGGCTGGCATGCTGACGCGCATTGAGCCGCACGCAGCGCAGGTTCTCGCGAGCTTCCAATAGCCAACAGGCAGCCTCACAGAACGCCTCTTCATCCCCAGGCATCGCCAATACGCCGTTGTAGCCATGGCGAATGTGCTGCGCCGCCGCAGCCTGGTCGTAAGCCACCACGCCCAGCCCGGACGCCAGTGCTTCGAGCACGACATTGCCGAAGGTTTCGGTCAGGCTTGGAAAGATAAACACATCCCCGGACGCATAGTGGCTGGCCAGGGCCTCGCCTCGTTGCGAGCCGCAGAAGATCGCCTCGGGCAGTGCCTGTTCCAACGCCGAGCGCTGCGGGCCGTCGCCAACCACCACCAGTTTCATCCGACGCTCAGGGAACGTCTTGCACAGCGTGTCGAAACTGCGCTTGAGCAGGCCGAGGTTTTTCTCTGGTGCCAGGCGTCCGACATGGATCACGGCAATGTCGTCATCCCCAAGGCCCCAGGCCTGACGCAAGCAGGCCGAGCGCTTGACCGGATGGAACAACTGGCTGTCCACGCCTCGCGACAATAGCGCCACACGTTCGAACTGCCGTCGCTCCAGTTCCAGGCGCTGGCTGGGGCTGGGCACCAGGGTCAGGCTGGAGCGGTTGTGAAACCAGCGCAGGTAGTGGGTCAGTACGCGGCTCAACAAGCCGAGGCCGTACTGTCGGGTGTATTGCTGGAAATTTGTATGAAACCCACTGACCACCGCGATCCCCAGGCGCCGCGCCGCGCGCAGCGCGGATAAACCCAGCGGGCCTTCCGTGGCGATGTACAGCACATCCGGGCGATGACGTTTCCAACGCCGCATCAGCTTGTGCATCGACGACTGGCCCCACTGCAATCCCGGGTAACCCGGCAACGGCCAACCCCGACACAGCAGCAACTGCTCGTCACTGGTCCGGCGCTGATCCTCGGCCTGGCGCGGTCGGATCAGTTCCACCCGGTGTCCACGGGCACGCAGGCCTTCGTACAAGCGACCCAGGGTGTTGGCCACGCCATTGATTTCCGGCAGGAAGGTTTCGGTGACGAGCGTGATGTGCAGGTGTGTGGTCATGACCCCAGTGTCGACCGGGGCCATGTCGTCATTGTGACGCCCGTGTGATGGATTTGTGACCCGTCAGCCTCGCCGGGTCAGGGCCGTCTCGGCGCCTTGCTCGCGGACCCAGAACAGGGTCGCCCCGGCCACGGCCGCCGGCATCATCAGGATGTTCACCAGCGGGATCAGCAGCACCAGGTACACGCTGCCGCCAAAACCCAGGCTCTGCCAGCGCTTGTGCCGCAACCAGGCGAGCATTTCGTTCCAGCCCAGCTTGTGGTTGTCCGCCGGGTAGTCGATGTATTGGATCGCCATCATCCAGATGCCGAACAGCAGCCACAGCGGTGCTGCAACAACGTTGATCACCGGGATGAGCGACAGGACGAACAGGCCCAGGGCCCGCGGCAGGAAATAGCCGAGCTTGCGCGCCTCCCGAGCGAAGGTCCGGGGGACCATGGCAACCAATTCGCTCCAGCTGAAAGCGGGAAAGTCGTCGGTGCCACGGATGACCACCTCGACTTTCTCCGCAAGAAAGCCGTTGAAGGGCGCGGCGATGATGTTGGCGAGCATCGTGAACGTGAAAAACACCATCAGCACCACCAACACCACGAACAGCGGCCAGAGGATATAGCTGAGAAAGCTCAGCCAGTCAGGCAGCGTTGGCATCAGCGTATCGACCCACAGGCTGAACTGGTGGCCGGCCAGGTAGATCAGGCCGACGAAGAGCACCAGGTTGATCGCCAGCGGCAGGAGTACGAACAGGCGCAGGCCCGGGCTCAGGACCAGCTTGAGGCCTTCTCGCAGGTATTGCGGGCCGGACAGAACGGGGGCGGGCATAACGGGCTCCGAGCGAAGGTGAACGCGCCGACCTTACCGGCTTTGCTGTGCGCGGGAAAGCGTCGACACGGCATGTAACAACGTTTCCCGAGGCGATCGCAGCTATTGGAGGGGCCAAGGCGGATAGAGCTCACCTATGAGCTGGATTGTTAAACCGTATTTCCTTAATCTTCCCTCCCTCGATACGCTGCACCCATTCTTTTTCAGGACTGTCGAACCAAAGCCTTCCCCAAGTGCATCCACAGTCCTTTTTTACTTGCGCCGTTCACCCGGCGTTCCGGTCCGCAAGGTCCGGTCAACAGGAGCAGGTCATGTCTGAAGTCCGTCATTCGCGAGTGATTATCCTCGGTTCCGGCCCTGCCGGTTACAGTGCCGCGGTCTATGCGGCCCGTGCCAACCTCAAGCCGCTGCTGATCACCGGCATGCAGGCCGGCGGTCAATTGACCACCACCACCGAAGTCGACAACTGGCCGGGCGATGTCCATGGCCTGACCGGTCCGGTCTTGATGGAGCGCATGAAAGAGCACGCCGAGCGCTTCGAGACCGAAATCGTCTTCGATCACATCAATGCCGTGGATTTCGCTGCCAAGCCGTACACCTTGACCGGTGACAGCGCCACCTACACTTGCGACGCGCTGATCATTGCCACTGGCGCCAGCGCCCGTTACCTGGGCCTGCCGTCGGAAGAGGCCTTCATGGGCAAAGGCGTGTCTGCCTGCGCCACTTGCGACGGTTTCTTCTACCGCAACAAGCCAGTGGCCGTGGTCGGTGGTGGTAACACCGCTGTCGAGGAAGCCCTGTACCTGGCCAACATCGCCAGCACGGTCACGCTGATCCACCGTCGCGAAACCTTCCGCGCCGAGAAGATCCTGATCGACAAGCTCAACGCCCGTGTCGCCGAAGGCAAGATCATCCTCAAGCTCAACGCGACCCTGGACGAAGTGCTGGGCGACAACATGGGCGTGACCGGTGCCCGCCTGAAAAACAACGACGGCAGTTTCGACGAGATCAAGGTCGACGGCGTGTTCATCGCCATCGGCCATACCCCGAACACTTCGTTGTTCGAAGGTCAGCTGGAGCTCAAGGACGGTTACCTGGTGGTCAAGGGCGGCCGTGACGGTAACGCCACCGCCACCAGCGTCGAAGGCATCTTCGCCGCCGGCGACGTGGCCGACCACGTCTACCGCCAGGCCATCACCTCGGCCGGTGCCGGCTGCATGGCGGCCCTGGACACCGAGCGCTACCTGGACGGCTTGCAGAACGCTTCGTTCTGATTCGCCAGGCATGAAAAAACCGGCTTCGGCCGGTTTTTTCATGCCTGTCACAAGATCAGCGGCTGGACCCTGAGCCCTGTGGGAGCGGGCTTGCTCGCGAAAGCGGTATACCAGTCGACATCAATGTTAACTGACACACCGCCTTCGCGAGCAAGCCCGCTCCCACAGTTTTTGTGGGTCAGACGCAGTGCATTTCAGACCAGCTTCGCCAGGCACGCCTCCAGGATATCCAGCCCTTCCTCCAGCACTTGCGCTTCGGTGGTCAGCGGCGCCAGCAGGCGGATGATGTGCCGCGATTTTCCGCTGGGCATCAGCAGCAACCCCGCTTCCCGAGCCAGCGCCAGCAGTTGGGTCAATTGGGCTGCGGCCGGCGTGCCGTCGACGTGAGCCAGCTCCAGGCCGCGCATGGCGCCGACACCGGTGAGGCGGCCCAGGTAGGGCGTCAGTCCACGGCTGCGCCAGGACTCGTAACGGCTGACAATCGCTTCTTCCTGTTGCGTGCCCCAGGCCTTGAGGTTGGTGTCGCTCATCTCGTCCAGCGTCGCCAATGCAGCGGCGCAGGCGATGGGGTTGCCCGAGTAGGTGCCGCCCAACCCACCCTTGGGCAAGTTGTCCAGCAACGCCTTGCGCCCGACCACCGCGCCGAGGGGCACGCCGCCGGCGATGCTCTTGCCCAAGAGAATCAAATCCGGCTCGATGCCCAGTCGCGCGAATGCAAAGCGCTGGCCGGTACGGCCGAAACCGGACTGGATTTCATCGATGATCAGCACGATGCCTTTTTCGTTGCAGAACTGCCGCAGGGCCTGGGCGAAGGAGATATCCAACGCCAGGAAACCGGCTTCGCCCTGTACCGGTTCGACGATGAAGCAGGCCACGTCATTCACGTCGATCTCCACGCTGAACAGCCGCTCCATGGCCTTGAGCGCCTCGGCGCAGCTGATGCCGTTGTCCTTGCTGGGATAGGGCAGGTGATAGACCGGCCCGGGCAGGACGCCGATTTTCTGTTTGTAGGGCGCGACCTTGCCGTTGAGATTCAGGGTCGCCAGGGTGCGGCCGTGAAAGGCACCGTCAAAGGCAATGACTGCCGTGCGGCCGGTAGCGCCACGGACGATCTTCAAGGCGTTTTCCGCCGCCTCGGCGCCGCTGTTGGTGAGCATGCCGCTGACCGGGTAGTCCACCGGAATAAACGCCGCCAGGCGCTCCATCAGTTCAATGTAGGGTACATGGGGTGCGGCGTTGAACGCATAATGGGTCAGCCGCGTTGCCTGTTCGCGGATCGCCTCGACGATGCGCGCATGACAATGCCCCAGGTTCAACACACCGATGCCGCCCACGAAATCGATGTAGCGTTTGCCGTCGGTATCCCAGACTTCGGCATTCTTACCGTGGCTGAGGCTGACGGGATGAACGATGGAAATCGACTGACTGATGGTTTCACTGCTCATGGATTGCGGCTCGCAGGGGAAGAAGGGCAGGCCTTATTCAAGCGGCGAGCGCAGGGAGCGACAAACGAAATAAAGTTGCCGGGTCAATCTTAAAAGTCGGGTTGTGGGAAACGTAAGCCCAGCGACGGCTCTCTGTGGCGAGGGAGCTTGCTCCCGCTCCAGTGCGAAGCGCTGGCTGGGATGGGGCGGGGGGCTTGCGTTGTGAGTGCTGCGCACTCAAGCGGGAGCAAGCTCCCTCGCCACAAAAGCCGGCCCTGTCACAAAAACAGGGCGCGCCGCAAAAGTGGATCAACGCCGCCGTAACGGCTGCTCATCGAACTTGACGCCCGCCAGCCCATGGGCCATCAGTGCGCGGATGTTGCCATGATCCGTGCCCTCGGGAGTCGCCAGCACCGAACGGTAGTGTTCACCAAACGCCAGCAATGCTTCTTCATCGCTCAAGCCCTCAAGCAGCGCCAGGCCCAAGGTCTTGCACGAGCCTTCGTTCTGGCCGGCTGCGTTGTGCACGTCGCCATTGCTGAATGCCTGGGGCTGATAAGCGTAGCCGTCGGCGATAAAAGCCAGGGTCTGGGCGAAGGCATGCTCGCCGCTCTTGAGGTTCTTGCGGAAGGTGTTCAGGTCAGGCATCGGGTTTTCCTTTGGCGAACGCCGCTTGCTGCTCGGCGCTGGCTTCTTTCTGGTATTGGGCTTTCCATTCGGCGTACGGCATGCCGTAGACCCTTTCGCGGGCGTCGTCGAGGCTGACCTCGATCTGGCGTTCGTCGGCGGCGGCCTTGTACCACTTGGACAGGCAGTTACGGCAGAAACCGGCAAGGTTCATCAGGTCGATGTTCTGCACATCCTTGCGACTGTCCAGGTGGGCCACCAACCGGCGGAAGGCGGCGGCTTCGAGTTCGAGGCGTTGTTGATCGTTCATGGTGGTCTCTGCGAGACAGCTCCAAGCGGCAAGCTTCAAGCTGCAAGATGGATTGAGGTAGCCAAGCTTACCGCTTGTGGCTTGCAGCTTGAAGCGGCTACGAAGTAGCCCTGCTTGCCGCTAAAGTAATCGACACCGACTCGGCGAATCGCAGGGCGTGGGGCTTGTCGACCTCGACCTCGGCATACAGCACCGACTCGTTCGCCATGACCAGATCCAGCAACTCCTGGGTCAGACGTTCGAGCAGGGCGAAGCGGTTGCCTTCCACGTGGGCGATGATCGCCTTGGTGATGGTGCGGTAGTTCAGCGCGTGGTCGATGTCGTTGTCGCGTACCGCCTCCTGGGCGGCATAGAGGATGGTCAGGTTGATCAGCACATCCTGCTTGTTGAGGATTTCATCCTCGTTGATGCCGATGAAGGTGCGCAGGCGCAGGTCCTTGACCTTGATGCGTGCCATGGCTGGCTGTAGTTGTGGCATTTATTTGCTCCGTCGGATCAATTGCACGAACTCCTGGCGGCGGGTGCTGGGCTCGCGCAAGGCGCCCAGTAACACCAAAGTGTTCATGGTCGAGTTCTGTTTTTCGACACCGCGCATCATCATGCACCTGTGCCGGGCCTCGCTCACCACCGCCACGCCGGCGGCCGTGGTGTCGAGCAACCCTTCGCGCCGAGGCCGATGAGGACCCGGCGGTAATGCCGGGGCAAGGATAGCGTCATGGTGCCCTCCCAAGACAAGGCTATTTGACGTGCCGCCCGCCATTGACGGTCAGGGTCGTGCCGGTGACATAGGGGTTATCCAGCAAATAACGCAGGCCCTGGTAGATCACGTCGCTACCGGGCTCGATGCCCAGCGCGGATTTGGCCAGGGCCTTGGCACGGTACGCCGCGTCGTCGTCGGGATTGAACAATAGCAGGGCGGGGGCGATGCCGTTGACCTTGATGGCCGGCGCGTACTTCGCTGCGAATGACAGGGTCAGGCTTTCGAGGCCGGCCTTGGTGGCGCAATAGGCGATGTGCCGGCTGCTGCCCTTGCGTGTCACGTCATCGCTGATGTGCACGATATCCGCCGGCGTCGAGCGCTGCAGCAGCTCGGCGCAATGCAGGTTGATCAGGTAAGGCGCCAGCATGTGCACGCCGAACATGGCCTTGAAGGCTGCCGCTTCGTCTCCCGGGCTTTCCGGCAACCAGGCCGAGGCGTTGTGCACGATGGCCCGCAGTCGGTCGGTGTGCTGCTTGAGCTGTTCGATGAACGCCAGGACCCCCGCTTCGCTGGAGAAATCGGCAAACAGTAGGGTCGCCCCCAGGTCGCGCAGGGTCTGCACGCCCGCACGTTCGGTGCGATAGGTCGCGATCACCGGCTGTCCGGCTTCCAGCAAGCGTTGGGCGCAGTGCAGGCCGACGCGCTGGGCAGCGCCGGTGATCAGGATGGGAGCGATGGCGCTGGGCATGGGCAGGCTCGGTTCACGGCAAGGGCAAAACTATAACAGCGGCGTGCGATTGCGACGAATCCGTGGGACGCACATCTGTCTGCGGATACCTCTGAAGTTCGGCATTGCGCGTTAAACAACAAAACCGCGCCTCAATAGCGTTTGTTCTTGTAATAACGTGTCCGAGTGGAGTTAACTGGGATCCAATCTATTCGCCGGAATTGTCTGCAAATGACAGCAATCACAGACGATAGCTTTGTTTTCCAGGCATCAGGTGCGCTGAAAGGGGAAGATCTGTTTCCCATTCGCGAAGTGGCGCGCTTGACTGGTGTGAATCCCGTGACCCTGCGTGCCTGGGAGCGGCGCTATGGGTTGATCCAGCCCACCCGTACCGAAAGTGGCCACCGGTTATATTCCCTGGGCGATATCGAGCGGGTGCGCAGCATCCTGGGCTGGATCGAGCGCGGTGTGGCGGTGAGCAAAGTGGGCAAGATCCTGGCGAAGACCGAGTCGATCCAGCCGGTCTCCCCGTTGATTTCATCCGACCTGGTCAAGGCCGATTATATGCAGTGGCAACGCCAGGTGGCCGCTGCGGTCGGGGATTTCGACGATGTGGAGCTCGATCGTGTCTACGGGCAGATCTTTTCCACCTATGCCGTCTCGATCGTGTTCCAGGAAATCCTGATGCCGCTCTGGCGCCAATTGCTGCTGCGCCAGCAGGAATTCGGGCAGACCAGTGAATGGGTGTTCCTCGATGGTTTCCTGCGCTCGCGTATCATCCAGAGGCTGCTGCTCAAGCGCGAAGGTCGTGAACGGCGGGTCCTGGTGTGTGCCATTGCCGGTCATTGTCGTGAGTTGGACCTGCTGGTCACCGCTCTGTATCTGTCCAAGGCGGAGGTGGGCGTCAGGGTGCTGACGGTGGGATTGCCGTTCGATGAACTGGCCCTGGTGTGCCAGAAGATCCAGCCATTGGCGCTGGTGCTGGTGTCCAACCATGCACCTGTCCCGGACTTACCCAAACGCTTGCGTAAGCTGGCGATGAGCCTGGATTGTCCATTGATGCTGGCCGGCGATGCATCCGATCTGGCGCAGGACAGCCTCGCAGGCTCGTCGGTCGGTTGCCTGGGCAACGAGGGTAACGTGATGCGCCAACGCTTGCGCCAGCTATTGGCAGGGACTCTGGATACGTGATGGGCCGGTAGCGCAAGCGCCGCGCTAGATGTGCATGGCCGGGTGCGTCAGGCGATGTTGTTGCAGGATGTACTGGCGCAGGCGTTCGGTCTCATCCTCGTCGTTCTGGCTCAAGTGATAGGCAAGCAGGCCCCGGGCGGTTTCCCGCTCGAAAGTGCCCCGCAAGGAAATCCGTTCGTAGCCTGACGGGCTGAACCACAGGGCGAATTGCTTCGGTGGCTTGGCGCGACTGCGGTTTTGCAACAGAACGCCTTTGCACGACACTTCATGCACCCAGAGAGGTTCCGGCTGGCCCTTGATATTTTCCAGGGCGACCGCTTCTTCGAGCACCAGGCGCCAAGGGCGGATCTTGGGACCGTCCTCATAGATACTCGGCACACCCAGGCGCAGGTGCATCGCATGGAATTCGTCTTCCACCAGATGTAACGGAAAGGTCATCCGCTGGTTTTCGAAATTGGCTTGCAATGTGACCTGCTCGTTGGCGGCCAGGCGTGTCAGCAGGTCGCGGATCTGCGATCCACCATTGACCAGCAGGCTGGAGGTGACATCCCGCTCGTTCAACTGCGGGTTGTGCTGCATGGTCCGGATGAAGTCCAGCTCATCCTGGGTCAGAAGGGCATCGCGCGGCATGATGTGCTCGGATTGATGTTTCTTTTCGCTGGTGATTACAGAGAGTGACCGTTAATTCACCGATTTGTTTTCGCCGTTCGTCGCTTCAAGCCGAGCGATGGTTTCCCGTGCCTCGGCCAATTCCCGTTCCAACTGGACAACACGCTGCTGAGCCCTGACCTGGGCCGTCACGTCTTTTTGCACACCGACGAAATACGTGTGTCCGTCAGCGTCGTTTTTCACCGTGGTCAACGACAGTTCATTCCAGAACGGCGTGCCGTCCTTACGATAGTTGCGCAGCACCTCCCGACAGGCGCCGCCTTCCTTCAAGGTCCGGCGGATGTGCTCCAGAGCGGGTTGGTCGCGGTCACCCGATTGCAGGAAACGGCAATCCTGATACAGGATTTCGTCCCGGCTGTAGCCGGTCAACCGTTCGAAGGCCGGATTCGCGTAGATCAGGATGTTGTCCTCATCGCCTTCTTTTTCGGCGATGACAATCCCATCGTTCGAAGCATTGATGACCAGCTGCATCAGTTGCGCGTTGATCATGGGGAAACCCTCGGACGTCCTTGTTAGAGCAGGCATTCTAGAATAAATCGACAGGCTGTCCACTTGCCATTATCGCTTGATGAGAGCGATTCGCAGCCTGGCCGGTGCAACTGTTACTATCCGGCTCTTTATCAGGTTCAGGAACAGACAAATGAAAGTCGCCATTCTTTCCGGCTCGGTATACGGCACCGCCGAAGAAGTCGCCCGGCACGCCGCCAGGCTGCTGGACGCGGCAGGCTTCGAAACCTGGTACGACCCGCGTGCCACGCTGGCGCAGATCCAGGCATTTGCTCCCCAGGCATTGCTGGCGGTGACCTCTACCACCGGCATGGGTGAGTTGCCGGATAACCTGATGCCGTTGTATTCGACCCTACGCGATCAACTGCCGGCGGCGTTTCGCGGTTTGCCCGGCGCGGTCATCGGCCTGGGCGATGCCAGTTACGGGGATACCTTCTGCGGCGGGGGCGAGCAGATGCGCGAGCTGTTCGCCGAACTGGGCGTGCGCGAGGTGTTGCCAATGCTGCGCCTGGATGCCAGTGAAAGCGTTACGCCGGAAACCGACGCCGAGCCTTGGCTGGCAGAGCTGATCGAAGCGTTGCGTGCCTGAAGCGCTGCGATGACCCGCACGGCCAGTAAGCTGGCTGCCAATGCAACTATCGCCTCTGTGCGAGCTGACTAGACTGATTTTCCTGGGAGTAGAAATTTTGCCCGCCGGATTTACCTGAACATAATAAGAGCCGAGGTCATAGCCGTGAGCGTAGCGCCCCTCCAGACGACACCCAGCATCAAGGAACAGGTCAGTGCGGCCGAATGGCAAACCCGGGTGGACCTTGCCGCCTGTTATCGGCTTGTCGCGCTGCATGGCTGGGATGACCTGATCTTCACTCATATTTCCGCGAAAGTCCCCGGGACCGAAGACTTCCTGATCAACCCGTTCGGGTTGATGTTCCATGAAATCACGGCTTCGAGCCTGGTCAAGGTCGACCAGGTCGGCAACAAGCTGATGGACAGCCCCTACGAGATCAACCCGGCCGGCTATACCATCCACAGCGCGGTGCATGAGGTGCGCCATGATGTGGCGTGTGTGCTACACACCCACACCGCCGCCGGCGTTGCGGTATCGGCGCAGAAACAGGGCGTTTTGCCGATCAGCCAGCAATCGCTGTTCGTGCTGTCCAGCCTGGCCTACCACGCCTACGAAGGGGTGGCCTTGAATCACGAGGAAAAAGCCCGTTTGCAGGCGGACCTGGGCGACAGCAACTTCCTGATGTTGCATAACCACGGTTTGCTGACCTGCGGCGGCACCATCGCCGATACCTTCCTGATGATGTTCACTTTCCAGCGTGCCTGTGACATCCAGGTGCTGGCGCAGAACGGTGGTGCCGAATTGATCGCCATCGAGCCGCAGATCCTGGCCGGTGCCCGGGCGATGATCGCCGGAGTGACCAAAAGTGCCCAAGGCATGGGCGGCGCGTTGGCCTGGCCGGCGTTGCTGCGCAAGCTCGACCAGCAGGACTCGGGGTACAGAAGCTGATGCCCCTGGCCCAGATTCCCCTGCGTATCTGGCGCCAGCGCAGCCAGACCTTCATCTTCCGCGGCCACGCCATCCGCTATTGGGTCGCAGGCCAGGGCGAGCCGCTGCTGCTGATCCACGGTTTCCCCACCGCCAGTTGGGACTGGCATTACCTGTGGCAGCCGTTGGCGCAGCGCTATCGGGTGATTGCCTGTGACATGCTGGGTTTCGGCGACTCGGCCAAACCCAGGGAACATGTGTACAGCCTGCTGGAGCAGGCGGATCTGCAACAGGCCCTGCTGGCGCACCTGGATGTAAAACCGGCGGTGCATCTGCTGGCCCACGACTATGGCGACAGCGTGGCCCAGGAGTTGCTCGCGCGGCACTATGAAGCGCGCGTCGAGCTGGCCAGTTGTGTGTTCCTCAATGGCGGGCTGTTTCCGGAAACCCACCGCCCGGTGCTCGCCCAGAAACTATTACTCAGTCCCCTGGGCTGGCTGCTGGGACGGGCGTTCTCCCGGGTCAGTCTGGCAAAGAGCTTCCGGCAGATTTTCGGCCCCGCCAGCGGTCCCAGCGAAAGCGTCCTGGACGACTTCTGGAGCCTGATAGAAGTCAACCAGGGGCCGCGGATCATGCACAAACTGATCGGCTACATCCCCGAGCGACGGGTGCAACGCGATCGCTGGGTCCAGGCCATGCAGCGCGGCGAAGTGCCGTTGCGGGTGATCGACGGCGCGGTCGATCCGATATCCGGTGAACACATGGTGGCGCGCTATGAGTCGTTGATTCCCAATCCCGACACAGTGCTGTTACCGAATATCGGGCACTACCCACACACCGAAGCGCCGGTCCAGGTCCTCAAGCATTACCTGGCGTTTCGCGAAGCCATTACGCCGCGGTGCAGGAAGGTGGCGTGTTCCTGATCAATCAGCTTGCTCGCGAAATCTATGTCGATAGATACACCGCTATCGCGAGCAGGCTCGCTCCCACAGTTTTGACAGCGACATCCCCGATCCTATGCCGCCCACCGACCTTGTGGGAGCGAGCCTGCCCGCGATAGCCGTAAATCGGTCCAACACCGTTGCCTCACATCCGGTATCGCATCATCCCCCCACCTTATCGCCCACCATTCACTGGCTACCGTATTGATTGTGACCGACCGACAGGTGCCGGACACTCGGGCTCATTGTCCTATCGGCCTGCTGGAGTCCTGCCATGAATGAGTCTGTGCGCTTCGAAGATAAAGTCGTCATCGTCACGGGGGCCGGTGGCGGCCTGGGGCGTGCCCATGCGTTGTTGTTCGCCAGGCACGGCGCGAAAGTGCTGGTCAACGACCTGGGCGGGTCCGCCCAGGGGGAGGGCGCCAACGCTTCGGCAGCGGACCGCGTGGTGGCTGAAATCCGCGAGGCCGGCGGCATTGCCGAGGCCAACCACGACTCGGTCACCGACGGTGACAAGCTGGTACAGAACGCCCTCGACGCGTTTGGCCGGGTCGACGTAGTGGTCAACAACGCCGGGATTCTGCGGGATAAGACTTTCCACAAAATGGACGATGCCGATTGGGACCTGGTCTATCGGGTCCACGTCGAGGGCGCCTACAAAGTCACCCGCGCCGCGTGGCCGCACCTGCGCGAGCAAAACTACGGGCGGGTGATCTTCACCGCTTCCACCTCGGGCATCTACGGCAACTTCGGCCAGTCCAACTACGGCATGGCCAAGCTCGGCCTGTATGGCCTGACCCGCACCCTGGCCATCGAAGGCCGCAAGAACAACATCCTGGTCAACGCCATCGCCCCCACCGGCGGCACGCGCATGACCGAAGGCCTGATCCCGCCGCAAGTGTTTGACCAGCTCAAGCCCGAACTCGTCAGCCCCTTGGTGGTGTACCTGGCGAGCGAAACCTGCCAGGAAACCTCCGGCCTGTTCGAAGTGGGCGGCGGCTGGATGGGCAAGGTGCGTTGGGAACGCAGCCTGGGCGCCGGCTTCGATCCGCGCAAAGGATTTTCGCCTGAAGACGTCGCCGCCCATTGGCAGCAGATCTGCGACTTCGAGGATGCGGTTCATCCGAATGACAACCTTGAGGCGCTGAAGGAAATGATGGCGAATCTGCAGCGCTACGCCGTTTAGCCTCACCACTTCGATTCATTGCCGCTCCACGGCGGCAACCTGCCCTTGGTTGTCCGAGGCGTGCGCGATCGTCGTCTTCAGCCCCCGCGAAAAACACCCTGCATAAAAAAGGCCGCTGCAACAAAGCAGCGGCCTAAGCATGACGTTGGAAAGGAGCTACAAATCAACGTCGGTGTGCACGGGCTGATGGACCGATACGCCAATCCATCCGAATGACGGTGCGCCAGGCATGAGGGATGCCGTGGCGGCTTGTGCTTGCAGGCCCGTTGTCCTGAAAGCCCGGCCAGCATAGGGTCTGAGCGCCGCTGGAAACAGCCCGGTTCCGGACATGCACTGTTGCAGTGCGCGCAACAGTCGATCAAAAGGGTCGGGCATGGATTGCACTGATGACCCATCATCCAGTCCATCCATGCCTGGCGCAAAGGCCCGGCCCGCCTGGGCAGTCATCCTTTCGGGGGACAATGCGAATACCTCCTTGGTGCGCTTATCGCCCCTGGCTTGCGGCAGTAGGGTGAAGCCTCTGTCACTCACCGGGGAAGACGCATGACAACAATAACAATGCGCGCCATCTTCAAGCCGCAGGCGCTGGCCGCCGCGGTGGCCTTGGGTTGCTGTGCCCAGGCGCAGGCGGTTTCATTCAACATTGGCGAAATCGAAGGTCAGTTCGACTCTTCGTTGTCCGTGGGCGCGAGCTGGGGCATGCGCAATGCGGACAACGACCTCGTCGGCACTGTCAACGGCGGCAGGGGACAATCCTCCACCGGTGACGATGGACGATTGAACTTCAAGAAGGGCGAGACCTTCTCGAAAATCTTCAAGGGCCTGCACGATCTCGAACTCAAGTACGGCGACACCGGTGTGTTCGTCCGTGGCAAGTACTGGTATGACTTCGAGCTCAAGGACGAAAACCGCGAGTTCAAGGACATCAGCGACAGCAACCGCAAGGAGGGCGCGAAGTCTTCGGGCGCGCAGATCCTCGACGCGTTCGTCTATCACAACTACTCCATTGCTGACCTGCCGGGCACGGTGCGTGCCGGTAAGCAGGTGGTCAGCTGGGGCGAAAGCACGTTCATCGGCAACTCCATCAACAGCATCAACCCGGTGGACGTCTCCGCGTTCCGCCGCCCGGGTGCGGAGATCAAGGAAGGCCTGATTCCGGTGAACATGCTGTTCGCCTCCCAAGGCCTGACCGACAAGCTCACCGTCGAAGGTTTCTACCAGTTGGAGTGGGACCAGACGGTGGTCGACAACTGCGGCACGTTTTTCGGCAACGACGTGGTGGCCGACGGTTGCACCAGTGGCTACACCGTGGGCAGCCCGGCGATTGCGCCATTCGTGCCGTTGACCCGGTTGTTCGGCCAGGGCATCAATGTGTCGAGGGAAGGGGTGATCATTCCCCGTGGCGGCGACCGTGACGCCCGCGACTCCGGGCAATGGGGCACGGCGTTGCGTTGGCTCGGCGATGACACCGAGTACGGCCTGTACTTCATGAATTACCACAGCCGCACGCCGACGGTAGGCACCACCACGGCGGGCCTTTCCACGCTCGCGGCACTGCCGGGAATGGTCTCGATTGCCAACGGCCTGGCGCCTGGCAGCGGCGCCGGCCTGGCCCAGAGCGTGATGCTGGGGCGCGGTCAGTATTACCTCGAATACCCGGAAGACATCCGTCTGTACGGCGCCAGCTTCTCCACCACGCTGCCTACCGGCACCGCATGGACCGGGGAAATCAGCTACCGTCCCAATGCACCGGTGCAGCTCAACACCAACGACCTGACCCTGGCGCTGGTCAACCCGATTGCCGGCGGCGCGGCCTCGCCTATCGCCACTCGGCCGGGTGCGGATAACACCGGTTACCGGCGCAAGGAAGTGACCCAGATCCAGAGCACCCTGACCCACTTTTTCGACCAAGTGCTGGGGGCTGACCGCCTGACAGTGGTGGGCGAGGCGGCGGTGGTGCATGTCGGCGGGCTGGAGTCCAAGGACACACTGCGCTATGGCCGTGATTCGGTCTACGGCCAATATGGTTTTGGCGGGGATACCGATGGTTTCGTCACGTCGACCTCATGGGGCTATCGCGCCCGGGCGATCCTCGACTACTCCAACGTGATTGGCGGCGTGAACTTCAAGCCCAATGTGTCCTGGTCACACGACGTGGCCGGTTATGGCCCCAACGGTTTGTTCAACGAAGGTGCCAAGGCCATCAGCGTCGGCCTCGATGCCGACTATCGCAACACCTATACCGCCAGCCTGAGCTACACCGACTTTTTTGGCGGCGATTACAACGTTCTCGAAGACCGCGATTTCCTCGCGCTGAGCTTCGGCGTGAACTTCTGATCTGGCTGACAAGGAAAACCCAATGCGCAAGATGATCCTGCAATGCGGTGCCCTGGCTCTGAGCCTGTTGGCCGCGAACGTGATGGCGGCGGTGTCGCCCGACGAAGCGAACAAACTGGGCACCAGCCTGACACCCCTGGGCGCGGAAAAGGCCGGTAACGCCGACGGCTCGATCCCGGCCTGGACCGGTGGCATCCCGAAAAACGCCGGTGCGGTAGACAGCAAGGGCTTTCTGGCCGACCCGTTCGCCAATGAAAAGCCGCTGTTCACCATTACCGCGGCTACCGTGGACAAGTACAAGGACAAGCTGTCCGAAGGCCAGGTGGCGATGTTCAAGCGCTACCCGGAAACCTACAAGATCCCGGTCTACCCGACTCACCGCAGCGTGGGCCTGCCGCCGGAAATCTACGAGTCGGCCAAGCGCAGCGCGCTCAATGTCAACGCGATCAACGACGGCAATGGCCTGGCCAATTTCACCGGCAACCGCTACTACGCGTTCCCGATTCCCAAGAACGGCGTGGAAGTGCTGTGGAACCACATCACCCGTTATCACGGCGGCAACCTGCGCCGCATCATCACCCAGGCAATGCCGCAAACCAACGGCAGCTTCACGCCGATCCGCTTCGAAGAAGAAATCGCCGTGCCGTTCCTGATCAAGGACGCCGACCCGGAAAAGGCCAGCAACGTGCTGACCTATTTCAAGCAGGAGGTCACCGCCCCGGCACGCCTGGCCGGTAACGTACTGCTGGTGCATGAGACCCTCGACCAGGTGAAGGAGCCGCGCCTGGCGTGGATCTACAACGCCGGCCAACGCCGGGTCCGTCGGGCCCCGCAAGTGGCTTACGACGGCCCGGGCACTGCCGCCGACGGCTTGCGCACATCCGACAACTTCGACCTGTTTTCCGGCGCGCCGGACCGCTACGACTGGAAGCTGATCGGCAAGAAGGAAATGTACATTCCCTACAACAGCTACAAGCTCGACTCGCCGAGCCTCAAGTATGACGACGTGATCAAGGCCGGCCATATCAACCAGGACCTGACCCGCTATGAGTTGCACCGGGTCTGGGAAGTGGTCGGCACGGTCAAGCCCAGCGAAAGGCACATTTACGCCAAGCGCCACATGTACATCGATGAGGACAGCTGGCAGGCGGCACTGGTGGACCAC
Source organism: Pseudomonas sp. SMN5 (assembly GCF_052041925.1). NCBI lineage: Bacteria > Pseudomonadati > Pseudomonadota > Gammaproteobacteria > Pseudomonadales > Pseudomonadaceae > Pseudomonas > Pseudomonas sp. SMN5. Next base: position 64,124 of record NZ_JBKGGX010000012.1, read on the forward strand.
TACGACGGTCGCGGCCAATTGTGGCGCGTGGCCGAAGGGCATGCGCAGTTCTATTACGACCATCAGAACCCGGGCTACACCCTCGAAGCGCTCTACGACATCATCGCCGGTCGCTACATTGCGCTGGGGATGAAGAACGAAGAGAAACACGCCTACGAGTACGGCTTCGAGGCCAGGGCGGCCGACTACACACCGGCGGCGTTGCGCTCCACGGGGGTGCGTTGATTTGCATGATCTGATTGCAGATGCGTGTGAATGAAGGGATCGCTTTTGTGGCGAGGGAGCTTGCTCCCGCTGGGGCGCGCAGCGCCCCCGAACCGGGCACCAGGGTTTATCAGGCCCAAACCAGGTGGGGCTGCTGCGCAGCCCAGCGGGAGCAAGCTCCCTCGCCACGGGATTGCGTCAAATTCATGAACGACCGGCAGCCGCATCTGCCGGTCGTTTTTTTATGGCTTGCAATCAGCGCGCTGAATACTTCTCCAAAGGTCTGCGACACAGGACTAGGGTGATGACACAACAATAAACAGGACCCACGCCCATGACCGCCATGACCCCGTGTCCGGACCGTCCAGGACTGCTCCCTCGCCTGTCCTCGACACATGTCCCGCGGCGGTCCCTGAGTGAGCCGTTGCTGACCTCCGAGGCCCGGGTAAAGCTGCTGTGCGCACCGGCCGGCAGTGGCAAGAGCGCGTTGTTCGCCGAGTGTTTTCTCCAGGCTCCCGCCGGATGTCGATTGCACTGGTTGCCGCTGGGCGGCGCGGCGCTGAGCCCGGTGCAACTGTGCGAGTGCCTGGCCCATACCCTCGGATTGCCACTGACGGATGAAGCGGGGTTGCTGGCACATCTGGCGCGGCTGCAAACCCCCACCTGGTTGTTCTTCGACGATTATTGCCGGGTGCCCAACCCGGAGCTGGACCGCCTGCTCGACCGTTTGTTGAACAGCAGCAGTCCGGCGTTGCACCTGTGGTTGAACGGGCGCCGTCGTCCCCACTGTAACTGGCCGCGCTTGTTGCTCGATGATGAACTGCACGAGTTCGACGCCCAGGCGTTGGTCTTCACTCCCGACGACGTCCAGTCATTGCTTCATCATCTGCCCGCGCCCCAGGCCGCCCGCACCGCCCGCGAGGTGATACAGCGCAGTGGCGGCTGGTGCGCCGGGGTACGCATCATTCTGCTCGAGCGCTGCGAATGGGCGCGCAGTCAGGCAACGCCGGGGCGAGTGGGGACGTTACTGGATTACCTGGAGCATGAGCTGTTCGGCACCCTGGCCCCGGAGCTGGCGCAGGCCTGGCGGGTGCTGGCGCATCTGCCGCGTTTCAACGCCCGGCTTTGCGAGCATCTATTCGCTGACACGGTGGGCGCTGAATGCATGCCGTTGCTGCGGGAGCTGGGATGTTTCATCGAGCCGTGGGAGCAGACTTGCGACTGGCTGCAGGTGCATCCGGCGCTGGCCCGACTGGTGCGCGAAGAACCCTGGCCGCAAGGGCGCTCCTGGCACCGGCGGGCCTGCCAGTGGTTTGCCGCCGAGCAGGATTGGCAGATGGCATTCGAGCAAGCCATGTTGGCTGAAGAGTTCGAGGCCGCTGTCAGTTTCCTTCAGCATCTGAGCTTCGAGCACATCCTGCAGCGTCGCAATGTGGTGCTGTTGCTGAATCTGCATGATCAACAAGGCGAAGCGCTGGCCCTCGGTACGCCACAATCGGTGGGATTGGTGACCGCCGCCCTGTTGTTCGCCGGGCGCTTCGACCAGGCATCGGTCTGCATCGAGCAACTGGCCCGTTTCGTACCGCAGCCAGTGGCCGGGCACCAGCAACAGTTGTTGGCGCGCTGGCTGGTCTTGCGGGGCTGGTTGTTGCACCTCTCGGGCGATGGTGACGGCGCACACGAACATTTCCTCCAGGCCCAGGCCAGCCTGGATCCGCAAGCGTGGGCCCTGCGCCTGTTGTGCCTGATGGGCCTGACGCAGCAGGCGCTGCTCAAGGGCGAGCTGGCGTCCGCGCAGTGGCTCAATCGCCAGGCGCTGTGCCTGGCCCGTGCGCAGGGTTCGCTGGTATTCGAAGGTTTGCTGGAACTCGACCATGCACAAGTGCTGGAACAACGTGGCGCGCCCCATCGGGCTGAACACCTGCTCGCGGCGGTCCAGGCGTTGCTCGATCGACCAGGGCAGGATTTTTCGGCCTTGTCGGGGCGCATTGCCTTGCGCCGCGGACGCCTGGCGTTGCGCATGGGGTTCGAAGAGCGAGCCGCAGAGCATTTCGAACTGGGGCTGGAGACGGGCTTGCTGTGCCAGGATAAACAAGTGCTCTACGGCTTTCTCGGCAAGGCCAGCCTGGCGGCGAACCAGGCCGACTACGACGAGGCTTTCCGACAATTGCGCGACGCCGAGCGGATCATGCAACAGCGGCACATTCCTGACACCGTCTACCGTGGCGTGTTGTTGCAAACCAGCTGCCAGTTCTGGCTGCAACAGGGGCGAGCGGAACTGGCCCACGAAGCCTTGAGGCGCGTGCTGCGGCATTTTCGCGGACCCCAGGCCAAGCATGCGCCACCCGCGACGCTGGAGTTGATCCCGCGACTTGAGTACCTGCTGGTGCTGGCCGAGGTCTATCTGCATCGGGCCCAGGACCCGCAGGCCCGTTTGCAGGCCATGATTGACCAGGCACAGCGTGGCGCGATGCACAGCCTGGAAACCGAGCTGTATCTGGCGCTGGCCGAGGTGTTGTGGTTGTCCGGCGACCGTTCCCAGGCCCGGTTGCTGGCGCAGCAGGGGCTTGAGCGCGTCAGTTGCTGGCGAGCCCGACAGGCCTGGTGTGAGTTGCGCCTGCGCCAGCCCGAACTGGCGTGCTCGGCACATTCGGTAGAGCCGAGCCAGGCCCCCGCGATCAGCGACGACACGTTGCTCAGTCATCGTGAGCTGGAGGTCCTGGAACTGATTGCCCAGGGGCATTCCAACCAGCAGATTGCCGAGCGCTTGTTCATCTCCCTGCATACGGTAAAAACCCACTCGCGGCGGATACATAGCAAGTTAGGGGTGCAACGGCGTACTCAAGCGGTGGCGAAGGCCAAGGTCATGGGGATGATGGGGTAGCTTGAATCAAACCGTGGCGACTTTACGGGCTCTTACATTTGCTTTTTCAAGTCGAAAGTGGGTTGAGGTATAACGGCGATGCGGTCGGACAGGAAGTTCGACACCTCACCATGACAAGGATGTTTATGAAGACTCGACTCTATTCTTTTTATTCTGAAAAACTGCTCGCCCTCAAGAACACTCGCGTGGATTTTGCCGTACAGGTGCTACTGGGCGAACATCTGGAAACGCTGGGCGTCAACCCGCTCAAAAACTATCTCAATACATTGGCGGCGTTTCCCGATCTTCAGGTCATATCGTCCAGGACGTTACTGGACGAAGCGCTGGCCTGCGTGGAAAAACAGCAATTGCCCCATTACACGCAAGGCATCAGCAACATCTTCAGCAAACGTTATTCCTTTGCCGACGAGGACCGGGTCAAGGCGCTGGACTTGATTACATTTGAAAGAATCGTTACGCATATTGTGACTAGCCTGGCGGAAAAGCCGGCAATGGATTTATCCGAGCGTTCCGTCATGCATCTGGACGCCGAGGATATTCATGGGGCTTTGAAAGTACACTTGCCCGATGTCGATCTGGAGAAAGTCTACGTCACCGGTTTTATTACGCATGACTCCGGCGAACGAGTAGTGTCATCTTCGGAGCCTCTGGTGGAATACCTGCTGGGCCATTTGCGCAATAACGAAATTCCTTACCACATCAAGGGCGATCACCAAGGCATTTACATGGTCGCGTTCAGTGGCGACGAGCGCGATCTTCATCCACGGTTGGCGCCCACTCATCTCAATGATCTATTGATCCGGATCGTGCCCGACTTCCTGGCTTGACCCTGGCCCGGTCTCATAGCCCATCCGCCAACTCACGGCCCGGGTCGCCGCCAGCAGGCGCTGCGCCGCCGGGCCATCTTCGTCGGCGTGAAACAGCGAGGTCGGACCGACGATGGTCATCACCGCCGCTACCTGGCCGATCGCATTGAACACCGGGGCGGACAGGGCATCTACCCCCGGCATCAACAGGCCATGCACATGGTGCAGGCCGCGCTGACGAATCTGTTCGCACAGCGTCGCATAAGCCCGGTCATCGGCCAGGGCGTGGTCTTGCGTGTCTCGCAGTTCCTGTTCCCGCAAGCCAATGGTCTCGCGCTCCGGCAGGTACGCGCCGAACACCAGCCCCGTGGATGAACTGAGCAACGGTAGCACCGAGCCCAGTTGGGTCACGACGGTCACAGCGCGGACCGCAGGTTCGATGCGCACCACGGTTGCCCCGTGATTGCCCCACACCGCCAGGAAGCAGGTTTCGTTCAGATCGTCGCGCAATTCGGCCAAGGGCAGGGCGGCCACTTGCAGTACGTCCATGCCGTTCAACGCGGCCAGCCCGACGCGCAAGGCTTCCCGGCCCAGGCCATAGTGGTTGGTCGCGGCGTTCTGCTCGGCAAACCCGCTGGCGATCAGGGCCTGCAGGTAGCGATGGACCTTGCTCGCCGGCATCTGCACGTGGTCGGCCAAGCGCGACAACGATGTGGAGGGTGAGAGTTCGGCCAGGGCCTTGAGAATGTCGGTGCCGACCTCGGCCGAGCGGACTTTCTGTTTAGCGTTATTGGGCGGGATTTGCATGGGCGTGCGAGGTCCGGAAGCGAATGGGCGTCTTTATAGCTTGACGGCCGCTGGTGAGCAAATTACGTTATGCGTAATTTGATTACGATAAAAACAACCCGGTGCGCCTCAGACTGCCCTTTGAGTGACGGACCGCATCTTAGGAGGCTCCATGAACCTCGATTCCACCGCGTCAGACCTGGCCTATCAGTCTGGCTTCGGCAATGAGTTCGCCAGTGAGGCACTGCCCGGCGCACTGCCGGTCGGCCAGAACTCCCCGCAAAAGGCGCCCTATGGTCTCTATGCCGAGCTGTTCTCCGGCACTGCATTCACCATGGCCCGCAGCGAAGCGCGGCGTACCTGGATGTACCGGATCCATCCCTCGGCCAATCACCCGGCCTTCGTCAAGCTTGAGCGGCAGATCGCTGGCGGCCCGCTGGGCGAGGTAACGCCCAATCGGCTGCGCTGGAATCCTTTGCAGATGCCCGCCGAGCCCACCGACTTCATCGACGGTCTGGTGCGCATGGCCGCCAATGCTGGCGCGGACAAACCTGCCGGCGTCAGCCTTTATCAGTACTGCGCCAATCGTGCGATGCAGCGGGTGTTCTTCAATGCCGACGGCGAATGGCTGCTGGTGCCGCAATCGGGACGGCTGCGCATTGCCACTGAACTGGGCGTGCTGGAAGTGGCCCCGCTGGAAATCGCCGTGCTTCCCCGGGGCTTGAAATTCCGGGTCGAACTGCTCGATCCAGAGGCCCGCGGTTATCTGGCGGAAAACCATGGTGCACCGCTGCGCCTGCCGGACCTGGGGCCAATCGGCAGCAACGGCCTGGCCAATCCTCGGGATTTCCTGGCGCCCGTCGCCCACTACGAAAACCTCGCGCAGCCGACCACACTGGTGCAGAAGTTCCTCGGCGAGTTGTGGGCGTGCGAACTGGGCCATTCGCCCCTGGACGTGGTGGCCTGGCACGGCAACAACGTGCCCTACAAATACGACCTGCGCCGGTTCAACACCATCGGCACGGTCAGCTTCGACCACCCGGACCCTTCGATTTTCACCGTGTTGACCTCGCCTACCAGCGTCCATGGCCTGGCCAATCTCGACTTCGTGATCTTCCCGCCGCGCTGGATGGTGGCTGAAAAGACCTTCCGTCCGCCGTGGTTCCATCGCAACCTGATGAACGAATTCATGGGCCTGATCCAGGGCGCCTACGACGCCAAGGCCGAAGGTTTCCTGCCCGGCGGCGCTTCGCTGCACAGTTGCATGAGCGCCCATGGCCCGGACGGCGAAACCTGCACCCGGGCGATCAATGCCGACCTTCAGCCGGCAAAAATCGATAACACCATGGCGTTCATGTTCGAGACCAGCCAGGTGTTGCGTCCAAGTCGCTTCGCCCTGGACTGTCCGCAGCTTCAAACCGACTACGATACCTGCTGGGCCTCGCTGCCTGTCACCTTCGACCCGACCCGGAGATAACCATGAGTCAATCTTTCCCTGCCCGTAGTTGGGTCGCCTGTGCCAACGGCCACGCCGATTTTCCGTTGCAGAACCTGCCTCTGGGCGTTTTCAGCATCGATGGCGGCACCCGGCGCAGTGGCGTGGCCATCGGTGAGCGGATCTTCGACCTGTCGGCTGCGCTGCACGCCGGCTTGTTCGAAGGCCTGTCGCGAGACGCCGTAGAGGCCATGGCCGGCGGTCAGTTGAACGGATTCTTCGAGCTGGGGCGCGGTGCTCGGGTTGCCCTGCGCGAACGGTTGCTGGAGCTGCTGCGCGAAGACAGTCCCTTGCGTGGCAAGGTGGAAAGCCAGGGTACGCAGTTGCTGCATGTCGCGGCTGAATGCCAGATGCACCTGCCGGCCCGGATCAGCGACTACACCGACTTCTACGTCGGGATCGAGCACGCGCAAAATGTCGGCAAGCTGTTTCGCCCCGACAACCCCTTGCTGCCCAACTACAAATACGTGCCTATTGGTTATCACGGCCGCGCCTCGACCGTGCGCCCGTCCGGCACCGACGTGCGTCGGCCCAAGGGCCAGACCTTGCCCGCCGGTCAGAGCGAGCCGAGCTTCGGCCCCTGCGCACGGCTGGACTATGAGCTGGAGCTGGGTATCTGGATCGGACGGGGCAATGCATTGGGCGAGCCCATCGCCATCGGCGATGCAGCCGAGCACATCGGTGGCTTTTGCCTGCTCAACGACTGGTCGGCTCGGGATATCCAGGCCTGGGAGTACCAGCCGCTGGGTCCGTTTTTGTCCAAGAGCTTCCTGACCAGCGTCTCGCCCTGGGTGGTGACGACCGAAGCGCTGGAGCCGTTCCGTCGCCCGCAAGCGCCGCGCCCGGAAGGCGATCCGCAGCCGTTGCCCTATCTGTCGGACAAGCGTGACCAGGCCGGCGGGGCATTCGATATCGAGCTGGAAGTGCTGCTGCTCACCGAAACCATGCGCGAGCAGAACCTGCCGGCCCATCGCCTGACGTTGAGCAATACCCAATACATGTACTGGACCGTGGCACAGATGATTGCGCACCACAGCGTCAACGGCTGTCAGTTGCAGGCCGGTGATCTGTTCGGCTCGGGGACCTTGTCCGGGCCACAGAACGGCCAGTTCGGCAGCCTGCTGGAAATCACCGAGGGCGGTAAAAAGCCGATCGAGCTGGCCTCGGGCGAAGTCCGGAAATTCCTCGAGGACGGGGATGAAATCATCCTGCGGGCCCGTTGCAGTCGCGAGGGTTTCGCCTCCATCGGCTTTGGCGAATGCCGCGGCAAGATTTTGCCGGCACGTTGAGGGGCAGGGCATGGATCTCTATACCTACTACCGCTCCACCTCGTCCTATCGGGTTCGTATTGCCCTGGCGCTGAAGGGGCTGGATTACCAGGCCTTGCCGGTCAACCTGATCGCTGCGCCGGGGGGCGAACACCGACAGCCGGCCTACCTGGCAATCAACCCGCAGGGCCGCGTGCCGGCCCTGCGCACCGACGAAGGGGCGTTGTTGGTGCAGTCGCCTGCCATCCTCGAATACCTGGAGGAGCGTTACCCACAGGTGCCGCTGCTGGGCGCTGACCTGGTGGTGCGTGCCCACGAGCGAGGGGTCGCTGCGCTGATCGGTTGCGACATCCATCCGCTGCATAACGTCAGCGTGCTCAACAAGCTGCGGCAGTGGGGGCACGATGAAACGCAGGTCAGCGAGTGGATCGGCCACTGGATCAGCCAGGGATTGGCGGCGGTGGAGCGGTTGATCGGCGACGAAGGCTATTGCTTCGGCGCAGTGCCCGGGTTGGCGGATGTGTACTTGATCCCGCAGCTGTATGCGGCCGAGCGGTTCAATGTGGACTTGCAGGCGTACCCAAGGATTCGTCGCGTTGCGGCACTGGCGGCTGCCCATCCGGCATTCCAACAGGCGCATCCGGCGAATCAGCCTGATACACCTTGATCTAAAGCCATGAAATCCTGTGGCGAGGCAGCTTGCTCCCGCTGGGGCGCGAAGCGGCCCCCGACCATAGCGGCATCAGGGACATAGGGCTGCTGCGCAGCCAGCGGGAGCAAGCTCCCTCGCCACAGAATCACCTCATCGCTGGCAGGGCAGCGGCCATCCCATCCCCTCAATGCACAATCGTATTGGGCGGCAAATGCCCCAGTCGCTCCGTCAGCCGGATTCGCTGGATCGGATCCTCACTGAGCATCAGTGCATGCTCCAGGTCGAATCGTTCGGCGTTGGGACAGTCGAGGCGCTGGTACAGGCTGGCCCGGGCCAGATAGTCGGCAGCGCTGGCGTTGCCCAGTTCCAGCACGCGCTCGGCGTCGATCAGCGCGGCGATGTATTCATCGTTCGCCAGATGCAACTGACGCAGGTTGCGCGAAAGGCGCTGGAGCATTTGTACCGGCTCGGCGTTGGCCAGGTGCTCGGCCCTGAGCGGCATGTTTGCACCGTATTGACGTTGCAGCAGTTCCCGACAGTCATTGGGATACAACCGACGGCCACCGCACGGGTCGAGCAGATGATCGGCGCCGCGTACCCTCAGGAGAAAATGGCCGGGGAAGTTGACACCGACCATCGGAATCTCCAGGCCCTGTGCCATTTCCAGGGCGATCAGGCCCAGCGCCAGCGGTTGTCCGCGCTTGCGCGCCAGTACCTTATCCAGCAATGCCGCCTGGGGTCGTAGCGGCGTGGAATCATCCTGGGCAAACCCCAGGTCGTTGAGCCGACGCAGCAAAGGCTGGCCCAGCTCAGTCACCGGCAGTATTGGCAGGTCATGGCCGACCCGCTGTTGCAGATCCTTGAAATCCTTTAGCAAAGCCGGCACGTCGACCCCGCGGTCATGTTCGGCCGCAATCCACAGCGCCGCTTCGAGCAGCGCCGGTGGCGAGTGGTGCAGGCAGTCAAGAAAGGCTTGGCGCGGTTTCATCAAACTCTCCGGGCTATGCCTCGTTTTAGCGCTGGCGTGCAATTTCGTCCAGTCCTCCACAAACGTCGTGACAGGTTATGCCCATAAGAGCCGGTGGCTGTCGCGGCTTATTCCGGCGTGTTTCAGCAAATTTCAGCTGCACGCCTATACTGGCGAAACAAGCAGAAGTGATTCGGGAGCCTTACGATGTTCGCTCTCATGCAAAGCTCCCGCCTTGAATCGCTGCACTTAAGCGTAGACCCGTTGACCGGGTTGAAGGCGGTGATTGCCATTCATTGCAGCCGCCCCGGGCCCGCCCTGGGTGGTTGTCGTTATCTTGCCTATCCCGACGACGAAAGTGCCGTGGCTGATGCTGTGCGCCTGGCCCAGGGCATGAGCTACAAAGCGGCGCTGGCCGGCTTGCCGGTGGGCGGCGGGGTGGCGGTGATCATGCGCCCGGCCCATGTTGAAAGTCGTGCGGCGTTGTTCGAGGCCTTTGGCCGTTGTATCGAGCAACTGGATGGACGCTACATCACCGCCATCGACAGCGGCACTTCTGTAGCCGACATGGATTGCATCGCCCAGCACACTCGCCACGTGACCAGCACCACCGCGGCGGGTGATCCTGCACCCCACGCCGCGATGGGGGTATTCGCGGGCATCCGCGCCACGGCCATGGCTCGCCTGGGCAGCGATAACCTGGAAAGCTTGCGGGTGGCGATCCAGGGCTTGGGCAACGTGGGTTTCGCCCTGGCCGAACAGTTGCACGCGGCCGGCGCCGAGCTGCTGGTCAGCGACATCGACCCCGGTAAGGTGCAATTGGCGATGGAACAGCTGGGCGCACACCCGATTGCCAACGACGCATTGCTCAGTACACCCTGCGACATCCTCGCGCCCTGTGGCCTGGGCGGCGTGCTCAACAGTCACAGCGTGGCGCAACTGCGTTGCTCGGCGGTGGCCGGTTCGGCCCATAACCAACTGAGCAATCTGCAAGTGGCCGATCAACTGGAAAGGCGCGGGATCCTCTATGCGCCCGACTATGTAATCAATTCCGGCGGCCTGATCTATGTCGCCCTGAAGCATCGCGGCGAAGAGCTGCCGACCATCACGGCGCACCTGTCGAAAATTGGCGCCCGGCTCACGGAAGTCTTCGCCCATGCCCAGGCGGAAAAGCGCTCACCGGCCCGGGTTGCCGATGAGTTGGCGGAGCGATTGTTGTACCGCTGAACAATCACCGGCCCCAATACTGAAAAAGACCGCAGCGTTCGACGGCGCCACAGGATCTACTCCCTGCGCGCCATCGAAGGCTGCGGTCTTTTCAAGTCATTCATCCGAAGGATTGAGCAGTTCGGACAAGGCGTCCGGCTGGCTCTTGAAGGCCTTGGCGAACACATCGCGATTCTTCGCCATGTAGATCCCGGCTTCCTCCACCTGTTGCTCGCTCAGCGATGGAACGGCTTTTTGCAACACCTCGGCCAGCAGTTCGGCGAGTTCCAGCATTTTGTCATGACGGTCAGCTTCGGCTTTATCCATGAACAAGCGCTCCAGATCTCGGCTGCTGCGGTATACCACTTCGACGGCCATTCACCACCTCACATGCCTTCACATTGGTTGTCTGTGTAACTACTGTATTTATATACAGGCAAAAGGATAAGCGAATCCTCTTGCTTTGGATAGTGGCTTTTCAATGTAGACCGATTTCGGCATAGGTGAGCAAAGCTTGCTCGCGAAGGGGCCAACGGGACACTGCCAAAAGTGTCGATTGCCAGCCCATCGCCATCTCACCTCCAGTCGCTGGCCTTTTTTCTGCATGCAGAACAATCGTCACGTCCAACCCGCATGATCCGGTCGAGTCGACCTAAGGAAACCACATCGTGAAAATCAACTGGGCCGAGAACCTGCGCCAGAACGTCCATCAAGTGGCCGAATCCCTGGGAAACCTGTTCGTCGAGACGTTCCACTACCTGGCATTGTTCGCCATCGGTGCAGTGACCGCTTGGGCGTCAGTCATGGAGTTCCTGCAGATGATCGAGGCGGGGCACATCAAGATCGATGACATCCTGCTGCTGTTCATCTATCTGGAATTGGGGGCGATGGTGGGGATTTATTTCAAGACCAACCACATGCCGGTGCGATTTTTGATCTACGTGGCGATCACCGCGTTGACGCGGCTGCTGATTTCCAACGTTTCCCACCACAATCCACCGGACCTGGGGATCATCTACCTGTGCGGTGGCATCCTGCTTCTGGCGTTCGCGATCCTGGTAGTGCGCTATGCCTCTTCGCAGTTTCCCTCAGTGAAAACCGAGCACCCGCACCGCAAGGTCGGCGCGGGCTCCAGCGAGCATACCGAAGTGGAGAAAGGCGAGGTCTAGAGGCCCGCAGCAGTCGAGGCCAAGCCTTGTGCCTGGGGAGGTGGCAGCTTGATGTTGTCGCTGTCGGTCATGGCTTCAAGAATGGACACGGCGCTGTGTCCTTGCTCGATAGCGATGCCGAACTGGATGCTCTGTACCAGGCGCTTGAGCTGCTGCGGGTCATTGCGCTGCTGGGCACTGATCATGCGCCTGGCAACGATGCGCCCGGCCTTGGACAGCGTCAGCATGATGCGGCCATCCAGGCCCTGGATGCTCAGGTTGATCTGGTAGTGCGGCGCAAAAGCGTCGGTAATGATCTGAAAAGGGTTGTCCATGATGCGTCACCGCCTGATTGAACGTGCAGTTGTTGACCGGCCATGATCGGGATTAGTTCGCAACACCGGACCATCGGCCATTCCATGATCATATTCATCGTGTGCTCCCAAGCGTCGCGGCGGGACAATCAGCAGAGAGGTCCCGATTGGCGGCGCTCTGTCATGGGGTAGCAAGGGGCATGCCGGAGGAATCGTCGGACAGTGTTCGCGGGGCATCAGCCTGGGACAGGCTGGAATGGGTCGGCGACGCTTACCCGTTTCGGGGCGCCATGTGCATCGACGGTGCAGCCAGGGTGATTTCCTGAGGGGATGACGCGGCGGGGAAACTCCCGACCTTAACAGCGCTTTTGTCCCTTGTCCGGCTTTATTTGCAAAACGATATTTATCTTTTTCCAGGGGTTGAATTGTTCTGTCGCCAGCCCGACTCTGTACTCAAGGGGTCGTAGAACCGATGTCGATGGCCCCCGGCGAGCTAGCTGAAATAAGGGATGAACTATGCAAATCCAAGTCAACAGCGATAACCATATTCAAAGCAGCATCCGACTGGAGGAGTGGGTACGTACTACCATCGAAAGCACGCTCGAACGCTACGAGGAAGACCTGACACGAATTGAAGTCCATCTGGGCGACGAGAACGGCGACAAGCCCGGTCCCCATGACATGCGTTGCCAGCTTGAAGCGCGGCCAAAGGGCCTCCAGCCAGTCTCGGTAACCCACAAGGCCGAATCGCTGGAGTTGGCGATCGAAGGGGCGGCCACCAAGCTGGAACACGCCCTGGAGCACTTGTTCGGCAAGCTGCGCGGCAAGCGCGCCGCCTCCACCACCCAGGCCGAATCCCTGGCGCTGGCCGATGCGATGCTGGAGCAGGAGTTCCTGGAGAATGAACGGGCGGCGCGGCACGGCTGAGCCGGCTGACTTTGCACTTCCACTGAAAAACGGGCCTGCAATGCAGGCCCGTTTTTTGTTTGTCATTCGATGTTGTGAGCTCAAGACGGTGTCCGTTCAGCTTGCCCCTGTGTTGAATGTGCCACCGCATCGCGAGCAGGCTCGCTCCCACAGGTTTCTGCGTAGGACTCATGGTCGCTGGAGATCCAATGTGGGAGCGAGCCTGCTCGCGATGACGGCAGCCGGGGCTAGCGCAGGAAGGCCTGGCGATATTCGCCAGGCGTCGCACTCAACGCTTGGCGGAATCGATGGGTGAAGTGGCTGGCACTGGCAAAGCCACACGCCATTGCCACCTCGCCCAGCGGCTGCGAAGTGCAACGCAGCAAGTGTCGCGCACGTGCCAGGCGCCTTGCCAGGAGATATTGATGAGGCGGCAACCCGAAGCTTTCGCGGAACATCCGTGCGAAGTGATATTCGGACAGCGTGCACAGGGCGGCCAATTGTCCCAGGCTGATGGCGTCGGCCAGATGGGTGTCGATGTAATCCACCAGCAAGCGTCGCTGATGGGCGGCCAACCCACCCTTGAGCCGTAGCCCCTGACGCTGGCCGACCTGACTGAGCAGCGCATGGTTGAGCAGGTCGTGCGCCAGGCTGGTGGTGAGCAGACGCTCACCGGGCTCGCTCCAGTTCAGCGCGATCAACTGGCGAAAGCGCTGGGCCTGTTGTGGATCGTCAAGAAAGGTCGCCTCGCGTAGCTGGACCTGGCGGGGTTCGCGATCCAATAGGGTGACGCAACCGAGGGCAAATTGCTCGGGGCTGAAATACAAGTGGGCGAGGCGAATGTCGCCGTTGATGACCCAGGCCGATTCATGCCCGGCCGGCAGGACGCAAAGCTTGCCGGGTGCCCCTGTGGTTTCGGGCCGTTCGCGACGAAACGTACCGGTGCCGCCGGCGATATAGCACGACAAGGTATGGTGGCTTGGCGCCTCGTAGTCCCGGGCGTCGTGATGATTGCTCCACAAAGCGGCCGCCATGCCATCTCCCAGTTCGGCGCTGTGCTCCAGGCGGGCATTGGGCGAACTGTTGAGCGCTTGAAAGACTTGCAGGGTTTGCAATGTAGGCATGATCGATTCTCTCCGGCCCCAATCCTACCCTGTCGACCGGTTCGTGCCAGCCTGCGCATCGAGAAAACCGCAATTTTACGCAAGCAGCGCAGAGGCAACGGCGGGACACTGAGCGTCCATGTCAGGAGTCGCCGCCATGAACCTCTCGTTGTACCTGCTCACCGTGCTCATCTGGGGCACGACCTGGATCGCGTTGAAACTGCAACTGGGTGTCGTCGCGATCCCCGTGTCGATCGTTTATCGCTTCGGCCTCGCGGCTCTGATTCTGTTTGCGCTGCTTCTGCTCAGCCGTCGCCTGCAGGCGATGGATCGCCGCGGCCACCTGATTTGCGTGGCCCAGGGCCTGTGCCTGTTCTGCATCAACTTCATGTGCTTTCTCACCGCCAGCCAGTGGATTCCCAGTGGCCTGGTCGCCGTGGTGTTTTCCACCGCCACCCTGTGGAACGCACTCAATGCCCGGGTGTTCTTCGGTCAACGGATAGCCCGTAATGTGTTGGTGGGCGGCGCCTTGGGACTGCTGGGGCTGGCCTTGCTGTTCTGGCCGGAACTGGCCGGCCATAGCGCGAGCCCGCAAACCCTGCTCGGGTTGGCGCTGGCATTGCTGGGCACCCTATGCTTTTCGGCCGGCAACATGCTTTCGAGCCTGCAACAGAAAGCCGGTCTCAAGCCGTTGACCACCAACGCCTGGGGCATGGCCTATGGCGCGACGATGCTGGCGCTATGGTGTGCGTTCAACGCGATCCCGTTCGATATGGAATGGAACGCCCGTTACATCGGTTCGCTGTTGTACCTGGTGATCCCGGGTTCGGTCATCGGCTTTACCGCCTACCTGACATTGGTAGGACGCATGGGGCCGGAGCGAGCGGCGTATTGCACGGTGTTGTTTCCGGTGGTGGCGTTGAATGTCTCGGCGTTCGCCGAGGGTTACCAGTGGACGACGCCGGCGCTGGTGGGCCTGGTCATGGTGATGCTGGGTAATGTGTTGGTGTTTCGCAAACCCCGGCCTTCGGCAGCGAAGGTCGCCTTGGGCGCACGCTGAGCTGAAGTCGGATGATAATCCCGTGGCGAGGGAGCTTGCTCCCGCTGGGCTACGCAGTAGCCCCGAGAGCAAGGGCCGCTTCGCGCCCCAGCGGGAGCAAGCTCCCTCGCCACGGGTTGGGCATCAAGCCTGGCGCGGGGTTATCTCCAGACTTGCGGGTTGACCAGGTGCTGCGGTCGCTCGCCCATCAACGCACTGCGAAGGTTATCCACAGCCAGATCGGCCATGGCGGCACGGGTCTCGAAGGTGGCCGAGCCGATGTGGGGCAGGGTGACGGCATTCTTCAACTGGAACAGCGGTGATTCAGCCAGCGGTTCTTTCTCGTACACGTCCAGCCCGGCGCCGCGGATGCGGTTGGTTTGCAGAGCGTTGATCAGCGCTAACTCATCCACCACCGGCCCGCGGGAGATGTTGACCAGGATTGCACTGGACTTCATCAGGCCCAGCTCGCGCTGCCCGATCAGATGGCGAGTCTTGTCACTCAATGGCACGACCAGGCAAACGAAATCTGCTTCGGCCAGTAATTGATCCAACTCGCGAAATTGCGCGCCCAATTGGTTTTCCAACTCGGGCTTGCGGCTGTTGCCACTGTAGAGAATCGGCATGTTGAAGCCGAACCGGCCACGGCGGGCAATGGCGGCACCGATGTTGCCCATGCCGACGATGCCCAGGGTCTTGCCGTGCACGTCGGTGCCGAACAATTGAGGTCCCACCGTTGCTTGCCATTGCCCGGCCTTGGTCCAGGCGTCTAGTTCGGCGACGCGCCGGGCGCTGCTCATCAGCAGGGCAAAGGCCAGGTCGGCGGTGCTTTCGGTGAGTACATCGGGGGTATTGGTGAGCAGGATCCCGCGTTCATTGAAGTAGGCCAGGTCGTAGTTGTCGTAGCCCACCGAGATGCTGGACACCACTTGCAGGTTCGCGGCGTGTTGCAGTTGCTCGCGCCCCAGCTTGCGACCGACCCCGATCAGGCCGTGGGCGTGGGGCAGGACTTCGTTGAACTGCGCGTTGATATCACCGTTCGCCGGGTTCGGAACGATCACCTCGAAGTCCTGTTGCAGGCGCTCGACCACCTGAGGCGTGATACGGCTGAAGGCAAGTACGGTTTTTTTCATCGTGCAAGGCTCGTCGGGCAGAGAATACCAAGCACGCTAACATTCTCGGCGACGGTTAGGCGAGAGGTGCTTGATGGAACGCCTATAAATTTCCCTCGTGGGGGCGGGCTCGCTCGCGAAGGCGTCGGGTCAGCTTGCATCAATGTTGAATGCCCGTCCGTCTTCGCGAGCAAGCCCGCCCCCACAGGGGATGACTTTGCCGTCCCGTAGACCTACGCAGCCCGCAGAGAAATAAACGCATAATCCAAGGCAGCCTCGGTGACGACCCGCGCCCCACAGGCCGTGACTTCGCGGGCTACGTCATCCCCGGACAGATGGAACAGCCATTCACCGGTTGCCTGCTCCGTCGGCTGCAAGGGCACCTGATCGATGGCGGCCGCGAACGCGACCATGTCCGGCAGGTAGGCGGTGAAGCCGTCGCCTTTGAGCGCGGTGGTGCGGATGCCCAGGGCCGCGCAGATGCGGTCCTTGGTCGCGATGTCTTCACGATCGGCCTGGCGCGAGCGTTCAATCAGCGTGGCCAGTTCTTCATCGGCCAGTTTGCCGCCCAGAATCAGTTGCGGGCCGGTTTCCCAGGATTGCGGTGGGCAGTCCTTGGCGGCCGGGTTGAGCGGGATGTGCGGGTTGATTTCCATCGGGTAGATGCGGCACACCAAGGGCCGCCGTTCGTAGATGCGACATAGGTTGTCCGCGTCAAGATTACGGCAGCGGCCCGCGTTATAGGCTGCAAAGGTGATTGCCACCCAGGCTTCGGCAGTGCCGCTGCGCACCACCGCCGAGCGACGCTGCGCATGTTCGCGCTGGGCCAGCGGCAGGCCGAGGCCAGTGGACAGGAAGGCTTCCACCAGAACAATGACCTGGCCGCCGTCTTCGGCCCACATCCGAGCCTCCGCGAGGGTCAGGGGGACATGATGGTCGGAGCAGCATTTGCCGCACCCTACGCAGGAAAACCTTGTGTTCATTGAGCGCCCGATCGCAAATGGTGGTAGGCGGCGACAGAAAAGCGCCGTGATCGGTCGGGCGAAGCAAGTTATGCGCCACTCACCGATCGGCAGGGGCGGGCCGGATCGAGTCCCACTCGGTCACATGGGCTGTCCTGGTCTTCTTGTGGTAGAGGCACAGCTCGGTACCGGTCGCCCCTTTCATGTGTTTCTGTGGGTATTGGCCCTGCAGTAACAGCGCGGTGTAGCCGACCCGATCGTCGAATTGCGCGGCGGTGCCCACTGGTTCAGCGTTCTTCAAGCCACTGGTCTTGATGCAGCTGGCCAGCACCGCTTTGTCGTAGGCAGCCCAGGTGTTGGGGCTGGAGGCATGAGCCTGGGCGGCCAGGGTCGTCAAGCCAAGAAGAATCAATGCGCGGGTTTTCATCGAAGGGCCTCGTTGCGGGAAGTCAGGTCGAGAGTATGCCTGAGGTTGCCGGACGACGACGGCCCCCGCGCTGCAACGCAGGCGCCGCAACCGCAAGCACCAGCGCTGCGACTCAGTGACCTTGTTCGGCCACGGCCTTGGCCGCCGTGATCAGGCACTTGGTCAGCTCTGGCGAGGAAAACTTGGTCAACACGCCGTTGGCCCCGGCCAGGCGTGCCTTTTCGCTGTTCATGGCGCTGTCCAGGGAAGTGTGCAGCAACACGTAGAGATGAGCGAAGTCCGGCGTTTCGCGCAGGGTCCGGGTGAGGGCGTAGCCGTCCATTTCCGACATTTCGATGTCGGAAACGATCAGGTTGATCTGCTCGGCCGTGCCTTGCAGGTCCAGCAGGCATTCGATGGCTTCCTTGGCACTACGGGCGGTGTGGCACTGCAAGCCCAGGTTGCGCAAGGTGTACACCGACTGTTGCAGCGCGACCTGGCTGTCATCGACCACCAGGATCCGCGCATTGCCCAGCACTTCGGCATCTTCCATGCTCAGTTCGGTGGGGGCGGTTTCGATCTGTGCAGGTGAAATGCCGTGGATGACTTTTTCGATGTCCAACACCTGCACCAGGGTGCCATCCACCGAGGTCACACCGGTGATGAACGCGCGCGTACCGCCGGAGCCATAAGGCGGCGGCTTGATGTCGGTGGTCAGGCAATGCACGATCTTGCTCACGGCCTGCACATGCAAGCCCTGCTTGGAGCGGCTGACGTCGGTGACAATCAGGCAGCCGCCATCCGGATCTTCCAGGGGCCGCTCGCCGATGGCGCGACTCAGGTCGATCACCGACAACGAGGTCCCACGCAGGGTGGCGATGCCTTTGACGTGCGGATGGGACTCCGGCAGCTTGGTCAATGGCGGGCAGGGAATGATTTCACTGACTTTCAGCAGGTTGATTGCCATCAGCTTGCCGCTGCGCAAGGTAAACAGCAGAAGCGAAAGTGAATCTGCGCGGGCTTTGTTGGAAGACATAAAAACCTTCTGTGGAAAAGGAGGGGCGAGCGTGAAGATCGCCAAAACAGCTTGTGATATCGGGTTATCGACTTGTCCGGGGCAGGCTTTAGGGCGAATGCTGTCGATGGCATGGATTGCCCGGGTAATGATCTGATGATTACCAAGCTGTTGTGGCGAGGGAGCTTGCTCCCGCTCGGCCGCGCAGCGGTCGCCAGATTCGCAGTCGCGCCACGGCTGATGGGAGCGCTGCGCACTCCAGCGGGAGCAAGCTTGCTCGCCACAACAGCCAGGCGCCGTTACTTGAGCCCCAACCGTTTCGCCATCCGCCCCAGGTTCGCCCGGTCCAGCCCCAGTTCCCGGGCGGCGCTGGCCCAGCTGTGCTGGTGGCGTTCCAGGCTGGCGCTGATCAGCCTGCGCTGGAAATCTTCCACGGCTTTGCGCAGGTCACCGGTGGGCGCAGGCATCGCCGGGGGAAGGTTGTCGGCTGCGGGCATGGCGTTCTCCGCCAGGGGTTGCGGCAAGTCCAGGTCCTGTGCGCTGAGGCTGAGAATTCGCGGGCGCGCCGGGCAATTGCCCAAGGCTTTCAGGGCGCTGCGGCCGATCAGGTGTTCCAGTTCCCGCACGTTGCCCGGCCAATCGTAAGCCAGCAGTGCGGCCTGGGCGTCGCTGGTCAGGCGCAGGCTGCCCAGGCCCATGCGTGACCGGTTCTGTTCGAGAAAGAAGCCACTGAGCAGCAACACATCCCGTCCCCGATCGCGCAGGGCAGGTACCTGCAACGGATAGACGCTCAAACGATGGTAGAAATCAGCTCGATAGCGGCCGTTGCGCACTTCTTCGGCCAGGTCGCGGTTGGTGGCCGCGATCAGGCGCACGTCCACCCGGTGTTCTTTGTCCGAGCCCAGGCGCTGCAATTGTCCGCTTTGCAGCACACGCAACAGCTTGGCCTGGACAGCCAAAGACAACTCACCGACTTCATCGAGGAACAGCGTGCCGCCGTCGGCCAGTTCGAATTTGCCGCGTCGCTCGTTCGTGGCGCCAGTAAAGGCGCCTCGTACATGGCCGAAGAGTTCGCTTTCCACCAGCGTGTCCGGCAGGGCCGCGCAATTGAGGCTGATGAGCGGCTGATCGGCGCGTTTTGACGCGGCATGAATAGCCTGAGCGACCAATTCCTTGCCGACTCCGGTTTCGCCGGTGATCAACACAGTCAGGTCACTGCCACCCACCAGGTTGATTTCTTCCACCAGGCGCTTGTGCGCTTTGCTCTGGCCGACCATGTCGCGATGTTGCTGGCCGCTGGCCTGGCGATAGACCTCGGCGCGACGATGCTCGTCCTCGGCCTTCAATGCCAGGCGTTCGATGCGTTCGGCGGCGCTGACCGTTGCGGCGGCGAGACTGGCGAAGGCTTGCAGGGCACTGAGATCGATGGGCTCGAAGCGTTCCGGGTTCAGCGAATCAAGGGTCAACAGGCCCCAGGGACGCTCATCGACGAACAAGGGGCAGCCCATGCAATCGTGGACTTCCAGGTGTTCATCGAGGCCGTCGACCAACCCGTCGTACGGATCGGGCAGGTCACTGTCGGCGGCGAAGCGGGTCGGTTGCGGGTTGGCCAGCAAGGCTTCGAAGCGGGGGTGTTCACTGACCTGGAAACGCCGACCCAGGGTGTCGGTGCTCAAGCCATCCACCGCCAGCGGCACCAGGCAGTCACCGTCCAGGCGCAACAGCGCCGCGGCGTCGCAGGGCAATAGGGCGCGCAAGGCGCCGAGCAGCCGACGATAGCGTTCGCCTTCAGGCAGCTCGCGAGACAGGTCGGCCACCAGCGGCAAGAGGGATGTCAGCAGGGAGGTTGCGGTCATAATGACTCCATGTAGTCAGATTGACTATATGACGAGCCGTGTCGTAATGACTACTCTATTTTTAACTTATTGATGTTTAAGTAAAAAATATGTGGCACGAAAACTGATAGACATGAGCATCAGTCAACAGGTCAGGAGTTACCTTATGCTCAGTCAAGAACAACGCGCCATTATCCGTTCCACCGTGCCATTGCTTGAAAGCGGCGGTGAAGCGCTGATCACCCACTTTTATCGCATGATGTTGTCCGAATACCCTCAGGTACGCCCACTGTTCAACCAGGCCCACCAAGCCAGCGGCGACCAGCCCCGCGCGTTGGCCAATGGCGTACTGATGTATGCCCGGCACATCGACCAGCTCGACCAGTTGGGCGACCTGGTGGCAAAAATCGTCAACAAGCATGTCGCCTTGCAGATCCAGCCAGAGCATTACCCCATCGTGGGCGCCTGCCTGCTGAGGGCGATCGCCGAGGTGCTGGGGGAAGAAATTGCCACGCCGCAAGTGATTTCCGCCTGGGGCGCGGCCTATAACCAACTGGCCGATATTCTGATCGGTGCCGAAGCCGGCCTGTATGACCAGAAGGCGGCAGCGCCCGGCGGCTGGCGTGGCGAGCGCGAGTTCATCCTCACGGCCAAGGTGCGCGAAAGTGCCGAGATCACCTCGTTCTACTTCGAGCCGGCGGACAAGGGACCGATCCTGCAGGCCGAGCCCGGCCAGTACATCGGTATGAAGTTGATGCTGGACGGCGAGGAAGTGCGTCGCAACTACTCCCTGTCGGCGCTGGCGGATAACGGCCAATACCGCATCAGCGTCAAGCGCGAGGCGGGTGGGCGAGTCTCCAACTACCTGCATCATCATTTCCAGATCGGCAGCAGTATCCAGTTGTTCCCGCCGTCCGGGGATTTCTACCTGACCGCCAGCGACAAGCCACTGGTGCTGATCAGCGGGGGCGTAGGCATCACCCCAACCCTGGCAATGTTGCAGGCGGCGCTGCAAACCGAGCGTCCGATACATTTCATCCATTGTGCGCGCAACGGTGGGGTCCATGCCTTCCGAGACTGGATCGATGACCTGGCGCAGCGGCATCCGCAACTCAAGCGATTCTATTGCTACGACGAGGATGACGGTGTGAGCCCGGCGGCTGACAAGGTCGGTTTGTTGAGCCAGGAGCAACTGGCGAAATGGCTGCCCGAGCAACGTGACCTGGACGCCTATTTCCTGGGACCGAAGGGTTTCATGGGCGCGGTGAAACGCCATCTCAGGGCGCTGGGTGTGCCTGATGGGCAGAGTCGTTACGAGTTCTTCGGCCCGGCGGCGGCGTTGGAATAAAAGCGGCGGCGAGCCTGGGCGACCGGGGCGCCATCATCGCGAGCAGGGCTCGCTCCCACCAGCAATGCTGTTCACTTAAGGTGTGTCACTTGTCGTGGCGAGGGAGCTTGCTCCCGCTGGGCCGGTCCGCGTTCGGGCGTAGCAGCCCAAAAGCTTGGGACCGCTGCGCGCTCCAGCGCGAGCAAACCTCCCTCGCCACGGAGTGGTGACGTCCTTGAGTGAACGGTATTACGCTCCCACAAGGGATTTATGGTGTGTTCACCACACCTTTCCCACCTGCCCGAATTAATCCGCACTTAACCCTCCCCTTGTCTATTGCCGTCAAAGTTGCCGGCGTCTGCTCGTTCGCTGTCATGGTCAGCGTGTAGACTTCGGCCATCCGACCGCGCCGGTATCGCAAGGCTGCGCGTCGATCCATGTCTATAAAGGAAAACGCAATGACTGAGGAAATGACGCGGTTAGGTCGCGAGCGGCGCTATCTGGTGCTGCTGGGACTGATCTGCCTGGGGCTGATCGGTGGGGCGCTGTACATGCAGGTGGTACTCGGTGAAGCACCGTGCCCGCTGTGCATATTGCAGCGTTATGCATTGTTGCTGATTGCCCTGTTTGCCTTCATCGGAGCGGCCATGCGCACCCGTCGCAGCCTGACCATTTTCGAAGGCCTGGTGGTGCTCTGCGCATTGGCTGGTGCCGGCGTGGCGGGGCATCACGTATACACGCAGTTCTTCCCGGCGGTCAGCTGCGGCGTCGACGTGTTGCAGCCGATTGTCGATGACCTGCCCCTGGCGAAGATCTTCCCGTTGGGGTTTCAGGTGGACGGCTTTTGCTCAACGCCTTATCCACCGATCCTGGGCCTGTCCCTGGCGCAGTGGGCATTGGTGGCCTTTGTATTGACGGTCGTGCTGGTGCCGTTGCTGGTGTCACGCAATCGCAAAGCGCTTCACTGAAACCCGTCGGTGAAACGCCCCGGTTCTCTCATACGGAGCCGGGGCGTTTTGCATTTCAGTCTTGAGCCGATTCGGCCTTGATCCGGCGCAAGAATGGGCTGCGACAGTGTGCGACACGTTGTCACATACCTGGGCGGTTACGGCATTTCCGACGTCGAATAAACACCTTTTCTTGTAACAAAAAACTGGGCGGTTTATCAGTTGCCCCTTCTCGTCCAGCAGGCATTTTTAACAGCGAAGCGCTGGATCGCCAGACCCCCGAAAAACGGGCGCTTGCCTGGTAAATGTCGACGGCATCAACCGCGCGGGCTGTCTGAATCGGGCGAAGTAGGCCTACGTTTTTTGGGGTTCTTGTTGAGAATTATTTTCGATAACATGCCGGCTCGTTGCGATTCGGACGATGGATTATTGCCTGTTCGGATAAAAATTATTTCGGGATAAGACATGGTCTACAGCGCCTCAGCTCACTACAATCGCCCGCACCGAATATCCGATCCGGCTCAGCTTGAGCGCGAGAGGTGGTCGAAGGGCGCCAGCGCCCCATGCGATCCCAAGTGTCGGTGCCTTCCAACTACCCGCACCAAATGGAATTGGGCTTGAACTAGGCCTTTGACCAACGAATAAGAACTCACTGCTGGCCCAGGATGTGTCGAACAGTGTCTGACGTTTGACGGGCAGCCCTTATTCAATCCAAGAAAATGCCAACCCTTGGCAGGGTGAAGTGTTGGCGATCAAAACCCAACTGCATTGCGCAAGCTGCTTTAGAGGTCGTGAGATGAGTAAAAACAGGTACCCCCGATTACTAGGCTTGTTGCCGTTGCTCGGCACGTTGCTGCTGGGAGGCTGCAACATGACCTTGCTCGATCCCAAGGGCCAGGTTGGCCTGGATGAACGAAACCTGATCATCACCGCCACGCTGCTGATGCTGTTGGTCGTCGTGCCGGTCATTGTCATGACGTTCCTGTTCGCCTGGAAATATCGCGCTTCCAACACCCAGGCCACGTACACGCCGAAGTGGTCGCACTCGACCAAGATCGAAGTGGCCGTGTGGACCATCCCGGTCCTGATCATCATTGCCCTGGGCTATGTCACCTACAAGTCGACCCACGCCCTGGACCCGTATCGTCCGCTGGAATCCGACGTCAAGCCGATCACCATCGAAGTGGTGTCGATGGATTGGAAGTGGTTGTTCATTTATCCGGAACAAGGCATCGCCACCGTCAACAAGATCGTGTTCCCGGCTCACACGCCGATCAACTTCAAGGTCACTTCCGACACCGTGATGAACTCATTCTTCATTCCGGGCCTGGGCGGCCAGATCTATGCGATGGCGGGCATGCAGACCAAGTTGCACCTGATCGCCAACCAGAACACTGAACTCGAAGGTATCTCCGCCAACTACAGCGGCGCAGGTTTCTCCGGCATGAAGTTCAAAGCGACCGCCACTACCCAGGAAGAGTTCGACGCCTGGGTCAACGAAGTGAAAAAGGCACCTAAACAGCTTGAAAAAGCTGAATACGAAGCCCTTTCCAAACCGAGCCAGAACAACCCAGTCGAACTCTACTCGTCGGTTACGCCGAACCTGTTCCAGACCATCATCGACAAATATGAAGGGATGAATCCAGGCAAGCCGATGCACCACGAGAAGCACGAGAAGGAAGTGGCGCACAACATGGAAGGGATGGACATGAGCTCGCATTCAGCTGCCGGGGCAGAGGAGTAAAAGATGTTTGGTAAATTAAGTTGGGAAGCGATCCCGTTCCACGAGCCGATTGTCATGGTGACCCTCGCCATCATCGCGCTTGGTGGCCTGGGGCTGTTCGCCGGTATCACTTATTTCAAGAAGTGGACCTACCTGTGGACCGAGTGGCTGACGTCGGTCGACCACAAGAAAATCGGCGTGATGTACATCATCGTCGCCATGGTCATGCTGCTGCGCGGCTTTGCCGACGCCATCATGATGCGTACCCAACA
Organism: Pseudomonas sp. SMN5; assembly: GCF_052041925.1. Classification (NCBI taxonomy): domain Bacteria; kingdom Pseudomonadati; phylum Pseudomonadota; class Gammaproteobacteria; order Pseudomonadales; family Pseudomonadaceae; genus Pseudomonas; species Pseudomonas sp. SMN5. The sequence continues at coordinate 88,501 of NZ_JBKGGX010000012.1, forward strand.
GGCCATGGCCACCGTAGGGTCGCCTGGCTACCTGCCGCCTGAACACTATGACCAGATCTTCACCGCCCACGGTGTGATCATGATCATCTTCATGGCGATGCCTTTCTTCACCGGCCTGATGAACCTGGCGGTGCCGTTGCAGATCGGCGCCCGTGACGTGGCCTACCCGTTCCTGAACTCCCTGAGCTTCTGGCTGCTGGTATCCGGCGTGGTGCTGATCAACGTGTCCCTGGGTGTCGGCGAATTCGCCAAGACCGGGTGGGTTGCTTATCCGCCGCTGTCGGGGTTGCAGTACAGTCCGGGTGTAGGGGTTGATTACTATATCTGGGCGCTACAGCTATCCGGATTAGGGACGACACTCACGGGGGTCAACTTCCTGGCCACCGTGCTGAAAATGCGTACTCCGGGCATGAAGCTGATGGACATGCCGATCTTCACCTGGACCTGCACCTGGGCCAACGTGCTGATCGTCGCTTCGTTCCCGATCCTCACCGCTACCCTGGCACTGCTGACGCTTGACCGTTACATGGATTTCCACATTTTCACCAATGAACTGGGTGGAAATCCGATGATGTACGTCAACCTGTTCTGGGCCTGGGGTCACCCTGAGGTGTACATCCTGATCCTGCCGGCGTTCGGTATTTTCTCCGAAGTCATCTCGACTTTCACCGGCAAGAAACTGTTTGGCCACCACTCGATGATCTACGCTTCGGGCGCGATCTCGGTACTGGGCTTCATGGTCTGGCTGCACCACTTCTTCACCATGGGATCGGGTGCCAGCGTCAACGCCTTCTTCGGCCTGGCGACGATGCTGATTTCCATCCCGACGGGTGTGAAGCTGTTCAACTGGCTGTTCACCATCTACCAGGGCCGGCTGCGCTTCACCAGCCAGGTGATGTGGACCCTGGGCTTCATGGTGACCTTCGCCATCGGCGGCATGACCGGCGTACTGCTGGCCATTCCGGGCGCGGACTTCGTGCTGCACAACAGCCTGTTCGTGATCGCGCACTTCCACAACGTGATCATCGGCGGCGCGGTATTCGGCTACATCGCGGGCTTTGCGTTCTACTTCCCTAAAGCGTTCGGCTTCAAGCTGCACGAAGGTTGGGGCAAGGCAGCGTTCGGCTTCTGGATCACCGGCTTCTTCGTTGCGTTCATGCCGCTCTATGCACTGGGCTTCATGGGCATGACCCGTCGCCTGAACACCACCACCAACCCTGAGTGGGTGCCGTACCTGTACGTCGCCATGTTCGGTGCGGTGCTGATCGCCTGTGGTATCGCCTGCCAGCTGATCCAGTTGTACGTCAGCGTGCGTGACCGCAAGAAGCCAGAAAACATGTGCGAACACGGCGACCCGTGGAATGCCCATACCCTGGAATGGTCGACCTCCTCGCCACCACCGTTCTACAACTTCGCCGTGCTGCCGAAGGCCGAAGTGATCGACCCGTTCACCGAAGCCAAGGAAAACGGTACCGCGTACCAGGCTCCGGCCAAGTACGAGCCGATCCACATGCCGAACAACACCGCGACCGGTGTGGTCATGGGTGCGCTGCTGACAGTGTTCGGTTTCGCCATGATCTGGCACATCTGGTGGCTGGCGATCGCCAGCCTGGTCGGCACCGTGGTGTATTTCGTGATCCATGCCGCCCGTGACGATCAGGGCTACATGGTGCCGGTGGATGTCATCGAGCGCATCGAAGCCGAGCAGCACAAACGTCTGGTCGCGGCCGGGAAGATCCCAGCCACCGCCACCCGTGTTGAAACCTCGTTGGAACAGGCTTAAACCATGTCTAATTTAGTGACCAATGTTGGACACGCCCATGGTCATGACCATGGGCACGATGACCATCACCACGACTCGGGCGAGATGACCGTATTCGGTTTCTGGCTCTACCTGATGACCGACTGCATCCTGTTTGCGTCGATCTTCGCGGTCTACGCGGTGCTGGTGAACAACGTCGCCGGTGGCCCGTCGGGCCACGACATCTTCGAACTGCCATACGTGCTGGGCGAAACCGCCCTGCTGTTGTTCAGCTCGATCACCTACGGCTTCGCGATGCTGGCCCTGTACAAGGGCAAGAAGTCCCAGGTGCTGGGTTGGCTGGCCATGACCTTCCTGTTCGGTGCCGGCTTCATCGGCATGGAGATCAACGAGTTCCACATCCTGATCTCTGAAGGCTACGGTCCCAGCCGCAGCGGTTTCCTGTCGGGTTTCTTCACCCTGGTCGGTACCCACGGCCTGCACGTGACCAGCGGCCTGATCTGGATGGCGATCATGATGTACCAGGTCCAGAAAAACGGCCTGACCGCCACCAACAAGACGCGCCTGAGCTGCCTGAGCCTGTTCTGGCACTTCCTGGACGTGGTGTGGATCTGCGTATTCACCGTTGTTTATCTGATGGGGACCCTGTAAATGGCTAACGCTCATTCCCATGATGGCCACGACGCCGGCCACGGCAGCGTCAAGTCCTACGCCATCGGTTTCATCCTGTCGGTGATCCTGACGGTCATCCCGTTCGGCCTGGTGATGTACCCATCGCTGCCGAAAAGCCTGACCCTGTGGATCATCCTGATCTTCGCCGTGGTCCAGGTCCTGGTGCACCTGGTGTACTTCCTGCACCTGGACCGCTCGGCCGCACAGCGTAACAACGTGGTCGCGTTTGTCTTCGCGGCGATCGTGATCATCCTGCTGGTCGGCCTGTCGTTGTGGATCATGTTCAGCATCCACACCAACATGATGGCGCACTGAGGAAAATCCGGATGTCCTTAAAGCACTTTATCCAAATCACCAAGCCGGGGATCATTTTCGGTAACGTGCTTTCTGTGGCAGGCGGGTTTTTCCTGGCCTCGAAAGGGCATGTCGATCTGGCCATCTTCCTGGCGGCGATGATCGGCACGTCCCTGGTGGTGGCGTCCGGTTGCGTGTTCAACAACTGCATCGACCGTGACATCGACATCAAGATGGAACGCACCAAGAATCGTGCCCTGGTCCAGGGCCTGATCCCGGTGCAACTGGCCCTGGCCTTCGCCACGGTGCTGGGTGTCGGCGGCGTTGCGTTGTTGTACTGGGTGGCGAACCCGTTGGCAGCGTTGTTCGCGGTCATCGGTTTCGTCATCTACGTTGGCCTCTACAGCCTGTACCTCAAGCGCAAGTCGGTCCACGGCACGCTGGTGGGCAGTCTGTCGGGGGCGATGCCACCGGTGATCGGTTATGTCGCGGTCAGCAACAGCTTCGACATGGCTGCGCTGACACTGCTGGTGATGTTCAGCCTGTGGCAGATGCCGCATTCCTACGCCATCGCGATCTTCCGTTTCAACGACTACCTGGCAGCCTCGATTCCGGTGCTGCCGGTCAAACGTGGCATCCGCGTGGCCAAGAAGCACATCCTGTTCTACATCCTGGCGTTCCTGGTGGCGACCTTGATGCTGACCTTCAGCGGCTATGCCGGCATGAGCTACCTGGCCGTCGCCGCCGCCATGGGCATGTACTGGCTGTACATGGCCTGGACCGGCTACAAGGCGGTGGATGACACGGTCTGGGCGCGCAAGCTGTTCGTGTTCTCGATCTTCACCATCACCGCCCTGAGCGTCATGATGTCCCTGGACTTCAAAGTGCCGAGTGAGCTGCTGCTGACTTACGCACCTTAAGCGCCAGACACCACACAAAAGCCCCGCCTTCGAGAGAAGAGCGGGGCTTTTTCATGGGTGGAGTCGTGGGAGCGGGCTTGCTCGCGAAGGCGTCAGCCCAGACGCCCCAAAACCTGTGGCGAGGGAGCTTGCTCCCGCTCGGCTGCGCAGCAGTCGCAAAACCGGCTCATGCGGTCTGCCCTGGAAAATGCAGGGGCCTGCTTCGCAGGCCGGCGGGAGCGAGCTCCCTCGCCACGGTGGGGTTGTGTGGCGCCGAATCAGGGATCGATCCTGGTTCCCCTGTGGGAGCGAGCCTGCTCGCGATAGCGGTGGGTCAGCTCGCAGGGATGACGGATATATCGACGCAATCGCGGGCAGGTTCGCTCCCACAGAAAAGCGGGGGAGGCGCTTTACTGTTGGGCGATGCTGTAGCCGTCGAAGGCCTTCTGCTGTTGCAGGGCGGTGACGATGCTCTTGCGGGTGGCCTGTTGTTCAATGCCGTCGTTGTCCAGGAAGGTTTCGCTTTCCAGTTCGGCTTCGTCGCCTTCACCCACGAAGTTGAAGCCGAGGAATTCGAAGGCCTCGCGGTCTACGTTCGGTTTGGAGCGCGGCGTGCGCAGCGGCAGGGTGACGCTGATGCCGTCCTTGCTGATGACGAAGATCTCGGCTTCCTTCCTGGCCCGTGAGGCCTTGCCTTTGCTGCCGCTCGGGTTGCTGATGGCCTGGTGGGTCTGGTTGAGCACCTTCAATGCCAGGCCATAGACCAGCTCCTGAAACGCTGGGTCGTCCTTGTAGCTGGAAAGGATGCGGCTGATGGGGAAGCGGCTGCTCAGGTCTTCCAGCGCCGCGAAGTCGGCGGCTTCGGCGTCCTTGAGTTGCTTGAGCTGGCCCATCAGTTCGTAGGCCTTGTCATCGTCGAAGGCATCGTGGGCCTGGCGGATGGCGGTGCGCAGCTCGCGGATCTGGTCGCTTTCGCGATTGGACTGGAACGCATCGAGGACCATCTCGCTGATGCTTTTGGCCTGGGGCAGATGCTGTGAAAGATTGATGGAGTTTTCGTATTCCGCTTTGCTCGACAGGGTGGCTACGGATTCAGCGGTGTTGGAATCGGACATTGAAATTTCACTACTTCTATTAGCTGGATAAGCCCAAAGGCGAGGTGCGTTTTTTCGGTCGCCTAATCTATTGGACCCAAGCGGTGTTGTCACGGCCGGACCGGTGAGAGGTCGCCATTTATTGCCAATGGTGGGCTCAAGTGCGCAACAGCTCCATCAATCGCAACGCATCGCCCGTCGCGGCGCCGCTGGCGGTGTTGTCGAAGATGCACCAGGTCGGTGTGTCCGGGTCGGCCTTCAGGTCTTTGGCAAACTGTTCCAGCCAGGCGTCTTCGTACGCGGAGTAATAAATCCGCGGCGAACCGTGCAAGCGGTAATACCGGATCCCGGGCCAGCCTGCGGGCCGGTCGCCTCCAGGCAAAGGCGATGGGTCGGCGCCGACACGCCCGATGCATGCGTCTTGTAGCAGCGCCGCAGCCTGGGCCGTGAGCCACTCTGGATGCCGCGGTTCCAGCACTGCATGTCCTTGATAGCGGTCGCGCAAGGTCGTGAAGAACGCCTCGGCATTCGCTTCATCGAACGCCAGCGACGGCGGCAACTGGATCAACAGGCAGCCGAGTTTTTCGCCCAGTTGCGAGCACTGGCCCAAGAACTCATCCACCAGGCCCTCGCAATCGCGCAGCCGTCGCTCATGGGTAATCGCCTTGGGGACCTTGACCGCAAACCGGAAGTCATCGGCAACGCTGTCCGCCCATTTGGCGTAGGTGGCGGGGCGGTGCGGGCGATAGAACGAGCTGTTGATTTCCACGGCCGGGAAGCGGGCGCCGTAGCGTTGCAAATGACTGCCTTGGGCAGGGAAGTCCGGCCAGTACATACGGGGCAGCGACCAGCCGGCGCAACCCAGGTAGAGACGGGGGGTAGGGGATCGGGTAGGCAAAGTGGAATCCCGGTGACAAGAGGTACAAGCTATGACCACCGCGAGCGCGGCAAAGGTGCATTCGTTTTTATTTCTGGCGCAGTACCCGGTTCACTCGCAAATAACGTTCTTGCCAGCCAGCTTGGAGCGGTACAGCGCCTGGTCCGCCCGGTGCAGCAAGGCCGCCTGCTGCTCATCGTCCAATCGTTGTACGACGCCAAAACTCAGGGTGATCCGAAAATCGCCCACCGGCAGCAGGTCGGACACGCTCCGGCGGATGGTTTCCGCCAGCAGGCAGGCGTCGGCCAATGTCGTGTTGGGCAGGATCATGATGAATTCATCGCCGCCCCAGCGCACAAGCAGATCGCCGTCGCGTTCGCAGCGTTCGACGCCCTGCACCACTTGCACCAGCGCGGCATCGCCGAAAGCATGGCCGTACCGATCGTTGATGTCCTTGAAGTCGTCCACATCCATGGCGATCAGGCACAGCGGCTGGCGAAAACGTTGGGCGCGCTCGCAAGCCAGCGGCAGGGCCTGTTCCAGGCGATAACGATTGGCGACCCGGGTCAGGGCGTCGGTTTCGGCAAGCCGGCGGTTTTCGTCGAGCTGGATCTGCAGCTGGTGGTTGACCCGCGACAACTCGCGGGTGCGTTCTTCGATGACCGCTTCCAGGGATTTATTGCGCCGCTCCAGTTGTTCGAACAGGCGTTTCTTGTCATCGATGCTGCGGTGGGCGCCGATCATGCGCGCCACCGTTGCGTCGGGATTGCGGGCGATCACATAGCCGCGATCCTCGATCCAGATATAGGACCCATCGCGCATGCGGCACCGATATTCGGCCTGGTAGCGTTGGGCGCGCTGTTCCAGGTAATCGTCGAACGCTGCCATCACTCGAGGATAGTCGTCCGGGTGGATGACGTTTTCCCAGGTCAGCACCGTGTTGCCGAGCGAATGAGGCGGGTAGCCCAACATCGTGTACCAGCCGGGGTTGCGGTAGACGAACCCGGTATTGGCATTCCAGTCCCAAATGCCGTCGCTGACCAGTTCCAGGATGGTGTGCAGCACGCCTTCGTCCAGATCGGACAGGTCGAACCGCAGCGTGTCCATGTTCGAGGCATCTTCCATGGTCGTTCCCCCAATCCCAAAGTGCTCGCTGAGGTGCAAGAGTAGCCGATGGGGCGGTGCGTCACTAGCGCTGCCGGAGCACCGCAGGCTCAGACAATCTTTGTGGCGAGGGGATTTATCCCCGTTGGGTTGCGAAGCGACCCCATGACGGTCGGCTCACTGTTCCAAGCATCGAGGCTGGCTATTATTGGGGCCGTTGCGCGCGCCAGCGGGGATAAATCCCCTCGCCACAATCATTCGGCTGCGGTTTGAGGCTTCCCCCATTTCTCCAACGCAAACTCGACAAAACTGCGCAGCTTCGGCAAGCGGTAGCGATCCGGCGCATACAAAAGGTTCATCGGGCGATGGGGTAGTTGATAGTCCTGCAACAGCGCCACCAGATGTCCATCCTTCAGGTCCTGGGCCACCAGCGCATCGGGCAGCATCACCACGCCCATGCCGGCCAGGGCGGCGCGGTGCAGGCCGGCGGAGCTGTTGATCAGCATCGGCCCGTTCACCGGCACCTTGATCTCACCCTTTGCGTCGTTGATCGGCCAGTGATCCTGAGCGAAGCGCCACTCGTCTGCGGCCGAATAGGCGAATGACAGGCAGTCATGGTGTTGCAGGTCCGCAGGCTGTCGCGGCGCGCCGCGTCTTGCCAGGTAGGCCTTGGACGCGCAGATGGTCAGGGTGTAGTCGACCAAGGGGCGGGCGATCAGTTTCGGATCGGGAAGGCCGAGGCGGATAGCGACGTCGAAACCGTGTTCGAGCAGGTCCAGACGCTGGTTGGTCAGCACCACATCGAGTTTGACCTGGGCGAAGCGTTGGCTGAATTCGGCCAGCGCCGGCGCAAGGCGTTCGGTGCCGAAAGTCAGCGGTGCGGTGATGCGCAGGGTGCCGGTGGGCTCGCCCTGAGTCTGTTCGGCCAGGCGTTCGGAATCCGCCACCAGTCCCAGAACTTCCAGGCAACGCTGATAGTAGGTCGAGCCGAATTCGGTCAGGCGCTGGCGACGGGTCGTACGGTTGATCAGTCGCACGCCGAGACGTTGCTCCAGCGCACGCAGGTGATTGCCCACCATGGTTGTGGACATTTCACACGCTTGGGCGGCGGCGGTCAGACTGCCGCCTTCCACCACTTTCACGTAAACGGTCATTGCCTGGAACAGGTCCATTATCAAGCTCGGCTTTTAAATGATTGAAGTGAGCTGGTGTTTATCCAGCATCAGTGGCTAACCATACTGGAAAAAACCACCCGATGGAGCCTGATCACCATGACCGCTGCCTGCCTGATGACCACCTACCAACCCTTGGCGTTGAATTTCACCCACGGATTGGGCACGCGCCTGTGGGACCAGGACGGCCGTGAGTACCTGGATGCGGTGGCGGGCGTGGCCGTGACCAATGTGGGGCACTCCCATCCCAGGTTGGTGGCGGCGATCAGCGAGCAGGCCGGCCTGTTGCTGCACACCTCCAACCTGTACAGCATCGATTGGCAACAGCGCCTGGCCCACAGACTTACCCAGCTCTCGGGTCTTGAACGGGTGTTTTTCAATAATTCGGGGGCCGAGGCCAACGAAACCGCGTTGAAACTCGCGCGCTTGCACGGCTGGCACAAGGGCGTCGAACAGCCCTTGGTGGTGGTCATGGAAAACGCCTTTCACGGGCGCACATTGGGCACGATGTCGGCCAGCGACGGTCCCTCGGTGCGGCTGGGCTTCAACCGGTTGCCGGGGGATTTCATCAAGGTGCCGTTCGGCGACCTCGCCGCGCTGGAAGAAGTCCGGCAGGCTCATGCAGAGCGCATCGTCGCGGTATTGGTGGAGCCGATCCAGGGTGAGAGCGGCGTGCAACTCGCACCGCCTGGCTACCTCAAGGCCCTGCGTCAGTTGTGCAGCCGGCGTGGCTGGCTGTTGATGCTCGACGAGATCCAGACCGGCATCGGCCGCACCGGCCAATGGTTCGCGTTCCAGCACGAAGGCATCGTGCCGGACGTCATGACCCTCGCCAAAGGGCTGGGCAACGGCGTGCCCATTGGCGCCTGCCTGGCGCGGGGCAAAGCCGCCGAACTGTTTACCCCCGGCAGCCATGGCAGCACGTTCGGCGGTAATCCGTTGGCCTGTCGGGTTGGCTGCACGGTGCTGGACATCATCGAAGCGCAAGGCCTGGTGGACAACGCCCGGTGTCAGGGCGAACGCTTGCTCAGTCGGCTCCGCGCAGAGCTTGCGGACAACCCTAACGTGCTGGCGATTCGCGGCCAGGGCCTGATGATCGGCATCGAACTCAAGCAGCCGGTCCGTGACCTGGCGCTGTGCGCAGCCCGCGATCATGGCCTGCTGATCAACGTCACCCGCAGCAAGGTCATCCGCCTGCTGCCGCCGCTGACGATTGACGAGCGGGAAGTGGCGATGATCGTCAGGGGTGTCAGTCGGGTTCTCGCGCAACCATGAGATCGGCCCAGACCCAATAGACAACGGCGGCTGCACTGATCAGCGCGCCCAACAGGCACACCGCGATCCAGCCCCACAGGGCATAGACCTGGGTCGCGGCAGCCGCCCCGGCGGCGCTGCCGACGGAGTAGAAGCACATGTACGCACCGACCAGCCGACTCTGGGCATCCGGCCTGGCAGCAAGAATCAGGCTCTGGTTGGTCACGTGGACGGCCTGCACGGCGAAGTCCAGCACGATCACCCCGACAATCAGCGCCAACAGCGACGTCTCGGCGTACGCCGTCGGCCACCAGGACAATGTCAGCAACGCCAGGGCGATCCCGGTGGTGCGCGATCCCCATCCGCGGTCGGCCCAGCGCCCGGCTTTCGAAGCGGCCAGTGCGCCCGCCACGCCCGCCAGGCCGAACAGACCGACCTGGGTGTGGGACAACGACAGCGGCGGCGCACTGAGCGGCAGCACCATGGACGTCCACAACACGCTGAACGCGGCGAAAATCAGCGCGGCCAGGACGCCCCTGACCCGCAGCGTGCGCTCGGTAATGAACAGCTCGAACAGCGAACCGAGGAGCGCCGGGTAAGAAACAGCGAGCCTGGGGAGGTCCCTCGAAGGCACATTCCTGGCAAGCACCCAGGCGAGCAAAACCATCAGCGCCGCCGATACGAAAAACACCGCGCGCCAGCCGGCCAGGTCAGCGATGATGCCTGATACCGCGCGGGCCAGCAGTATCCCCAGCACCACGCCGCTGGTGACCGTGCCCACGGCTTGCCCACGCTGTTGCGGCGAAGCGAGAGCCGCGGCGTAGGCGACGACGATCTGCACCAGCACCGCCATCATTCCCACCGTGACCATCGCCCCCAGTAACAACGGCCATTGCCCGGCGCTGCCCGCGATAACCAGTGCCACGGCTGACAGCAGCGTCTGGCAGACCATCAGTTTCTTGCGATTGACCAGGTCGCCAAGTGCCACGATGAACACCAGGCCCACCGCATATCCGGCCTGGGTTGCGCTCACGACGAAGCCCGCCAGGCCGGGGGCAATCTGCAGGCTCTGCGCGATGGCGTCGAGCAAGGGCTGGACGAAGTACACGTTCGCCACTGCCAGTGCGCACGTGATGGAAAACAGCAACGTGAGAGAACGGTTCAACACGTGGCCGCTGGCTGGCGACGTAGCGGGGAGAAGGGATGGCATGGGCGAATTCATGGAGGCTGCCTTTGCAGAAACAGGTTTCATTTGGAAACCACTTTCTTGAGTTTTAACTGCTTCGGTTTTAATCTGCAACCAGTTTATTTTTCAAGGGCAGCGGCATGACGCAGCAAGCATCTACTGGCAGCAATGAATGTCCTGTGGCACGGGCCGCTGAGATCATCTGTGATCGCTGGTCGTTGTTGATCATTCGCGAGGCGTTTGACGAAGTGCGCAGGTTCAGCGAGTTCCAGAAGAACCTCGGGCTGGCGAAGAACATTCTCGCGGCGCGGCTCAAGGCGTTGGTGGAGGTGGGCGTCTTTGAAACCAGGCCCGCCTCCGATGGCAGCGCCTACAAGGAATACGCATTGACGCAGAAAGGGCGCGAAGTCTTTCCGATCATGGTGTCAATGCGTCAATGGGGAGAGCGGCACTTGTTCAGCGCCGGGGAAACCCACTCCGTGTTGTTGGACAACGAGCATGATGAGCCTTTGGCGTTGCTTGAGGTTCGCTCGGCAGGGGGGAGGAAACTGGAGCCGGGCGACTGTCATCGACGCCGGGTGGTCAAGCCCTGAGCGGCGCGATTTACATATGTAAGCAATGGGTAAACGTGACGCAGCGGCACGGAATTTTTGATCATTGTCGTGTTCCAACGCCAGCCAGAGTCGATTGCCTACGCCCTGGCCTTTCAGAATGAAAATACCAGGAGCATTTCCATGTTCACCTCGCGTCGCTTGATTGTTGTCGCTACCGCCGTGGCCCTGTTGTCCGGCTGCGCGTCACCTAACCCTTATGACAACCAGGGACAGGCCTCCACCGAATCTTCCGGCATGAGCAAGACTGCCAAGTACGGCGGCCTCGGTGCTCTGGCGGGCGCACTGGCCGGCGCGGCCATCGGCCACGATAACCGTGGCAAGGGGGCGCTGATCGGCGCGGCAGTCGTGGGTGCCTCCGCAGCGGGTTATGGCTATTACGCCGACCAGCAAGAGAAGAAACTGCGGGCCAGCATGGCCAACACCGGCGTTGAAGTGCAACGCCAGGGCGACCAGATCAAGCTGATCATGCCGGGCAACATCACCTTCGCCACCGACTCGGCAAACATCGCGTCCAGCTTCTACCAGCCGCTGAACAACCTGGCCAACTCCCTCAAGGAGTTCAACCAGAACCAGATCGAAATCGTCGGCTATACCGACAGCACCGGCAGCCGCCAGCACAACATGGACCTGTCGCAGCGTCGTGCCCAGAGCGTGGCGACCTACCTGACGTCCCAGGGCGTAAGCGGCGCCAACCTGTCCGCCCGTGGCGCCGGCCCGGACAACCCGGTGGCGAGCAATGCCGACGTCAATGGCCGGGCGCAAAACCGTCGTGTCGAAGTCAACCTCAAGGCCATCCCCGGGCAGAACTACCAAGCGCCTCAGCAGCAGGGGCAGACTTACCAGCAATACCCATGATGCTTGGGCGTCAGTGAAACGGGGGCCATGGAGACATGGCCCCCGTTTTTATGCCTGAGACTCATCCCCTGTGGGGCGCGATTTCGGGGCTGATGAAGATCCAGTGTGGGAGCGAGCCTGCTCGCGAAGCGGTGTGTCTGTGTTGGTAATGTTGGATGTGCTGACGTCATCGCGAGCAGGCTCGCTCCCACACTGGATCGAGGGGCAAAGAAAAGCCCGCCGGGTCAACTGGCCGGGCGGGCTTCGGTGTCGCTTGGATATTTATTTCTTCAAACCGTAATGCTCATCGAGCATGCCGGGCGAATTGGGCGCCTTGGGGGCGTAGTCACGAGGAGGTTCCTGGACCTCTCTGGGCGGGGTCAGGCGTTCCCGTGGGGCCTGGCCTGCATCGGCGTGCAGGGCGGCCAGCAGACGTTGGCGGGTTTGCTCATCCAGGGCCAGGCGATTGGCGCCCTCGGACAGATGATCCTGGACATCCTGATAGCTCTGGGTGAGTTTTTTCACCAGGGCAGCGGTGCTGTTGAAGTGGGTGACCACTTCATTCTGATAACTGTCGAAACGTTCCTGGATGTCGTCCAGCTGACGTTGCGTGCTGTTAGGCACCGCGTTGGGCAGCAGTCGGGCAAGCAGGAATCCAATGGCGACACCCGCGACCAGGGCAAGAGTCGGCAACAACCAAACTAAGAGCGAGTGTTCCACGAGTCCTTCCTCTATAAACGGCTTTGCTTTACGTTAACGGCTCGGACCTGCGCTGTATACCGCGAAGAACATCGCAATCATGCCAGGCACAGACTTTTAGCTAGACGAGTCGACCCTATTCGGGGTCACGGAGTTCACCCCTTGCTTATGCGCGAAACCCCTGTATTCATCGATGGCCCGGTCGGCCAACTGGAAGCCTTGTACCTGGACAACGAGGCCCCCCGTGGCCTGGCACTGATCTGCCATCCCAACCCGGTACAGGGCGGGACCATGCTCAATAAAGTGGTCTCGACCCTGCAACGCACCGCCCGCGATGCCGGCCTGGTTACGTTGCGTTTCAATTATCGAGGTGTCGGCGCCAGCGCCGGGAGCCATGACATGGGCTCCGGCGAAGTGGACGATGCCCAGGCTGCGGCGGCGTGGTTGCGAGAAAAGTACCCGCAGTTGCCCCTGACCCTGTTCGGTTTCTCGTTTGGTGGCTTCGTCGCTGCCAGTCTGGGCGGACGGCTCGAAGCCCAGGGCCAATCACTCAAGCACCTGTTCATGGTGGCGCCTGCGGTGATGCGCCTGAACGAGCAGTCACCCTTGCCGATGGGCGGTGAGTTGACGGTGATCCAGCCGGAAAACGATGAAGTGGTCGATCCCACGCTCGTCTACGAATGGTCCGCCGCGCTCCAACGCCCCCATGAGCTGCTGAAAGTGGCAGAATGCGGACACTTTTTCCATGGCAAGCTGACCGATCTCAAGGATCTGCTCCTGCCGCGCCTTTCGAATTGACAGCAGTCTGACAAGCGATAACCCATGACGACTCGTACCCGCATCCTGACCGGCATCACCACCACCGGCACCCCGCACCTGGGCAACTATGCCGGCGCCATCCGCCCGGCGATTCTTGCCAGCCGCGACAACAACGCCGATTCGTTCTACTTCCTGGCCGACTATCACGCCCTGATCAAGTGCGACGACCCGCTGCGTATCCAGCGCTCGCGCCTGGAAATCGCCGCCACCTGGCTGGCCGGAGGTCTGGATGTCGAGCGTGTGACGTTCTATCGCCAGTCCGATATTCCTGAGATCCCCGAGCTGACCTGGCTGCTGACCTGCGTCGCCGCCAAGGGCCTGCTCAACCGTGCTCACGCCTACAAGGCCTCGGTGGACAAGAACGTCGAGAGCGGCGAAGACCCGGACGCCGGCATCACCATGGGGTTGTACAGCTACCCGGTGCTGATGGCCGCCGACATCCTGATGTTCAACGCCCACAAGGTGCCGGTCGGCCGCGACCAGATCCAGCACGTGGAAATGGCACGGGACATCGGCCAGCGCTTCAATCACCTGTTCGGCCAGGGCAAGGAGTTCTTCACCATGCCCGAGGCGCTGATCGAAGAAAGCGTCGCCACGTTGCCGGGCCTCGATGGTCGCAAGATGTCCAAGAGCTACGACAACACCATCCCGTTGTTCAGCAGCGCCAAGGACATGAAGGACGCGATCTCGCGGATCGTCACCGACTCTCGTGCGCCAGGCGAAGCCAAGGATCCGGACAACTCGCACCTGTTCACGCTGTTCCAGGCTTTCGCCACCCCGGCGCAGTCCGCCGAGTTCCGCAGCGAACTGCTGCAAGGCCTGGGTTGGGGCGAAGCCAAGAATCGCCTGTTCCAGTTGCTGGACAACCACCTGGGGGAGTCCCGCGAGCGCTATCACCAGTTGATCGAGCGTCCGGCGGACCTTGAGGACATCCTGCAAATGGGTGCGAAGAAAGCCCGGGCCGTGGCGACACCGTTCCTCAACGAACTGCGTGAAGCCGTTGGCCTGCGTTCGTTCGTCAACCAGGTCCAGGTCGCGACCAGCACCAAGAAAAAAGTTGCCAAGGCTGCTCGCTTCGTCAGTTTCCGCGAAGACGACGGCAGCTTCCGCTTCCGTCTGCTGGCGGCCGACGGCGAGCAGTTGTTGCTGTCGCGCAACTTCGTCGATGGCAAGGCCGCAGGCCAAGTCACCAAACAACTGCAAGCCGGCCAGCCGTTGGACGTGCGCAGCGACGAGCTGAGTTTCAGCGTCTGGATTGACAGCGAATGCGTGGCGGACAGCCCTGCTTTTGCGGATGCGGGTGCCCGAGACGCCGCCATTGATGCCTTGCGCGTTGCCCTGACGCCTGCCCAGGACTGATCCGGCGCGTCATCCGATCATCGGCTCGCCTATGGGCCGATTGCCATTCCTCTGGGCCGTCGCTACAGTGTCGGCCCGTTTTTGTTGCCTTGCTAACGAATATGACGCCCCTAGAACGATATCAAGCTGATCTGAAACGCCCGGAGTTCTTCCACGACGCAGCCCAGGAAACGGCCGTGCGCCATTTGCAGCGCCTGTACGATGACCTGATCGCCGCGTCGAACAACAAGCCGGGGCTGTTGGGCAAACTGTTCGGCAAGAAAGACCAGGCGCCGGTCAAGGGCCTGTATTTCTGGGGCGGTGTAGGCCGAGGCAAAACCTACCTGGTCGATACATTCTTCGAGGCGCTGCCTTTCAAGGAAAAAACCCGTACGCACTTCCACCGTTTCATGAAGCGCGTGCATGAGGAAATGAAGACCCTGGGCGGCGAGAAGAACCCGCTGACCATCATCGCCAAGCGTTTCGCCAGCGAAACCCGGGTCATCTGCTTCGATGAATTCTTCGTCTCCGACATCACCGACGCGATGATCCTCGGCACTTTGATGGAAGAGCTGTTCAAGAACGGCGTGACCCTGGTCGCCACGTCCAACATCGTGCCGGACGGCCTGTACAAGGACGGCCTGCAACGCGCGCGCTTCCTGCCGGCTATTGCGCTGATCAAGGAACACACCGAGATCGTCAACGTCGACAGCGGCGTCGACTATCGCTTGCGTCACCTGGAGCAAGCGGAGCTGTTTCATTTTCCCCTGGATGCCGCCGCCGAAGAGAGCCTGCGCAAGAGCTTCCGCGCCCTGACGCCGGAATGCACCCAGGCTGTGGAAAACGACGTGCTGATCATCGAGAACCGTGAAATCCGTGCGATCCGTACCTGCGACGACGTGGCCTGGTTCGACTTCCGCGAACTGTGCGATGGCCCGCGCAGCCAGAACGACTACATCGAACTGGGCAAGATCTTCCACGCCGTGCTGCTCAGTGGCGTGGAACAGATGAGCGTCACCACCGACGACATCGCCCGGCGCTTCATCAATATGGTCGACGAATTCTACGACCGTAACGTGAAGCTGATCATCTCGGCCGAAGTCGAACTCAAGGACCTCTACACTGGTGGTCGCCTGACGTTCGAATTCCAGCGAACCCTGAGTCGGTTGCTGGAAATGCAGTCCCACGAATTCCTGTCGCGGGCGCATAAGCCGTAAGCATCTCCCGGAATGTCAAAGGGTCTGCATTGCAGGCCCTTTTTTATGCAAATCACGTAACCCCTGTGGGAGCGAGCCTGCTCGCGATAGCGGCGGCACATTCAACATTGATGCTGACTGGACCACCGTCATCGCGAGCAGGCTCGCTCCCACAAGGGGCCGGTGTGCTTGGGGCTACGCCGCTCGCTGAAACTGCTGCCGATACTGGTTTGGCGACAAGTCGGTATGTTGCCGGAATAGTCGTGCGAAAAAGCTCGCGTCGTCGTAGCCGACTTCATAGCTGATGGTCTTGATGCTCTTGCGGCTGCCGGACAGCAGGCCCTTGGCGGTTTCGATCCGCAGCCGTTGCAGGTAATGCAGCGGTTTGTCGCCGGTGGCGGTCTGGAAGCGGCGCATGAAGTTGCGGATGCTCATGCCGTGTTCACGGGCGACGTCTTCGAAGCGGAATTTGTCGGCGAAGTGTTCTTCAAGCCAGTGCTGAATCTGCAGGATGATCACATCCTGGTGCAGTTTCTGCCCGCCGAAGCCGATCCTTCCGGGGGAGTAGCTGCGCTGCACTTCATACAGAATGTCCCGGGCCACGGCCTGGGCTATGTTGGCGCCGCAGAAGCGTTCGATCAGGTAGATGTAGAGGTCGCAGGCCGAGGTCGTGCCGCTGGCGCAGAACAGATTGTCGGCGTCGGTCAGGTGTTTGTCCTGATTGAGCTGTACTTGCGGGAAGCGTTCCTTGAACGCATTGAAGAAGCGCCAGTAAGTGGTCGCTTCCTTGCCGTCCAGCAGGCCGGCCTCGGCCAGCCAGAATACGCCGGTGGCTTCGCCGCAGAGAACGGCGCCGCGCGCGTGCTGTTCGCGCAGCCAGGGCAGGATCTGCGGATAGCGTTGGCACAACGCCTGGAAATCATCCCAGAAGGCCGGAAGGATGATGACGTCGGTATCTTCCAGGCCGCCGTCCACCGGCATGACGACGTCGCTGAAGCTGTTGACGGGCTTGCCGTCGGGGCTGACCAGACGGATTTCGAATGCCGGGGTCAGGCCGTGGCCCAGTTGCTTGCCGTAGCGCAGGCTGGCGAGGTGGAAGAAATCCTTGGCTTGCATGAGAGTGAAGGCAAACACCCGGTCGATCGCCAGGATGCTGACGCGCCGCAAGGGCGTGGAGGCGTGCATAGACATAGTTAATCTTGTTTTTATAGGGGAAAGTGGTCAATAGACGGCTGGATCGTCTTATTTTTTGTCGGATGTGTCCAGTGTCCTGTCGTACATCGCAGGCTTAGGCTCTGTGGGATAACACGCCCAACCCAGACCAAAGGTGCGCCATGATCCCAAGAACACTGTTCAGTCCCGAGCACGAATTGTTTCGCCAGAGCGTACGAACTTTCCTCGAAAAAGAAGCCGTGCCGCACCATGGCCTGTGGGAAAAGCAGGGCCATGTCGACCGCCAGCTCTGGAACAAGGCGGGGGAGGCGGGAATGTTGTGCTCCCACCTGCCGGAGGCTTATGGCGGATTGGAAGCCGACTTCCTCTACAGCACCGTGGTCATCGAAGAAATCGGGCGCCTGGGACTGACTGGGATCGGCTTCTCGTTGCATTCCGATATTGTCGCGCCGTACATCCTGCACTACGGCAGCGAGGCGCTGAAACACAAGTATTTGCCCAAGCTGGTCTCCGGGGAGATGGTCACCGCCATCGCCATGACCGAGCCGGGCGCCGGTTCCGATTTGCAGGGCGTAAAGACCACCGCGGTACTGGACGGTGACGACTATGTCATCAACGGTTCGAAGACCTTTATTACCAATGGTTTTTTGGCCGACCTGGTCATTGTTGTAGCCAAGACCGATCCCAAGGCCGGCGCCAAGGGCACCAGCCTGTTTCTGGTGGAGGCGGGCACGCCAGGTTTCGAGAAGGGCAAGCGCCTGGAAAAAGTCGGCATGAAGGCGCAGGACACTTCGGAACTGTTCTTCCAGGATGTTCGTGTACCGAAGGAGAACCTGCTCGGGCAGGCGGGGATGGGGTTCGCTTACCTGATGCAGGAGTTGCCCCAGGAGCGCCTGACAGTCGCCATTGGAGGCCTGGCCTCCGCTGAAGCGGCGTTGCAATGGACGCTGGATTACACGCGCGACCGCAAGGCGTTCGGCAAGTCCATCGCGGACTTCCAGAACACCCGTTTCAAGCTGGCGGAAATGGCTACAGAGATTCAGATCGGCCGGGTCTTCATCGACCGCTGCCTGGAGCTGCACCTGCAAGGCAAACTGGACGTGCCTTCGGCGGCGATGGCCAAGTACTGGGGCACCGACTTGCAATGCAAGGTGCTTGACGAATGCGTGCAGTTGCACGGCGGCTACGGCTTCATGTGGGAATACCCGATTGCCCGGGCGTGGGCGGATGCGCGTGTGCAGCGGATCTATGCCGGGACCAACGAGATCATGAAGGAGATCATTGCGCGGGCGCTTTGAATGGGTGTGAGAATGAGCCCGCTATCGCGAGCAGGCTCGCTCCCACACTGGATCGCCGTCTGATGAAAGAACGCGGTCTACTGTGGGAGCGAGCCTGCTCGCGATAGGGGTTAAGTATCAATCAAGGAGCCGGGTTCGGATGATCCTTGTGAATCGCCTCGATCCCCGCCAGGACCTCACCCGACAGTTTCAGGTCGAAGCTTGCGATGTTGCTGTCCAGTTGCTCCAGGGTGGTGGCGCCAATGATGTTGCTGGTCACGAACGGCTGTCGGGTGACGAACGCCAGGGCCATCTGCGCTGGGTCCAGGCCATGTTCACGGGCCAGCGCTACATAACGGCTGCACGCGGCTTCCGACTGTGGGTTGAAATAGCGCATGAAGCGGCTGTAGAGCGTCAAGCGACCCTTGGCCGGGCGGGCACCACCTTCATACTTGCCTGACAGGAAGCCGAACGCCAGGGGCGAGTAAGCCAACAATCCGCACTGTTCGCGAATGGCAATTTCCGAAAGACCGATCTCGAAGCTGCGGTTGAGCAGGTTGTAGGGGTTCTGGATCGACACGGCCCGCGGCCAGCCACGGGCTTCGGCCAGGGCCAGGAATTTCATGGTGCCCCATGGCGTTTCGTTGGAGAGGCCGATATGACGGATCTTGCCCGCGCGGACCTGTTCGTCCAAAGCCTCGAGGGTTTCCTCCAGCGGGGTGAAGGTTTCATCGGCGTTGTGCTTGTAACCCAGTTGGCCGAAGAAATTGGTGCTGCGTTCCGGCCAGTGCAATTGGTAGAGGTCGATCCAGTCGGTCTGCAGGCGCTTGAGGCTGGCGTCCACGGCTTCGACGATATGGCGGCGGTTGTGCTTGAGGTTCTTGTCGCGGATGTAGTCGATGGTGTTGCCGGGGCCGGCGATCTTGCTGGCCAGGATCCAGTCGGCACGGTCGCCCCGGCTCTTGAAGTAATTGCCGATGTAGCGTTCGGTGGTGGCGTAGGTTTCGGCTTTCGGCGGCACCGGGTACATCTCGGCGGTATCGATGAAATTGATGCCGGCACCCTTGGCGCGTTCGATCTGGGCGAAAGCCTCGGCTTCGCTGTTCTGCTCGCCCCAGGTCATGGTTCCGAGGCACAGGGCGCTCACGTTCAGATCGGTACGGCCTAGCTGGCGATAGTCCATCGTGGAGCTCCTTGGGCAAAACAACCATAAAAGCAGGTTGAAATATTTTTCGCAATCTGCATAATTGCGCACCTCTTTCTGCAGTGGAAGTGATGCGCCGCCGCCGAAGAATCTTGCCGTTGAACGGACGCGCCGACCCGAGCCCCCGAAAGCGTCTGTATCCGGCTGCCTTTGACTTGTCAAAGTACGCACTATTCAGTAAGATCCGCCGTCTAATTTACAGGCGGCCCCTGAGGCTATAAAGAATGAAAACTTTTACTGCTAAACCGGAAACAGTAAAGCGCGACTGGTTTGTCGTCGACGCTGCTGGTCAGACCCTGGGTCGTCTGGCCACCGAAATCGCGAGCCGTCTGCGTGGCAAGCACAAGCCTGAGTACACCCCTCACGTTGACACCGGTGACTACATCGTCGTGATCAACGCTGAGCAAGTACGTGTTACTGGCGCTAAAACCACTGACAAAATGTACTACTCCCACTCCGGTTTTCCTGGCGGCATCAAGTCGATCAACTTTGAAAAGCTGATCGCCAAAGCCCCTGAGCGCGTGATCGAGACCGCGGTTAAAGGCATGCTGCCTAAGAACCCGCTGGGTCGCGACATGTATCGTAAGCTGAAGGTTTATGCGGGCGCTGCTCACCCTCATACTGCTCAGCAGCCCCAAGAACTGAAGTTTTAACGGAATAGTTCATTATGTCGGCGACTCAAAATTACGGCACTGGCCGTCGCAAGACTGCAACCGCACGCGTTTTCCTGCGTCCGGGCACTGGTAACATCTCCATCAACAACCGCTCCCTGGATAACTTCTTCGGTCGCGAAACTGCCCGCATGGTAGTTCGCCAGCCGCTGGAAGTGACCGAGACCGTTGAAAAGTTCGACATCTACGTCACCGTGATCGGTGGTGGTGTAAGTGGCCAGGCTGGCGCAATCCGCCACGGCATCACTCGCGCCCTGATGGACTATGACGAAACCCTGCGTAGCACCCTGCGCAAAGCTGGTTTCGTGACTCGCGACGCTCGCGAAGTCGAACGTAAGAAAGTCGGTCTGCGTAAAGCGCGTAAGCGTCCGCAGTACTCGAAGCGTTAATTTCGCTTCCGCTTTCAGAAAACGCCCTGTTCCTCACGGAGCCGGGCGTTTTTTTATGGGCGAAATAATTGCTCTGTGACAACTTGCCACATTCGTAGAGCCCCTATACTACAAGGCCTGGCGGTTTGGCCGCTTGGTAATTACCTTGTCAGAATTGGGGCTTTTCATTACCATTCGGCAAAATTTTTATAAGTTCAGATTTTTACTTAGTAGACGCCTGATCTAACAGGCCACAAAGCTGATGGGAGAGGACTGAATGAGCAATGACGGCGTGAATGCAGGCCGGCGTCGCTTCCTGGTAGCAGCCACATCCGTGGTGGGTGCTGCAGGAGCGGTGGGGGCTGCGGTCCCGTTCGTGGGGTCATGGTTTCCCAGCGCCAAGGCGAAAGCCGCAGGTGCACCGGTGAAAGTGAATGTCAGCAAGATCGAGCCAGGCCAGCAGATGGTTGCTGAATGGCGCGGCCAGCCGGTGTTCATCGTCCGCCGTACAGAGGAGATCCTGGGGAATCTGAAAAAGATCGAGGGCCAGCTGTCCGATCCCTCTTCCAAGAACTCGGTCCAACCGGAATACGTCAATCCAGAAACGCGTTCGATCAAGCCTGAACTCCTGCTGCTGATCGGGATTTGCACGCACCTGGGTTGCTCGCCAACGTTCCGTCCTGAAGTGGCCCCTGCCGACTTGGGCAAGGATTGGGTCGGTGGCTATTTCTGCCCTTGCCACGGCTCCCATTACGATCTGGCCGGTCGCGTCTACAAGTCGCAGCCTGCACCTCTGAACCTGCCGGTTCCCCCGCATTCCTATGAGACCGATGAGCTCATTGTCATCGGCGTCGACGAGGAGAAAGCGTAATGAGCAAATTCATGGACTGGGTTGATGCGCGCTTCCCCGCGACGAAGATGTGGGAAGACCATCTCAGCAAATATTACGCTCCGAAAAACTTCAACTTCTTCTACTTCTTTGGCTCCCTGGCCCTGCTCGTTCTGGTCAACCAGATCGTCACCGGTGTCTGGCTGACCATGAGCTACACCCCTTCGGCGGAAGAGGCGTTCGCTTCCGTCGAGTACATCATGCGTGACGTCGAGTACGGCTCGATCCTGCGCCTGCTGCACTCCACCGGCGCCTCGGCGTTCTTCATCGTGGTCTACCTGCATATGTTCCGTGGCTTGCTCTACGGTTCGTACCAGAAACCGCGTGAGCTGGTGTGGGTGTTCGGCATGCTGATCTATCTGGCGCTGATGGCCGAAGCCTTCATGGGTTACTTGCTGCCATGGGGCCAGATGTCCTACTGGGGCGCCCAGGTGATCATTTCGCTGTTCGGTGCGATTCCAGTCATCGGCAACGACCTGACCCAGTGGATCCGTGGTGACTACCTGATCTCCGGCATCACTCTGAACCGCTTCTTCGCCCTGCATGTGGTCGCCTTGCCCATCGTGATCCTTGGCCTGGTGGTACTGCATATCCTGGCGCTGCACGAAGTCGGCTCGAACAACCCTGACGGCGTGGACATCAAGAAGCACAAGGACGAGAACGGCGTACCTCTGGATGGCATCGCCTTCCACCCGTACTACACCGTGAAAGACATCGTCGGTGTGGTGGTCTTCCTGTTCATCTTCTGTTCCATCGTGTTCTTCTTCCCCGAAATGGGCGGCTACTTCCTCGAGAAGCCGAACTTCGAACAGGCGAACGCGTTCAAGACTCCTGAACACATTGCCCCGGTCTGGTACTTCACGCCGTTCTACGCGATTTTGCGGGCGATCCCGGACAAGCTGCTGGGCGTCATCGCCATGGGCGCGGCCATCGCTGTGCTGTTCGTCCTGCCGTGGCTGGATCGCAGCCCCGTCAAGTCGATGCGCTACAAGGGCTGGCTGAGCAAGATCTGGCTGGTGGTGTTCTGCATTTCGTTCGTGATCCTGGGTGTGCTGGGCGTATTGGCGCCGACACCGGAGCGTACGCTGCTCTCGCAGGTGTGCACCTTCCTGTACTTCGCCTACTTCATTCTGATGCCGTTCTATACCAGGCTCGAGAAGACCAAACCGGTTCCGGAAAGGGTGACTGGCTGATGAAAAAGCTATTTGCTGTACTGATTCTTGCTGCTATGCCTGTATTGTCCTTCGCGGCCGAACACGGTGGTCCAGAGTTGGAAAAAGTCGACATCGACGTTTCCGACAAGGCGGCCATGCAGGACGGCGCCCGGACCTTCGCCAACTACTGCATGGGTTGCCACAGTGCCAAGTTCCAGCGTTACGAGCGCGTGGCCGATGACCTGGGCATTCCCCATGACCTGATGCTGGAAAAACTGGTGTTCACCGGTGCCAAGCTGGGCGACCACATGACGATCGGCATGCAGCCGGCAGATGCCAAGACCTGGTTCGGCGCCGCACCGCCAGATCTGACCCTGGTCGCCCGCGTACGCGGCACCGACTGGCTCTACGGTTACCTGCGTTCGTTCTATGAGGATCCTGCGCGTCCTTGGGGCGTGAACAACAAGGTCTTCCCGAACGTGGGCATGCCAAACGTCCTGGCCAGCCTGCAGGGGCGCCAGGTGGTAGGCTGCAAGCAGGTCCAGGTGGTCGAGCACGGTAAGAAACAATATGACCCGTTGACCGGCACCGCATTGACTCACGAAGCCTGCGACCAGTTGACCATTGTGCCGAATACCGGCAGCCTGACTCCGGAGCAGTTCGATGAGAAGGTCAAGAACCTGGTGACCTTCCTGGCCTACTCGGCCAACCCGGTGAAGCTGGAGCATCAGCGCATCGGTACCTATGTATTGCTGTACCTGGCGTTCTTCTTCGTATTCGCTTATCTGCTCAAGCGTGAATACTGGAAAGACGTTCATTGATAAAGCTGTAAGCCATTGCTGTTAATCGTGCGCGCCCAAGGGCGTCTCTGAAAGTGTAACAAGCCTGGTCGGCCAGGCGTTACGAGAGACGCCCTCTGGGCGCGCTCGTTTTTCCGTTTTTCGATAATTTCAACAAGCGAGGAGGATCGCCATGGGCGTGACCAATCGGTTGGCCTGTTACTCCGACCCCGCCGACCACTATTCCCACCGGGTACGTATCGTACTGGCAGAGAAGGGTGTCAGCGCCGAGATCATTTACGTCGAAGCCGGCCGTCAGCCGCCCAAGTTGATCGAGGTGAACCCTTACGGCAGTCTGCCCACATTGGTCGACCGCGACCTGGCCTTGTGGGAATCGACCGTGGTGATGGAATACCTGGATGAGCGTTATCCGCATCCGCCCTTGCTGCCGGTGTACCCTGTCGCACGCGCCAACAGTCGTCTGCTGATGCACCGCATCCAGCGCGACTGGTGTGGGTTGGTGGACCTGATCCTGGATCCGCGGACCAAGGAACCGGCGCGCGTGGTGGCGCGCAAAGAGCTGCGCGAAAGCCTGACGGGCGTGTCGCCGCTGTTCATCGACAAGCCGTTTTTCCTGAGTGAGGAACAAAGTCTGGTGGATTGCTGCCTATTGCCCATACTCTGGCGTTTGCCGATTCTGGGTATCGAACTGCCGCGGCCTGCCAAGCCGCTGCTTGATTATATGGAGCGCCAATTTGCGCGTGAGGCTTTCCAGGCGAGTCTGTCTGGTGTCGAACGCGACATGCGCTGAGGCTTAAGGAGCCGCTATGAACTCCAGTCGACCTTATCTGGTCCGCGCGCTCTACGAGTGGATTGTGGACAACGATTGCACCCCGCACATGCTGGTCAACGCCGAGTATCCTTCGGTGCAGGTGCCGCAGGGCTTTGCCAATGACGGGCAAATCGTCCTGAACGTATCGCCGGCTGCCGTGCGTCATTTGCACATGGACAACGATGCCGTCAGCTTCGAGGGCCGCTTCGGTGGTGTGCCGCACACGCTGTATGTGCCTATTGCTTCGATCCTGGGGATTTATGCTCGGGAGAATGGCCAGGGTATGGTGTTTGAGTTGGAAACGCCGATGGATGGTGAGGATGAGTACGAGGTGGATGATGACCTGCCGCCACCGGATGATGAGCCGCCGCGGCCTAGTGGGCGGCCTAGTCTTAAGGTGGTGAAGTAAGGATTGGTGTACATATCCGTTTCTTTGGTAATGGCTGCTTAGGGTTCCGCCCTTACGGCGGGTCACTTTTGGAAGAGCGCCAAAAGTAACCAAAAGCGCTTTGCCCCACCACTGGGCACCTCGCTTACGCTCGGTGTTCCCTCACTCCGGCATTGCTCCGTGGGCCCGCCGCGAAGGGCCATCCATGGCCCAGCGCGGCTATCCCGGCATCCATGCCGGGATGCCCACTACGCAATGCCTGCGTTCGGCCCTTGTGGTTGATGGGGCGCCTAAGATCAAAAGCCAGAGCAAAAGCCAGAGCAAAAGCGAGGCGGCCTAACGGCCGACCTATCTCCTGCGGTTGTACCCCGCTCCAAATTGTAGGAGCGAGCCTGCTCGCGAGGCGGCCTAAGAGCTGACCTATCTCTTGCGGTTATACCCCGCTCCAAATTGTGGGAGCGAGCCTGCTCGCGAGGCGGCTTAAGAGCTGACCTATCTCCTGCGGTTGTACCCTGCTCCAAACTGTGGGAGCGAGCTTGCTCGCGATGGCGGCCTAACAGCCAGCCTATCTCTCAATGAGTATCCCCAGTGAAGCGAATGCCATGGCCGAGCACAGCCCTGGATTGCAACACCCAGCCCCTGTGGCGAGGGAGCTTGCTCCCGCTGGGCGGCGAAGCCGCCCCAAAACCAGCGACACATTCCCCCAGGTACACCACCTGAACCCGGCCCACGACGGCTACGCCGCCGAGCGGGAGCAAGCTCCCTCGCCACAGAGGGTAGTCCTGTGCCCTCAGCTAAATGTTCAACCCGGCCATTTTGTCCCTGCAACCCCACATATCCTTGCGCCTTTGCCTACAACTACGCCCGAATCCGTCCGCTTGTGCGCCTTGTCCCTGGGTTTTATTGTCTTGTCTGCCACTGCTCATCAATGGTCGGGTTTAGTAGCCCGGTTAGTCATCTTCGGTTGCATGAGTGTCATCCAGTCAGGCCTTCGCCTGCACTTGATGGTGGCTGTGCGCATGGCGCCTTCGGGCGCACCGGGTTTGGTGACTTCACCGGTCTACTAACTTGCGCACCGCTGTCTCATTTCGTTTAGTAGCGAGACGGTTGCGGCCCTACTGAAGGAAGTCCCAGATGTTCAAAATAACTCCAAACCCTCCAGAAAAGACTCCACCGCCCAATCCGCATAATCCAAAGCCAAGCAGCAAGACGAAGCCACGATACGCGTGCTGGATCACTACTTGCTGCCGAAGCCGGATAAATCCCAAGACGCGCCAAAACCGGGCCAGGTATTCACCGTCGTGAAAGGCCTCGATAACGAATGCCTGCTCGCCAACCTCAGCGAAACCCTGGCCTCGGCAGACGCCATGGTCCACGAACTCGCATTCGACCTGGAAGGCTCACGGCGTAGCCTGGCACCGGGCATTCAGCAGTTGATCGAACTGAGTTCATTACTGGCGAACCAGGTGTTGGATAACGTCGACCCGCGATAGCCTTGCACTAAGCACCCTGCCCTCTGTGGGAGCGAGCCTGTTCGCGATGGCGTCAGGTCAGCAGCATTGATGTTGACTGACACACCGTCATCGCGAGCAGGCTCGCTCCCACAGTTGGATCGGGTACAACCGGAAGAGATAGGTCGGCTGTCAGGCCGCCTTCGCGGGCAAGCCCGCTCCCACAGGTGAATCCAGATACGGCGGGGAGAAACAGGTCGGCTTTAAAACCGCTTTGCTTTGCTTTGCTTTGCTTTGCTTTGCTTTGCTCTGGCTTTTGATCTTAGGCGCCCCGTTAACCACAAGGGCCGAACGCAGGCATTGCGTAGTGGGCATCCCGGCATGGATGCCGGGATAGCCGAGCAGGGCCATGGATGGCCCATCGCGGCGGGCCCACGGAGCAATGCCGGAGTGAGGGAACACCGAGCGTAAGCGAGGTGCCCAGTGGTGGGGCAAGAGCGTTTTGCTTACTTTTGCGCTCTATCAAAAGTAAGCCGCCGTAAGGGCGGAACCATAAGCCGCCGTCACCGAAGAAACGGATATACACACCAACTCAACCAAAAAAAACGGCGCTCCCCTATATAAAGGAGCACCGTTTTTCAGCCAAGCCAAGCCAAGCCAAGCCAAGCCAAGCCAAGCCAAGCCAAGCCAAGCGCAGCATCAAAGAACCGCGTCTACCCTCAGTCAATATACTCAAACAACTTCACAATCTTCTGCACCCCGGAAACCCCCTGCACCAGATTCGTCGCCTGTGCAGCCTCTTGCTTGGTCAGCAATCCCAGCAGATAAACGATGCCATTCTCAGTCACAACCTTGATCCGCGAACCGGGAATGCTCGCATCGGTGAGCATCTGGGTCTTGATCTTGGTGGTCAGCCAGGCATCGTTCTGACGCGCCAGCAAGGATGAGGGTTGCAGCACCTGCAACTCGTTATGCACCGTCTTGACCCGTTGCACGGCGCTGGCGGCTTGTTCGGCCTTGGCCTTGAGGTCGGCGCGTGGGGTCTGGCCGGCCAGCAGCACGACACCGTTGAAACTGGTGACGACGATGTGCGAGTTGTTGTCCAGGTCCGGGTCGGCCTTGGCAATGTTCACGCCGGCCTTGGTTTCGATCAGCGAGTCATCGATCTTGCTGCCGAAGGTGCGGGTGCCGCGGTCATCTTCGATCGGCGCTTCCCGGCTGGCGTTAACCACCGAGGTGCAACCGCTGATGCCAAGGCACAGGGTCAGGGCCAGAAGGCCGAGGCGATTAGGGGTCATTCTTCACTCCCGAACAGTTGGCTGTCGATCAAGTCGCAAAGGCAATGGATCGCCAGCAGGTGGACTTCCTGGATACGTGCGGTGACAGTGGCCGGTACGCGAATCTCGACATCTTCAGGCAGCAGCAGTGAAGCCATGCCGCCGCCGTCACGACCGGTCAATGCTACGACAATCATTTCGCGATCATGTGCGGCCTGGATCGCTTGAATAATATTGGCCGAGTTGCCGCTGGTGGAAATCGCCAACAGCACATCGCCGGGTTGGCCCAAGGCGCGGATCTGTTTGGAGAACACCTCGTTGTAGCTGTAGTCATTGGCGATCGAGGTGATCGTCGAGCTGTCGGTGGTCAGCGCAATCGCCGGCAGGCTCGGGCGCTCGCGCTCGAAGCGGTTGAGCAGTTCCGAGGAGAAGTGCTGGGCATCGCCGGCCGAGCCGCCGTTGCCGCAAGACAGCATCTTGCCCTCGTTGAGCAGGGCATTGACCATCACTTGGCTGGCTTGCTCGATGTGCGGTGCAAGGACGTCCATCGCCTGTTGCGTGGTATCGATACTGGCCTGGAAGAGCTGGCGAATTCGCGATTGCATGTCCATCTGTGTGACCTTAAGTAGCGCGACTTATCGGCACAAACGTGTGCGGCGCGCAAAGCAAAGAGCAGAAATTGGGTGGAAGTGTCCGGTTCGGCTTGTCATGAACATGGATGTTCAACTGTCGAAGGCGTTTTGCAGCCAGTTCAGCTGATCGGCATTGCTATCGATGGCAACCACGTCGAAACGGCAGGGGTGATCGGCCCAGCGGGTTTCGCGTTGCAGGAAATACTGCGCGGCGAAGATAAGCTTCTGACGCTTGCGTGCGTCGATGCTGTCGAGCGCGCCACCCCACTGGGTGTTCTTTCTGTAGCGGACTTCGACGAATACTACTGTATCGCCATCAAGCATGACCAGATCAAGCTCGCCGCGTTTGCACAGCCAGTTCTGCGCCACCAGCCGCAGGCCTTGCTGCTGGAGATGCGCGAGGGCCAGGCCCTCGGCATCCCGTCCGCTTTGCTGGCGTGATCGCTCAGGCATCAGCGCTGGGTGTCCGGCAGGCGCTGGATCTGACCGTTGACGAACTCGGCCCATGGCAATTGACGCTGTACGCGCTGGGACGCGGACACCGCCAGGCTACCCGACAGGCCTTCGATGCGGCTGTCCGGCAGGGTCTTGAGCTGGCCGAGGCGCGGTGCCAGGCGATAGGCATCTACACCCATCGCGTACAGCCGGCCCAGAGTGCCGCCGGCCTGTGGCCACTGGGCAGTGACCTGCTTGCGCAGCGGGTCATTGGCATCGAGCAGCCACGGGGTTTCGCAGAAGCGGATGCCGTTCATGTCGTTGTACTGGTTCTGGTCGCCACTGGCGCTGAACACCAGGGATGTCGCATAGACCGGCACGTCACCGGCGTACTGGAAGTTCAGGGTCGGCTTGATCTGCTGGGCCTGTTGCGGGGTCGATGCCAGGAAAATGAATTCGATGTCCTGGCGACGCGACGGCTGAGCGGCGACGTTGGTGCCAACGGTGCTTTGCAGGCTCTTGGCGCGACCTTCGCTCTGACGCAATTGGAACATGTCGGCGATCTGCTGGGCCAGTTGGACCGGCTGGTCGACGCGCTCCACGGCAATGATGGTGCCGCCGTTGCCTTGCCAGTCCTGGCTGAAGGCTTTCAATACGCGGTCACCCCATTCGCTCTTCGGCACCATCACGGCGGCGCGATGCAGGCCATCGGCGCGGGCGCGGCGAGCGACTTCGCGGGCTTCGTCCTCGGGAGCCAGGCCGAATTGGAACAGTTGCGGTGGCCCTTGTTCGCCTTCGCTGTAGTTCAGGGCGAGGGTAGTGATCGGCAGTTGCGGGCGGCTGCTGATCTGCTTGACCAGAGGTTTCTCCAGTGGGCCGACCACCAGTTGCACGCCGTCAGCCTGGGCCTTGCGATAGAACTCGTCCATGGAGGTCAGGCTGGAGCTGTCATAGAACTGGATGCTCGGCGGCTTCTGCCCGGCCTGTTGGGCCTGGTAGTGCGCGGCCATGAAACCATCACGCAGGGCCTTGGCGACGGAGGCCAGCTGGCCGTTCTGCGGCAGCAGCAAGGCGATCTTGCTCAGTGGCTGGCTGGCCAGTTCCTTGAGCTTGACCAGCGGCGTCGGCAGTTGCACGGCGGCGGGGTGCTTCGGGTTCTGTTCGCGCCAGTGGTCGATGGCCGCTTGCTGCTGTTCCAGGGTGCCGGCCGTCTTCACTACCTGGGCCAGGCTCAACCAGCCACCCAGGTCATCGTTGGAGGTCGGTTGCAGTTGGTCGGTGGGCAACGAGGCGATCAACGACCAGATGGCTTCGTGGTTTTTCGCCGCGGCGTCGTCCTTGAGCAGCGGCGCGATGAAGATGCGTTCCTTGGCGGCGGCCAGCGTCTGGCCTTCGGCCTCCAGGGCGCGGGCGCGCACGGTGCCGGTGCGCACTTGCTGCTCCACCGGCATTTCGCTCAGGTGTTGCAGGCTGGGATGGCTCAGGGCAGTCAGCGCGGCCTTGGGTTGATTGCGCGTCATTGCCAGCTCAGCCGACAGCGTGTTGGCGAAAATCTGCTGGCCAGGCTTGAGTTGCTCCATGGGTACTTGTTGCAGGATCTGTGCGGACTGGCCGGCGTTGCCCTGGCGATAAGCCAGGTCGGCGGCACTCAGGCGCAGCAGTGCGGCTTTTTCCGGGGTTTTGCTTTGGGCGGCCTCTTCGAGCAACTGCTCGATACTGGCATCCGGGGTCCGTGGAAGTTCGCCAAGACTGGACGAGGGCGAACTGGCGCAGGCCGCCAGGAGGGCAGCGAGGCAAAGGGCGGAGAGCAGCCGCAGGCAAGCGATCATGTAAATGTTCCTGATACGAGATCAAATTAGCGTCGAATTGTACCCAAGCACTGGCCGGGGCGCGATGTCGGTGGTGTGAATCGATCGATTTAGGTATTTCAAAGAGTGCGGCACCACAAAAGACTGGGTATTGCCTCTGTGGCGAGGGAGCTTGCTCCCGCTGGGCTGCGCAGCAGCCCCAACAAACCATTGAACAAGGTACATCACGATGCGGTTGCAGGTTTTTACGGCTGCTGCGCCCGACCGCGGACCGGCCGAGCGGGAGCAAGCTCCCTCGCCACAATGGCTGATGTGAACAGCTCAGACGACCGTCACACGCTACAATGGCGGTTTTTACCCATCATGAGGTGTGCGTTTTGACTGCTCCAGGTGCTTTGAATTCCGCTGCTGGCTCGCTTTATGTGGTGGCGACGCCCATTGGCAACCTGGACGATATCAGCGCTCGGGCGCTGAAAATCCTGCAGGACGTGGCACTCATTGCAGCCGAAGACACCCGCCATTCCCAGCGCTTGCTGCAACATTTCGGTATTTCGACGCCATTGGCGGCCTGTCACGAGCACAACGAGCGGGACGAAGGCAGTCGGTTTATCACTCGATTGCTGGCGGGCGATAACGTCGCGCTGATCTCCGATGCGGGAACGCCGCTGATCTCCGATCCTGGCTATCATCTGGTGCGCCAGGCCCGGGCGGCCGGGATCAACGTGGTGCCAGTGCCGGGGGCGTGCGCCCTGATCGCAGCACTGTCGGCAGCCGGCTTGCCGTCGGACCGTTTCATCTTCGAAGGTTTCCTGCCGGCCAAGGCTGTCGGGCGGCGCGCACGCCTGGAGGCTATAAAGGAGGAACCCAGGACGTTGATCTTCTATGAGGCGCCGCACCGTATTCTGGAGTGCCTGCAAGACATGGAGCTGGTATTTGGCGCCGAGCGTCCGGCGCTGCTGGCCCGTGAGTTGACCAAGACCTTTGAAACCCTCAAGGGCCTGCCATTGGCCGAGCTGCGTGCTTTCGTCGAGAGCGACAGCAACCAGCAGCGCGGTGAATGCGTGGTGCTGGTGGCGGGCTGGACGCCGCCGGACAACGAAGAGGCGGTCAGCAGCGAAGCGATGCGCATCCTGAACCTGCTGCTCGAGGAAATGCCCCTCAAACGCGCCGCCGCCCTCGCGGCGCAGATCACCGGCGAGCGCAAGAATGTGCTGTACCAGGTCGCGCTGGATAAACAGAAGGGCCAGTAAAGGCAGGGGGCGGGCTGGCCCAAGGCTTTTATCGCTTGTTCTTGCGGCGCTCTACCGTTAACCTTCGCGGCGGAGAGTCGATCGGACAGTCGCTGCCCCCTATGAAAATTAGGGGGGGGAGGAAAGTCCGGGCTCCATAGGGCGAAGTGCCAGGTAATGCCTGGGAGGCGTGAGCCTACGGAAAGTGCCACAGAAAATAACCGCCTAAGCGTTTCGGCGCCGGTAAGGGTGAAAAGGTGCGGTAAGAGCGCACCGCACGGCTGGCAACAGTTCGTGGCTAGGTAAACCCCACTTGGAGCAAGACCAAATAGGGTCCCAAGGCGTGGCCCGCGCTGGGACCGGGTAGGTTGCTAAAGATGTCCAGTGATGGCCATCGTAGACGAATGACTGTTCAAGACAGAACCCGGCTTACAGATCGACTCTCCACCTTTCCCCACCTTGCCGGAATCACTGGCAGGCGCAGTTCCTAAGACCAAAAAATTCTTACTCTTAATAAATTACTTTAACTTGTGCGCGCAGCCTCCTGTGCTCTCTCAAGTTGAGGCGAAATTTCCTACGTCAGATTCTTGTTTCCCCTCCTGAAACGCTCCTAAATCTCCGATCTATAAGGCTTTTCCTTCAATCCGCGCCTTGACGGTGCAGTGGGCGCATTCCTATAGTGTGCGCAAGTGGCGGAAAGTGGCATGAAGTGGGTTTTTTGAGCGTAAAACGCTAAATCTTGGAGAAACGCTGACGTGTTTCGCGGAGCTAACGCTATCAGTCTCGATGCAAAGGGCCGTCTCGCCATGCCGAGCCGGTACCGTGACGAGCTCGTTTCGCGTAGTTCTGGCCAATTAATCGTCACGATCGACGCCGTTGATCCATGTTTGTGCGTTTACCCTCTGGATGAGTGGGAAATCATCGAAACCAAACTGCGCGCACTGCCGTCCTTGCGTGAAGAAAATCGCCGCCTGCAACGCCTGCTGATTGGTAACGCGGTCGACCTGGAGCTTGATGGCAGCGGTCGATTTCTGGTTCCGCCGCGCCTGCGCGAATACGCCAGGCTCGACAAGCGCGCCATGCTGGTGGGGCAACTGAACAAGTTCCAACTGTGGGACGAAGATGCCTGGAACGCGGTTTCTGCCGCTGACCTCGCTGCTATTCAACAACCGGGCGCCATGCCTGATGAACTGCGTGATTTGATCCTGTGACTATTGATAGCGGCTTTAACCACATCACCGTACTGCTTGACGAAGCCGTCGAGGCTCTCGCCGTACGTCCTGATGGCTGCTATCTGGACGGTACGTTCGGGCGTGGCGGGCACAGCCGGTTGATCCTCAGCAAGCTCGGTCCGGGTGGACGGCTGTTGGGATTCGATAAAGATCCTCAAGCGATTGCCACCGGGCAAGCGCTGGCGGCCGAAGACGGCCGCTTTGTCGTTGTGCAGCGCAGCTTTGCCGAGTTGGGCTCGGAGGTCGCCGGGCGCGGCCTGACAGGCAAGGTCAACGGTGTTTTGCTGGATCTGGGCGTGTCGTCGCCGCAACTGGACGACCCGGAGCGTGGCTTCAGCTTCCTCAACGACGGCCCGCTGGACATGCGCATGGATCCGTCCCGCGGTATCAGCGCCGCCGAATTCGTCAATACCGCGCCGGTGGAAGAAATTGCCCGGGTCTTCAAGGAGTACGGTGAAGAACGCTTCTCCGGTCGGATGGCGCGCGCCGTGGTGGAGCGCCGTGACATCAAGCCATTCGAGCGTACCGGCGATCTGGCCGAGGTGCTGAAAGTTGCCAATCCGGCTTGGGAAAAGGGCAAGAACCCGGCGACCCGTGCTTTCCAGGGATTGCGCATCCACGTCAATAATGAGCTGGGCGACCTGGAGGCCGGCCTCGAGGCAGCGCTCGACGTCCTGGAAGTCGGCGGTCGTCTGGTGGTGATCAGCTTCCATTCCCTGGAAGACCGTATCGTCAAACTGTTCATGCGCAAACTCACCAAGGGCGAAGCCGATAACCTGCCGCGTAACCTGCCGGTGCGTTTCGAAGCCTTCGTGCCGAAAATCAAGATCCATGGCAAGGCCCAGTTCGCCTCCGAGGCCGAACTCAAGGTCAACCCTCGGGCCCGTAGTGCCGTCATGCGTGTTGCGGAGAAGTTGCGGTGAGCAAGCTCTTCGCCAAGCCACTGCCCGGCGGCAGCTTTTTCATGCTGCTGCTGTTTATCGGCGTGCTCGTGTCGGCCATCGCCGTATCCTATAGCGCGCACTGGAACCGGCAGTTGCTCAACACCCTTTACAACGAACTGAGCGTGCGCGACAAGGCGCAGGCTGAGTGGGGGCGGTTGATCCTGGAGCAAAGCACTTGGACCGCCCACAGTCGCATCGAAGTGTTGGCCACCGAACAACTGAAAATGCGCATTCCCGGCGCCGCCGAAGTGCAGATGGTGGCGCCATGATGAAGCTCGAAGGAGCATTGTTCCCGTGGCGGTTCCGTCTGGTCCTGGGGCTGCTCGGGATCATGGTGGCCGCGATTTCCTGGCGCATCATCGACCTGCAGGTCGTCGACCGTGATTTCCTCAAGGGGCAGGGCGATGCCCGCAGCGTGCGGCATATCCCGATCCCGGCTCACCGTGGCCTGATCACTGACCGCAATGGCGAACCGCTGGCCGTGAGTACGCCGGTGACCACCCTGTGGGCCAATGCCAAGGAAATGCAACAGGCCAAGGAAAAATGGCCTGCACTGGCCGCCGCCCTCGGGCAAGATCCCAAGGCCCTGGCCGAGCGCCTCGAATCCCAGGCCAATAAAGAATTCATTTATCTGGTGCGCGGGTTGACCCCCGAGCAGGGCCAGAGCGTGCTCGACCTCAAGGTACCGGGCGTCTATGGCATCGAAGAGTTCCGGCGTTTCTACCCGGCCGGCGAAGTCACGGCACACATGGTCGGGTTTACCGACATCGATGATCGAGGTCGCGAAGGTGTCGAGCTGGCCTACGACGAGTGGCTCGCCGGAGTCGCCGGCAAGCGCCAGGTCATCAAGGACCGGCGCGGCCGGCTGATCAAGGATGTCCAGGTCACCAAAAACGCCAAGGCCGGCAAGCCCTTGGCGTTGTCCATTGACCTGCGCCTGCAATACCTGGCCAACCGCGAGCTGCGCAACGCCATCGTCGAGAACGGCGCCAAGGCCGGTAGCCTGGTGATCATGGACGTCAAGACCGGCGAGATCCTGGCCATGGTCAACCAGCCGACCTACAACCCCAACAACCGCCGCAACCTGCAGCCGGCGATGATGCGCAACCGCGCGATGATCGACGTGTTCGAGCCGGGCTCGACCATGAAAGCCGTGTCCATGGCCGCTGCCCTGGAGACCGGGCGCTGGAAGCCGAGCGACACCGTCGAGGTGTATCCAGGCACCTTGCAGATCGGCAAGTACACCATTCGCGACGTGTCCAAGACCGAAGGCCCGGTACTCGACCTGACCGGCATCCTGATCAATTCCAGTAACGTAGGCATGAGCAAGATCGCCTTCGATATCGGCGGTGAAACCATCTACCGTCTCGCCCAGAAAATCGGCCTCGGCCAGGACACCGGCCTGGGCTTCCCTGGCGAGCGTGTCGGCAACCTGCCGAACTATCGCGACTGGCGCAAGGCCGAGACGGCTACGTTGTCCTACGGCTACGGTGTTTCCGTGACGGCGATTCAGCTCGTCCACGCGTTTTCCGCGCTGGCCAACAACGGGCGCATCGTCCCGCTGACCCTGATCAAGACCGACAAGCCGCCGCAGGCCACCCAGGTGATCCCGGAAAACGTCGCCAAGACCATGCAGGGCATGTTGCAGCAAGTGATCGAGGCGCCGCGTGGCGTCTATCGTGCCCAGGTCCCGGCCTACCACGTGGCGGGCAAGTCGGGTACGGCCCGGAAAACCTCCGTGGGCACCAAAGGCTATGCCGAGAACTCCTATCGATCGCTGTTCGCCGGCTTCGGCCCGATGAGCGATCCGCGCTATGCGATCGTCGTGGTCATCGACGAACCGAGCAAGGCCGGTTACTTCGGTGGTCTGGTTTCGGCGCCGGTGTTCAGCAAAGTGATGTCCGGCACCCTGCGCCTGATGAACATTACCCCGGATAACCTGCCGCCGACCCAGCAGGCCAATACCGCACCGGTCATTCCCTTGAAAGCCGAAGGAGGGCGTGGCTGATGTCCCTGAGCCTGAACAAGATTTTCGCCCACGCCGGTCACGACCTGCTGATCCGTGAGCTGGCCCTCGATAGCCGTAATGTACGGGCTGGGGACCTGTTCCTGGCTGTGCCCGGTGCCCGCTTCGATGGCCGTGCCCACATCGCCGACGCTCTGAAGCGTGGCGCGGCGGCGGTGGCTTATGAAGTGGACGGTGCCACCGTGCTGCCGATCACCGACGTACCGCTGATTCCGGTCAAGGGCCTGGCGGCGCAGCTGTCGGATATCGCCGGGCGCTTCTATGGCGAACCGAGCCGGCATCTGAACCTGATCGGCGTGACCGGCACCAACGGTAAGACCAGCGTCACTCAACTGGTGGCCCAGGCTCTGGACCTGCTCGGCCAGCATTGCGGCATCGTCGGGACCCTGGGCAACGGTTTCCATGGCGCGCTGGAGAGTGGCTTGCACACCACGCCGAACCCGGTTGCCGTACAAGCGACGCTGGCCGACCTGAAGAAGGCCGGTGCCAAGGCCGTCGCCATGGAAGTCTCTTCCCATGGCCTGGACCAGGGGCGCGTCAGCGCGCTCGCCTTTGACGTTGCGGTGTTGACCAACCTGTCCCGCGATCACCTGGATTACCACGGCACGATGCAGGCCTACGGCGAAGCCAAGGCCAAGCTGTTTGCCTGGAATGACCTGAAATGCCGGGTCATCAACCTCGATGACGAATTCGGCCGGCAACTGGCCGCCGACAAGCGCGAGTCGCGGTTGATCACCTATAGCCTGGAAGATGCCAGCGCCTACCTTTATGTACGCCAGGCGCAGTTCGATGACGAAGGCGTGCGTGCCACGCTGGTCACGCCCCAGGGCGAGCATCACCTGCGCAGCACCTTGCTGGGCCGCTTCAACCTGAGCAATGTGCTGGCCGCCATCGGCGCCTTGCTCGGCCTGGACTACGCGCTGGACGAAATCCTCAAGGTCCTGCCGAAGCTCGAAGGTCCGGCCGGACGCATGCAACGCCTGGGTGGCGGTACCCAGCCGCTGGTGGTGGTCGACTACGCCCACACCCCCGATGCCCTGGAAAAAGTCCTGTCGGCCCTGCGGCCTCACGCCAAGGGCCGGTTGCTGTGCCTGTTCGGCTGCGGCGGTGACCGTGATCGCGGCAAGCGCCCGCTGATGGCCGAAGTGGTCGAGCGGCTGGCCGATGGCGTGCTGGTGACCGATGACAATCCACGCAGTGAAGACCCGTTGCGGATCTTCGACGACATCCGTGCCGGTTTCTCGGCCGTCGATAACGTCGATTTCGTGGCCGGTCGCGGCCAGGCCATCGCCCGATTGATCGCCAGCGCCTCGGCGGACGACGTCGTCGTCCTGGCGGGCAAAGGGCATGAGGACTATCAGGAAATCAACGGTGAACGCCAGCCTTTCTCCGATCTGGTGGAAGCCGATCATGCCTTGACCGCGTGGGAGGTGGGCCATGCTTAAGGCCTTGAAGCTCAGCGAACTGACCAACGCCCTGAACGCACGCCTCGTCGCGGCCGACGCCAGTTTCGACGGCGTCAGCATCGACAGCCGGGCCATTGCAGCGGGGCAGTTGTTCGTCGCCCTGACCGGGCCGCGTTTCGACGGCCACGATTACCTCAACGAGGTCGCCGCCAAGGGCGCGGTCGCGGCACTGGTCGAGCGTGAAGTGACCAACAGCACCTTGCCTCAGTTGCAGGTAGAGGATACCCGCCAGGCCCTGGGCCAGCTCGGGGCGCTGAACCGCGCTGCCTTCGACAAGCCGGTCGCGGCCATCACCGGTTCCAGCGGCAAGACCACGGTCAAGGAAATGCTCGCGAGCATCCTGCGCACCCGCGGTCCGGTGCTGGCAACCCGTGGCAACCTGAACAACGACCTGGGCGTGCCGCTGACTTTGCTGGAGCTGGCGCCGGAACATAGCGCCGCGGTCATTGAGCTGGGCGCTTCGCGGCTCGGCGAGATCGCCTACACCGTGGGCCTGACCAAACCCCACGTGGCCGTGCTCAACAATGCCGGGACCGCCCACGTCGGCGAGTTCGGCGGCCCGGAAAAAATCGTCGAGGCCAAGGGCGAGATCATTGAAGGGCTGGCGGCCGATGGTGTCGCCGTGTTGAATCTCGACGACAAGGCCTTCGAGATCTGGAAGACCCGTGCCGGCGAGCGCAAGGTGCTGACCTTTGCCTTGAGCAACGTCGCGGCGAATTTCTATGCCAGTGACCTGGACCGCGACGCCCGGGGTTGCCCGGCTTTCAATCTGCACGGTCCGGATGGCGCCGAGCGGGTCCAGTTGAACCTGCTGGGCACTCATAACGTTGCCAATGCCCTGGCCGCCGCCGCTGCCGCCCATGCCCTGGGCGTGTCGTTGCCGGGCATCGTTGCCGGGCTGAACGCGGTGCAGCCGGTCAAGGGACGCACCGTCGCGCAGTTGGCCAGCAATGGCATGCGCGTGATCGACGACACCTACAACGCCAACCCGACATCCATGTGCGCGGCGGTGGATATCCTTGCCGGTTTTTCCGGCCGTACCGTGCTGGTACTGGGGGATATCGGCGAGCTGGGCGAATGGGCGCAACAAGGTCACCACGATGTCGGCGCCTATGCGCGCGGCAAGGTCGATGCGCTGTATGCCGTCGGTCCGATGATGGCCCATGCGGTCGCCGCCTTCGGCGAGCACGGCCGGCATTTTGCGACGCAGGCCGAGCTGATCCGGGCGCTGGGCGCCGAGCAGGACCCGAACACCACCCTATTGATCAAGGGCTCTCGTAGCGCAGCGATGGAAAACATCGTCGCGGCGCTGTGCGGCACCCGTACGGAGAAACATTGATGCTGCTGCTGCTAGCGGAGTACCTGCAACAGTTCTACAAAGGCTTCGCGGTCTTCCAGTACCTGACCCTGCGCGGGATTCTGGGTGTGCTGACCGCGCTGACGTTGTCACTGTTCCTGGGTCCGTGGATGATCCGCACTTTGCAGAACCTGCAAATCGGCCAGTCGGTGCGTAACGACGGCCCGCAATCGCACCTGTCCAAGTCCGGTACCCCGACCATGGGCGGTGCGCTGATCCTGTCCTCGATTGGCGTCAGTACGTTGCTGTGGGCCGACCTGGCGAACCGCTACGTCTGGGTCGTGTTGCTGGTGACCCTGTTTTTCGGCGCCATCGGCTGGGTCGACGATTATCGCAAGGTCATCGAGAAGAACTCCCGCGGGCTGCCAAGCCGCTGGAAGTATTTCTGGCAGTCGGTGTTCGGCCTTGGCGCAGCGATCTTCCTTTATATGACGGCCGCTTCGCCGGTGGAAACCACCCTGATCCTGCCGATGCTCAAGGACTACAGCATTCCGTTGGGTGCCGGCTTCATCGTCCTGACCTACCTGGTGATCGTCGGTTCGAGCAACGCGGTGAACCTCACCGATGGCCTCGACGGCCTGGCAATCATGCCAACGGTCATGGTCGGCGGCGCGCTGGGGATCTTCTGCTACCTGTCGGGTAACGTGAAATTCGCCGAGTACTTGCTGATCCCGTATGTGCCAGGGGCGGGCGAGCTGATCGTGTTCTGCGGTGCGCTGATCGGTGCCGGACTGGGCTTCCTGTGGTTCAACACCTACCCGGCGCAGGTCTTCATGGGTGACGTCGGTGCGTTGGCGCTGGGCGCGGCCCTGGGCACCATCGCGGTGATCGTTCGCCAGGAAATCGTCCTGTTCATCATGGGCGGCGTCTTCGTGATGGAGACCCTGTCAGTCGTCATTCAGGTCGCCTCCTTTAAATTGACCGGCCGCCGCGTTTTCCGCATGGCGCCGATCCACCACCACTTTGAACTCAAGGGCTGGCCCGAGCCACGTGTGATCGTCCGTTTTTGGATCATCACCGTGATTCTGGTGCTGATCGGCCTGGCCACCCTGAAGCTGAGGTAGAACGAGTGTCCCTGATCGCTTCCGACCACTTCCGCATCGTTGTCGGCCTCGGCAAGAGCGGCATGTCCCTGGTTCGCTTCCTGGCGAACCGGGGCGTGTCGTTTGCCGTTGCCGATACGCGGGAAAATCCACCTGAGCTGGCCACGCTGCGGCGTGACTATCCGCAGGTGGAGGTGCGTTGTGGCGAGCTGGACGTCGAATTCCTGTGCCGCGCCGATGAGCTCTACGTGAGCCCTGGCCTGGCCCTGGCGACCCCGGCCCTGCAGGCTGCCGCTGCCCGTGGCGTGCGTTTGTCCGGCGACATCGAGTTGTTCGCGCGTAACGCCAAGGCGCCAATTGTGGCCATCAGCGGTTCCAATGCGAAAAGCACCGTCACCACCCTGGTGGGCGAGATGGCGGCCGCGGCCGGCAAGCGCGTCGCCGTGGGCGGCAACCTCGGTACACCGGCGCTGGACCTGCTCAGCGACGACGTCGAGCTGTACGTGATGGAGCTGTCGAGCTTCCAACTGGAAACCACCGATCACCTGGGCGCCGAAGTGGCGACCGTGCTCAACATCAGCGAAGACCATATGGACCGCTACAGCGGCCTGCCGGCTTACCACCTGGCCAAGCACCGGATCTTCCGCGGCGCCCGGCAAGTGGTGTTCAACCGTCAGGACGCCCTGACCCGGCCGTTGCTGGGCGAGGGCATGCCGTGCTGGTCCTTCGGCCTGGGCGTTCCGGATTTCAAAGGCTTCGGCTTGCGCGAAGAGAACGGCGAGAAATACCTGGCCTTCGAATTCCAGAACCTGATGCCGGTACGTGAACTGAAGATCCGCGGCGCCCACAACCAGGCCAATGCCTTGGCGGCGCTGGCCCTGGGGCATGCGGTCGGCCTGCCGTTCGACGCCATGCTCTCGGCCCTGCGTACCTTCGCCGGCCTCGAACACCGCTGCCAGTGGGTGCGCGACCTGGATGGCGTGGCCTGGTACAACGATTCCAAGGCCACCAACGTCGGCGCCGCACTGGCCGCCATCGAAGGCCTGGGCGCGGATATTACAGGCAAGCTGGTGCTGATCGCCGGCGGCGATGGCAAGGGTGCCGACTTCAAGGACCTGCGTGATCCGGTGGCAGCCAACTGCCGCGCCGTGGTGCTGATGGGCCGTGACCGCGAACTGATCGCCCAGGCGCTCGGCGACGCCGTGCCGCTGGTGCGTGTGGCGTCGTTGGACGAAGCGGTGCAGCAATGCCGCGCCCTGGCACAACCGGGCGACGCGGTCCTGTTGTCGCCGGCCTGCGCCAGTTTCGACATGTTCAAGAACTACGAAGAACGCGGACAGTTGTTCGCCCGGGCCGCGGAGGACTTGGCATGAGCCTGATGAATGTCATCAAGCCCTATCCGTCACCGTTGATCACCGGGCGCGGCATCGACCTGGACTTCCCGATGCTTGCCGGTTGCCTGGCGCTACTGGGCCTGGGCCTGGTGATGATCACCTCGGCATCCTCGGAAGTGGCCGCCGTGCAGTCGGGCAACACGCTTTATCACATGATTCGCCACCTGATTTACCTGGTGATCGGCCTGGGTGCGTGCGTTGTGACCATGATGGTGCCGATCGCCACCTGGCAGCGCCTGGGCTGGATGATGCTGCTCGGGGCCTTCGGTCTGCTGGTGCTGGTGCTGGTGCCGGGCATCGGCCGCGAGGTCAACGGCTCGATGCGCTGGATCGGCTTCAGTTTCTTCAACGTCCAGCCTTCGGAAATCGCCAAGGTCTTCGTCGTGCTCTTCCTGGCCGGCTACCTGGTGCGGCGCCAGAAGGAAGTGCGCGAGAGCTGGATGGGCTTCTTCAAGCCGTTCATCGTCCTGCTGCCGATGGCGGGGCTGTTGCTGATGGAGCCGGACTTCGGCGCCACGGTAGTGATGATGGGCGCGGCGGCAGCGATGCTGTTTCTGGGCGGCGTCGGGCTGTTCCGTTTCATCCTGATGGTGGCGCTGGCAGTGGCGGCCGTGACGGTGCTGGTTCAGGCGCAACCCTATCGGATGGCGCGCCTGATCACGTTCACTGACCCGTGGGCCGACCAGTTCGGTTCCGGCTACCAGTTGACCCAGGCACTGATCGCATTCGGCCGTGGCGAATGGCTGGGCGTCGGCCTGGGCAACAGTGTGCAGAAGCAGTTCTACCTGCCGGAAGCCCACACCGACTTCGTGTTCTCGGTGCTGGCCGAAGAGCTGGGCGTGGTCGGTTCCCTGTGCACCGTCGCGCTGTTCGTGTTCGTCTGCGTGCGCGGCATGTACATCGGTTTGTGGGCCGAGAAGGCCAAGCAGTTTTTCGCGGCCTACGTAGCGTATGGCCTGTCGTTCCTGTGGATCGGCCAGTTCCTGATCAACATCGGCGTGAACGTCGGCCTCTTGCCGACCAAGGGCCTGACGCTGCCGTTTCTCAGCTATGGCGGTAGTTCCCTGGTGATCTGCTGTGCCTGCCTGGGTTTGTTGCTGCGCATCGAGTGGGAGAGTCGAACCCACCTGGGCAGCGAAGAGATGGAGTTCCATGAGAGCGACTTCGCCGAGGAGCCGACTCATGGGCGCTAACGTGCTGATCATGGCCGGCGGGACCGGCGGGCATGTGTTCCCGGCGCTGGCCTGTGCCCGGGAATTCCAGGCACGCGGCTATACCGTGCACTGGCTGGGCACGCCTCGGGGTATCGAGAACGAACTGGTGCCCGGCGCAGGCCTTGAGTTGCACCGGATCGACGCCAGCGGCCTGCGGGGCAAAGGCAAGCTGTCGCTGCTCAAGGCGCCGCTGATGTTGCTCCGGTCCATCTGGCAGGCCCGGGCGGTGATCCGTCGGTTGCGGCCGGTCTGCGTGGTGGGGTTTGGCGGTTATGTGACTGGTCCCGGCGGCGTCGCGGCCAAACTGGCCGGGGTGCCGGTGATCGTTCACGAGCAGAACGCCGTGGCCGGTACCGCCAATCGGTTACTGGTGCCGTTGGCCGCCCGGGTCTGTGAAGCCTTTCCCGACACCTTTACCCTGTCGGGCAGCCGCCGCACCACCGGTAATCCGGTGCGTACCGAGCTGTTTCTCGATACACCGCGCCCGGCCCTGGCCGGACGCAAGGCGCGCTTGCTGATCCTGGGTGGAAGCCTGGGCGCAGAGCCGTTGAACAAATTGCTGCCCGAAGCCCTGTCGCAGGTCGCACCCGAACTGCGTCCGGAAGTGTTTCACCAGGCCGGCAAAAACCACGATGGAGTGACCGCCGAACGCTACCGCGCCGCCGGCGTCGAGGCGCAGGTTCAGCCTTTCATCAAAGACATGGCCCAGGCCTATGGCTGGGCCGACCTGGTGGTGTGCCGCGCAGGCGCGCTGACCATCAGCGAACTGGCTGCCGCCGGTCTGCCCTCGATGCTGGTGCCCTTGCCCCATGCCATCGACGATCACCAGACCCGCAACGCCGACTATTTGGCTCGCGAAGGTGCTGCCTTCCTGATGCCGCAAAGAACGACTGGCGCCGCGGATCTTGCCGCCCGCCTGACAGAGGTTTTGATGCAGCCGCAACGACTTGAAGACATGGCCCGCGCCGCGCGCCGCCTGGCCAAACCCGATGCCACGGCCCAAGTGGTCGATACCTGCCTGGAGGTGGCCCATGGTTGAGAATCGCAAAGCCATGCCACAACCGGAAATGCGCCGTATCCGTCGCATCCACTTCGTCGGTATCGGCGGCGTGGGCATGTGCGGGATCGCCGAAGTGCTGCTGAACCTGGGCTACGAGGTTTCCGGTTCCGACCTGAAGGCTTCGCCGGTCACCGAGCGCCTGGAGTCCTTCGGCGCCCGGATTTTCATCGGGCATCGTGCCGAGAACGCCGCTGCTGCCGACGTGCTGGTGGTTTCCAGCGCCGTGAACACCTCCAACCCGGAAGTCGCCACCGCTCTGGAACGGCGTATTCCGGTGGTGCCGCGGGCCGAGATGCTGGCCGAGCTGATGCGCTATCGCCACGGCATCGCCGTCGCCGGTACTCACGGCAAGACCACCACCACCAGCCTGATCGCCTCGGTGTTCGCCGCCGGTGGCCTGGACCCGACTTTCGTGATCGGTGGCCGCTTGAATGCTGCGGGCACCAATGCCCAGTTGGGCACCAGCCGCTACCTGATCGCCGAAGCCGATGAGAGCGATGCCAGCTTCCTGCATCTGCAACCGCTGGTGGCGGTGGTCACCAACATCGACGCCGACCACATGGCGACCTACGACGGTGACTTCAACAAACTGAAGAAAACCTTCGTCGAGTTCCTGCACAACCTGCCGTTCTACGGTCTGGCGGTGGTGTGCCTGGACGATCCGGTGGTGCGCGAGATCCTGCCACTGGTCAAGCGTCCGACGGTGACCTACGGCTTTGGCGAAGAGGCCGACGTGCGCGCCATCAACGTGCGCCAGCAGGGCATGCAGACCTTCTTTACCGTGCTGCGCCCCGACCGCGAGCCGCTGGACGTGTCGGTCAACATGCCGGGCAATCACAACGTGCTCAATGCCCTGGCAACCATCTGCATCGCTACCGACGAAGGCGTCAGCGACGAAGCCATCGTCCAGGGCCTGTCCGGGTTCCAGGGCGTGGGCCGGCGCTTCCAGGTCTACGGCGAACTGCCGGTGGACGGCGGCAACGTGATGTTGGTGGACGACTACGGCCACCACCCGACCGAAGTCGCGGCGGTGATCAAGGCCGTGCGCGGTGGCTGGCCGGAGCGGCGCCTGGTGATGGTCTACCAGCCGCACCGCTATAGCCGTACCCGTGACCTGTACGACGATTTCGTCCAGGTATTGGCCGACGCCAACGTACTGCTGCTGATGGACGTCTATCCGGCCGGCGAAGAGCCGATCCCGGGGGCCGACAGTCGCCAGCTGTGCCACAGCATCCGTCAGCGCGGCCAGCTCGATCCGATTTACATCGACCGCGGCGTGGACCTCGCGCCGCTGGTCAAACCGCTGCTGCGCGCCGGCGACATCCTGCTGTGCCAGGG
This sequence comes from Pseudomonas sp. SMN5, assembly GCF_052041925.1. Classification (NCBI taxonomy): domain Bacteria; kingdom Pseudomonadati; phylum Pseudomonadota; class Gammaproteobacteria; order Pseudomonadales; family Pseudomonadaceae; genus Pseudomonas; species Pseudomonas sp. SMN5. Next base: position 132,956 of record NZ_JBKGGX010000012.1, read on the forward strand.
TGCCGGTGACATCGGAGGCCTGGCCCCGAAACTGTTGAAAAGTCCGTTATTCGCCGGAGCCATCGTGGCGCCCAGCGAGGGGAAACTGAAATGACTGCTGCCTACGCCAACCTGGCCTCGACCCTTGACCCGAAAGCCTTCGGCCGCGTGGCTGTGCTGTTCGGCGGCAAGAGCGCCGAGCGCGAGGTCTCCCTCAAGTCCGGCAATGCCGTGCTGCAAGCCCTGCAAGGTGCCGGTGTCGACGCGTTCGGCATCGACGTGGGCGATGATTTCCTGCAGCGCCTGCTGAGCGAAAAGATTGATCGTGCCTTCATCATCCTTCACGGTCGCGGTGGCGAAGACGGCAGCATGCAAGGCCTGCTCGAATGCCTGGGCATTCCCTACACCGGCAGCGGCATCCTGGCGTCGGCCCTGGCCATGGACAAACTGCGCACCAAGCAAGTCTGGCACAGCCTCGGCATTCCGACGCCGCGCCACGCCGTACTGGCGAGCGAGGCCGATTGTATTTCGGCGGCCACGGAACTGGGCTTTCCTTTGATCGTCAAACCGGCGCATGAAGGTTCAAGTATTGGCATGGCGAAAGTGAATTCGCTGCCTGAGTTGACCGCGGCATGGAAAGACGCCAGTTCCTACGATTCGCAAGTGCTGGTCGAGCAATGGATCACCGGTCCCGAGTTCACCATCGCCATCCTGCGTGGCCAGGTGTTGCCCCCGATCGCGCTGGGCACCCCGCACACGTTCTACGACTACGACGCCAAGTACATCGCCAACGATACCCAGTACCGCATTCCTTGCGGGCTGGACAGTGCCAAGGAACAAGAACTGATGGACCTCACGGCCAAGGCCTGCGAGGCGCTCGGTATTACCGGTTGGGGCCGGGCGGACGTGATGCAGGACGTCGATGGGCAGTTCTGGTTCCTGGAAGTCAACACCGCTCCCGGCATGACCGATCACAGTCTGGTACCGATGGCGGCCCGCGCCGCCGGCCTGGATTTCCAGCAACTGGTGCTGTCGATCCTGGCGGCCAGTGTCGACTCTCAAGAGTCAAGAGGTTAAGCCATGCAAGGCGCATCGCTTCGTCATCAGCCCTCCGCACCCGGTCGCAAGCCGGTGCCGCGGGGTGCCAGCCGAATGGTGGCCAAGGAGCCGATGTCGGCGCGCCTGCCGAAAGCCAATTTTGGTTTTCTCAAGAGCCTGTTCTGGCCGGTGCTGCTGGTGGCGCTGGGGTTCGGCACCTATGAAGGCGCGCAGCGGCTGCTGCCTTACGCCGACCGGCCGATCGCCCGGATCAACGTCCAGGGCGACCTGAGCTACATCAGCCAGCAGGCGGTGCAGCAGCGGATCGCCCCGTACGTGGCGTCGAGCTTCTTCACCATCGACCTGGCGGGCATGCGCACCGAGCTGGAACAGATGCCGTGGATCGCCCACGCCGAAGTCCGGCGCGTCTGGCCGGACCAGGTGTCGATCCGCCTGGAAGAACAACTGCCGGTGGCCCGTTGGGGCGACGAGTCGCTGTTGAACAACCAGGGCCAGGCGTTCACCCCACGGGAACTGGCCAACTATGAACATTTGCCTCAACTGTTCGGTCCACAGCGGGCCCAGCAGCAAGTGATGCAGCAGTACCAGGTGTTGAGCCAGATGTTGCGGCCGCTGGGCTTCTCCATCGCACGCCTGGAGTTGCGTGAGCGCGGCAGCTGGTTCCTGACCACTGGCGCGGGCAGCTCGGGACCGGGCATCGAGCTGCTGCTCGGGCGCGGCAACCTGGTGGAAAAGATGCGCCGCTTCATTGCCATCTATGACAAGACGCTCAAAGAACAGATTACGAACATTGCGCGCATCGATCTGCGCTACGCCAACGGCCTGGCTGTTGGCTGGCGCGAACCTGTAGCGCCGACGACGGCCGTACCCGCCGTCGCGAAGAATTAAGAAGAGGCAGGACCCATGGCAAACGTGCAAAGCGGAAAAATGATCGTCGGTCTGGATATCGGCACTTCCAAGGTGGTGGCGCTGGTAGGTGAGGTCGCGGACGACGGCACGCTGGTCATCGTCGGGATCGGTACGCACCCGTCCCGTGGCTTGAAAAAAGGCGTGGTGGTGAACATCGAGTCCACCGTGCAGTCGATCCAGCGCGCCATCGAAGAAGCGCAGCTGATGGCCGGTTGCCGGATCCACTCGGCGTTCGTCGGCGTGGCGGGCAATCACATCCGCAGCCTGAACTCCCACGGCATCGTGGCGATCCGTGATCGCGAAGTCAGCTCCGCGGACCTTGAACGCGTGCTCGATGCGGCCCAGGCCGTGGCGATCCCGGCCGACCAGCGGGTGCTGCACACCCTGCCGCAGGATTACGTGATCGACAACCAGGAAGGCGTGCGCGAGCCGCTGGGCATGTCCGGCGTGCGCCTGGAAGCCAAGGTCCACGTGGTCACCTGCGCCGTGAACGCCGCGCAGAACATCGAGAAATGCGTACGCCGTTGCGGCCTGGAAATCGACGACATCATCCTTGAGCAACTGGCTTCGGCCTACTCGGTGCTGACCGACGACGAGAAAGAGCTGGGCGTGTGCCTGGTGGACATCGGTGGCGGCACCACTGACATCGCGATCTTCACCGAAGGCGCCATCCGCCACACCGCGGTGATCCCGATTGCCGGCGATCAGGTGACCAACGACATCGCCATGGCGTTGCGCACTCCGACCCAGTACGCCGAGGAAATCAAGATCCGCTACGCCTGCGCCCTGGCGAAACTGGCCGGCGCCGGCGAAACCATCAAGGTGCCGAGCGTCGGCGACCGTCCGCCGCGTGAGCTGTCGCGCCAGGCGCTGGCCGAGGTGGTCGAGCCGCGTTACGACGAGCTGTTCACCCTGATCCAGGCCGAGCTGCGTCGCAGCGGCTACGAAGACCTGATTCCGGCCGGCATCGTGTTGACCGGCGGTACGTCGAAGATGGAAGGCGCGGTCGAGCTGGCCGAAGAGATTTTCCACATGCCGGTACGCCTGGGCGTGCCCCATGGCGTCAAGGGCCTGGATGACGTGGTGCGCAACCCGATCTACTCCACCGGCGTCGGCCTGTTGATGTACGGCTTGCAGAAGCAGTCCGACGGGATCTCGTTCTCCGGGATAGGCAGCCGCGACAGCTACAGCAGCGACGAGCCGAAGGCACCGCTGTTCGAGCGGCTCCAGGCGTGGGTCAAAGGCAATTTCTGATACAGGTTCAAAACTTCACGCGCCGGGTTTCAGGCCCGGCGCTGGAAGGCGGCAACAAACGCAGTAGGCGAAAAAAACTAGAGAATGAAAGGAGAGGGAAAATGTTCGAACTCGTAGACAACATCCCCGCTAGCCCGGTTATCAAGGTAATCGGTGTCGGCGGTGGCGGCGGCAACGCTGTCAACCACATGGTCAAGAGCAACATCGAAGGCGTCGAGTTCATCTGCGCCAACACCGATGCTCAGGCGCTGAAAAACATCGGCGCGCGGACCATCCTCCAACTGGGTACCGGCGTGACCAAGGGCCTGGGCGCGGGCGCGAATCCCGAGGTTGGCCGTCAGGCTGCCCTGGAAGACCGCGAGCGCATCGCTGAAGTCCTGGCCGGCACCAACATGGTGTTCATCACCACCGGCATGGGCGGCGGTACCGGTACCGGTGCAGCACCGATCATTGCCGAAGTGGCCAAGGAAATGGGGATCCTCACCGTTGCGGTGGTGACCCGTCCGTTCCCGTTCGAAGGCCGCAAGCGCATGCAGATCGCCGACGAAGGCATCCGTGCGCTGAGCGACAGCGTCGACTCGTTGATCACCATCCCCAACGAGAAGCTGTTGACCATCCTCGGTAAAGACGCAAGCCTCTTGTCGGCGTTCGCCAAGGCTGACGACGTACTGGCCGGTGCCGTTCGCGGTATCTCCGACATCATCAAGCGTCCGGGCATGATCAACGTCGACTTCGCCGACGTGCGCACCGTGATGTCCGAAATGGGCATGGCGATGATGGGCACCGGTTGCGCCAGCGGTCCGAACCGTGCGCGTGAAGCCACCGAAGCGGCCATCCGCAACCCGTTGCTCGAAGACGTCAACCTGCAAGGCGCTCGCGGCATCCTGGTGAACATCACCGCCGGTCCCGACCTGTCCCTGGGCGAGTACTCCGACGTGGGTAGCATCATCGAAGCCTTCGCCTCCGACCACGCGATGGTCAAGGTCGGCACCGTGATCGACCCGGATATGCGCGACGAACTGCACGTGACCGTGGTTGCCACTGGCCTGGGCGCGAAAATCGAGAAGCCGATGAAGGTGGTCGACAATACCGTGCAGACCGCCCTGGCATCGCAGCCACAACAGCAAGCTCCCGTTCGTCAGGAACAGCCTGCGGTGAACTACCGTGACCTGGACCGTCCGACCGTCATGCGCAACCAGGCCCAGGCCGGTGCTGCGACTGCCGCGAAGATGAATCCGCAGGATGATCTGGATTACCTGGACATTCCGGCCTTCCTGCGTCGTCAGGCCGATTGATGAAATGTATCAGGGGGATACGGGTGATTGGTGTTCAGCAAAGGTCTGGTCTGCTATCATCGCCAGCCTTTGTTGATACCAGTTCGCAATTTGCGCTGAAGCGGCCCATGCCATGATTAAACAACGCACCCTGAAGAATATTATCCGTGCCACAGGTGTCGGCCTGCACTCCGGCGAGAAGGTCTACCTGACCCTCAAGCCCGCGCCTGTCGATACCGGCATCGTGTTTTGTCGTGCCGACCTCGACCCTGTGGTGCAGATCCCTGCTCGCGCGGAAAACGTTGGTGAAACCACTATGTCGACCACGCTGGTCAACGGTGACACCAAGGTGGATACGGTGGAGCATTTGCTCTCGGCCATGGCTGGCCTGGGCATCGATAACGCCTACGTCGAGCTCTCCGCGTCCGAAGTCCCGATCATGGATGGCAGTGCCGGACCCTTCGTATTCCTGATTCAATCGGCTGGCCTGGAAGAGCAGGACGCCGCCAAGAAGTTCATCCGCATCCTGCGGGAAGTGACAGTGGAAGACGGCGACAAGCGCGCCACTTTCGTCCCTTTCGACGGTTTCAAGGTGAGCTTCGAGATCGATTTCGATCACCCGGTTTTCCGGGACCGCACCCAGAGTGCAAGCGTGGATTTTTCCAGCACTTCGTTCGTAAAAGAAGTCAGCCGCGCCCGTACCTTTGGTTTCATGAGTGACATCGAGTACCTGCGCAAGCACAACCTCGCACTCGGCGGCAGTGTGGAAAACGCGATCGTGGTCGATTCCGATGGTGTCTTGAACGAAGACGGCCTTCGCTATGAAGACGAATTCGTCAAGCACAAGATCCTCGATGCAATTGGTGATCTCTACCTGCTGGGCAACAGCCTGATTGGTGAGTTCAAGGGCTTCAAGTCCGGCCACGCGCTGAACAACCAGCTGCTGCGCAAGTTGATTGAGCAGAAAGATGCTTGGGAAGTCGTGACGTTTGAAGATGCCAGTACTGCACCGATTTCTTACATGCGTCCGGTTGCGGCGGTGTAAGTAAAAAACCTCTCTAGTTTTTTGAAGGCTGCCTTTGGGTGGCCTTTTTTTATGGGCTGGTTTTTTTGGTGTGTATATCCGTTTCTTCGGTGAGGGCCACTTACGGTTCCGCTCTTACAGCGGGTCACTTTTGAAAGGGCGCCAAAAGTAACCAAAAGCGCCTTGCCCCACCACTGGGCACCTCGCCAAGGCTCGGTGTTCCCTCACTCCGGCATTGCTCCGTGGGCCCGCCGCGATGGGCCATCCATGGCCCTGCGCGGCTATCCCGGCATCCGTGCCGGGATGCCCACTACGCAATGCCTGCGTTCGGCCCTTGTGGTTAACGGGGCGCCTAAGATCAAAAGCCAAAGCCAAAGCCAAAGCCAAAGCGAGGCGGCCTAACGGCGGGCCTGTCTCTTCGGCTGTACCTCAATCCAACTGTGGGAGCGGGCTTGCTCGCGAAGGCGGCCTGACAGCCGACCAATCTCCTACGGTTGTACCCCGATCCATTGTGGGAGCGAGCTTGCTCGCGATGGGGCGGTACAGTTGGCATTGATGCCAGCCGATACACCGCTATCGCGAGCAGGCTCGCTCCCACAGGGATCTGGGGCGGGTACAGGATTTTTGTTCACTGAAGATCTGATGTGGGCGGGTTTGCTCCGGGCGGCGATTCGGCGAAGGCGGCCTGCAGCCAACCTGGCTCTGCCGTTGTAGCCTATCCATTGTGGGAGCGAGCTTGCTCGCGATGGGGCGGTACAGTTGGCATTGATGCCAGCCGATACACCGCTATCGCGAGCAGGCTCGCTCCCACAGGGATCTGGGGCGGGTACGGGATTTTTGTTCACTGAAGATCTGATGTGGGCGGGTTTGCTCCGGGCGGCGATTCGGCGAAGGCGGCCTGCAGCCAACCTGGCTCTGCGGTTGTAGCCTATCCATTGTGGGAGCGAGCCTGCTCGCGATGGCGGCCTGTCAGTCAACCATGTACTGGGAGACACGACGCCCTCGTGCGCGCGCCTGCCCCCGCAGGATGAACGCCGTCACCAGCACATCACATCGCACAAACCACCCGATTGCGCCCACTCGCCTTGGCCTGGTACAGCGCTTTGTCCGCAGCCAGCAGCAGTTGTTGGACTTCGCCATAGGGCCCTTGCGCCCAGGTCGCGATGCCAATGCTGACCGTCATCGGCGTGTCGCCGGCGATGGTGGCTGGCAGTTGCTCCACCGCTTCGCGGATGTTCTGAGCCATGGTGAAGGCGCCGGCGGTGGTTGTTTCTGGAAGGATCACCGAGAACTCTTCGCCACCGTAGCGCGCTGCCAGGTCGGCGGGGCGGCGCACGTGTTGGTTGATGACCTGGGCCAGAGCCCGCAGGGCCGCGTCACCGCGCGGGTGGCCGTAGCGGTCGTTGAATGCTTTGAAGTGGTCCGCGTCAATCATCAATACCGACAGCGGCTGGCCTGAGCGCTGGGCCCGCAACCATTCCTGTCGCAGGGTTTCATCCAGGGCGCGGCGGTTCGCCAGGCCGGTCAATGCGTCGACGGACGCCAGGTGGGCCAGTTCTCGCTCGGCTCTGTGGCGGCGTCTCAGTTCGCGGCGCAGCAACCAGGTGAGCCAGAGCAAACCGATGCACAGAGCACCCGTAGCACCGCTGACCAGCAGCGCGGTGCGTTCCCAGGAGGCGAACACCGATTTGGAGGACAGCGCCACCACGACAATCAGCGGCAGGTCGCCAACCTGGGAAAAGGTGTACAGGCGTAGTGTCTGATCGACGCTGGAGACGCCGGTGAAACTGCCGTTGCCTTCACGCAGGATGCGCACGAAGTTCGGTCGTTTGCTGAAGTCCCGGCCAATCATGTCTTCGGCCAGCGGCGGTTCCTGTGCCAGGAGGATGCCGTCGCGGCTGACCAGGTTGACCGTGCCGCCATGACCGATGTTCAGGCTTTTGAATAATTGGCTGAAGTAGCTCAGGCGCATCGCGGCCTCCGCTACCCCTAGAAAACCACCCTGTTCGTCGTTCAGTCGATAGCTGAAGCTGATGCGCCAGTCGTGCTCGTCACTTCTTGCCCGGAACGGGCGACTGATCATCATGCGCGGGCTCGGGTCCTGGACATGGGACTGGAAATATTCCCGATCAGCGTAGTTACCCTTGCGCGGCTCGACCGAGGCGGAGTCGGCGATCACGTCGCCGCGCTTGTCGAGCAGCAGAATGTCGCCTTTATAGGGGGCGGCAGTGGCGCGGTCGAACAGGGCAAGGTGACGGATCGCCGGCGAAACGCCCTGCAGGTCGTCGCGTTTAGCGGCGGCAATCAGGCCCTGCAGCGACAGATCGTAGAGTTCGACATTGCGCAGCACATCGGCATCGATCAATTGCACGATGTTGGTCGCCGCGCGCGTTGCATCCTGTTGGGCGCTGGCCTGTTCGCGAATCAACAGGAAGGTCACGATGCTCAGGATGGCTACGACCACCAGGGAGCTGGCCAGTACGAGTACACGCTCCGAACGGATCGGAAGCGGGGTGTTGCCGGGTGTCGCACTGCTCGCGCTCATGGTTCGGGTGTCTGCATTGTGTGTGGCCGGGATCCATCCCGTAGGGTCGCATCACCGGCAATGAACCAGATGCTGGCCTTTTGCTTAATTGTGCTTGGATCGGCGAGGGCGAGCAATCGGTGTTCGCGCAATAACTCAGAGGTGTAGGCGAATGTCCGGATATTCTGCTCCAGCTGGCTTTCGCCCAGCATTCAGCGGCTGGGAAACCGTGCGAGCGTGGCCCGAGCCTTGGCAGGTGTCAGGCCGGCAAGCGGATCCCGAACGTGTTGGCGCCTTGGTCGCTGCGCACGAACACATCCCCGCCATGCATCAATGCGATGGCCTTGACGATGGCCAGGCCCAGCCCGTGATTGGCGCCGCTGTTGCTGCGTGAGGCATCGACCCGATAGAAGCGCTCGAACAGGCGCGGCAGGTGTACGCCGGCAATCGGTTCACCGGGGTTGGTGACGGCGAGGGTGATCTGGTCGCCGGCGGCCTCGATGCGCACGTCTATGACCTGTCCGGGCGCGGTGTGTTGCACGGCGTTGCTCAGCAGGTTGATCAGCGCACGGCGCAGGTGAGCGATCTCGATGTTGGCCTGGGCGTCGCCGCTGACGCGGACCTGGACCTGGGCATCTTCGAGGATGAAGTCCAGGTAATCGAGGGTGGTCGCCACCTCGCCGGCCAGAGAGGCGTTGGTCAACTTGGTGGCCTTGCTGCCCTGGTCGGCGCTGGCGAGGAACAACATGTCATTGATGATCGAGCGCAGTCGCTCCAGCTCTTCGAGATTGGATTGCAGGACTTCGAAGTAATGTTCGGCCGAGCGCCCACGGGTCAGGGCCACCTGGGTCTGGCCGATCAGGTTGGTCAGGGGCGAGCGCAGTTCATGGGCAACGTCGGCGTTGAAGGACTCCAGCCGCGAGTAAGCCTGTTCGACCCGGTCGAGGGTGGCGTTGAAGGAACTGACGAACTGGTTCAGCTCCGGCGGCAGCGGCGACAGGTGCAAGCGCCCGGACAGGCGTGGAGGCGCCAGGCGCCGGGCCTCATCGGACAGTTTGATCAATGGCTTGAGGCCGATGCGCGCCACCCAGTAACCCAGCAACGAGGCCAGGACCACGCCGATGATGGCCAGGCTCACCAGCGCCACCAACAGATGATGCTGGGTCTGGTAGAACGTCTCGGTGTCGATGCCGATCATGAAACGCAACGGCGGGCGCTGGTCCTTGGCGGGAAACTGGCTCACCAGTACCTTCATCGGGTAGTGCCGGTGAGGCAGCTTCAGGTCGCGTTTGCCCAGCGGGCCTGCGGCAAAGGCGCGGATCTGCTCATCGGGATCGCCGTATTCATACTTCGCGTCACCGCTGATGATCCAGAAATGGATGCGCTTGTCCTCTTCGCCCAGCAAGCGCAGTTTGTTGTGGATCTTGACCCAGTGCTCTGGCGTGCCGTAACGGCCCACCGTGGACTCGAGCACGCTGTAGCGAGCATCGAGTTCGGCTTCGGGCAACAGGCCCAGGCCTTTTTCCACTTGCTGGTACAGCGCGCCGCCGATCAACAGGAACACCAGTGCCGCGACCAGCGTGAACAGGCCACTCAGGCGCAGCGCGATGCTGTTACTCATGGCGGCTCTCGAGCACATAGCCCATCCCACGAATGGTGTGCAGCAGCTTGTGCTCGAAGGGGCCATCGAGCTTGGCGCGCAGGCGCTTGATGGCCACTTCCACCACGTTGGCGTCGCTGTCGAAGTTGATGTCCCAGACCATTTCGGCAATGGCGGTTTTCGAGAGGATCTCCCCTTGTCGGCGAGCCAGGACACTGAGCAGGGAGAACTCCTTGGCGGTCAGGTCCAGGCGTTGGCCGGCGCGGGTGGCCTTGCGGCTGATCAGGTCGATCCACAGGTCGGCGATGCTCACCTGCACGGGTTCATGGCCGCCGCTGCGCCGGGTCAGGGCTTGCAGGCGGGCCACCAGCTCCAGGAATGAGAACGGCTTGCCCAGGTAATCGTCGGCGCCGTCGCGCAGGCCCTTGATGCGATCTTCGACCCGTTCGCGGGCAGTGAGCATGATCACTGGCGTCTGTTTGCGTGCGCGCAGGGCCCGTAGCACGCCGAAGCCGTCCAGGCCGGGCAGCATCACGTCGAGCACGATCACCGCGTAGTCGGTCTCCAGGGCCAAGTGCAGCCCCTCGATGCCGTCCGGCGCCACATCCACGGTGTAGCCCTGTTCGGTCAGGCCCCGGTGCAGGTAGTCCGCGGTTTTTTCTTCGTCTTCGATGATCAGAACGCGCATGGCCCGGCCTCAGTCTGTGGTCGTCAGCGCCGTGGCTGGCGCGGGCTCAGGTGGAAGGGGGCGCCGATGGAACAGCCGCTCGAGCCCTAAGTATATGACCGGTGTGGTGAACAGCGTCAGCGCCTGGCTCACCAGCAGGCCGCCTACCACCGCGATGCCCAACGGCTGGCGCAGCTCCGCGCCGGGGCCATAGCCGAGCATCAGCGGCAGGGCGCCGAGCAGGGCCGCCAGGGTGGTCATCATGATCGGCCGGAACCGTGTCAGGCAGGCCTGGAAAATTGCCTCTTGCGGCGCCAGCCCACGGTTGCGCTGGGCATCGAGGGCGAAGTCGATCATCAGGATGCCGTTCTTCTTGACGATGCCGATCAACAGCACCAGCCCGATCAGCGCCATGATCGAAAAATCCTGGCCCAGCAGCCAGAGCATGATCAGCGCGCCGAGGCCGGCCGAGGGCAGGGTGGAGATGATCGTCAACGGATGCACGAAACTCTCGTAGAGCACGCCGAGGATGATGTACACCGCCACCAGTGCGGCGAGGATCAGCCACGGCTGGCTGGCGAGGGAGCTCTGGAAGGCCTGGGCCGCGCCCTGGAAGTTACCGGTGATGGCGGCCGGCATGCCGATCTCGTTCTTGGCCTGGTCGAGCATGCGCACCGCGTCGCCCAGCGCCACGCCCGGCGCCAGGTTGAACGACAGGTTGGCGGCCGGGAACATGCCGTCGTGGGCGATGGACAGCGGGCCGTTGCTCGGTGCATCGAAGCGGGCCAGGGCCGAGAGCGGCACCATTTCCCCGCTCAGGGGCGAACGCAGGTAGAAGTACGCCAGGCTTTCGGCCCTGCCGCGCTGGTGGGTATCGAGCTCCAGGATCACGTTGTACTGGTTGGTCTCGGTCTGGAATTCATTGATCTGGCGCTGGCCGAAGGCGTCGTACAGGGCCTGGTCGACATCCGTGGCGCTCAGGCCGAAGCGCGCCGCCGCGCTGCGGTCGATGTTGATGTGAGTGACACTGCCGCCCAGTTGCAAATCATTGGAGATGTCGCGGAACGCCGGATTGCCACGCAGCTTGTCGGTAAGTTTTTGCGCCCAGGCGTTGAGGCTCGGCCCGTCGTTGCTCTTGAGCACATACTGGTACTGGGCGCGGCTCGGGCCTGAGCTGAGGTTGATGTCCTGCCCGGCCCGCAGGTAGAGCACCACGCCGGGGATAGTCAGCAGTTTCGGGCGTATCCGGTCGATGAAGCCGCTGGCCGACACGTCACGCTGGTCCCGGGGCTTGAGGGCGATCCAGAAGCGGCCGTTGGCGATGGTCTGGTTGCTGCCCGAGACGCCGACGGAGTGCGAGAACGTCTGCACGGCCGGGTCGGCGGCGACGATTTCGGCCAGGGCCTTATGCTTGGCGACCATGTCCGGGAAGGACACATCGGCGGCGGCTTCGCTGGTGCCCAGTACCAGACCGGTGTCCTGCACTGGGAAGAAGCCCTTGGGAATGAACACGTAGCCGACCACCGCCAGGGCCAGGGTCAGGCCGAACACGCCGAGCATCAGCCTTTGATGGGCCAGGGCCCGGCGCAGGCCATGTTCGTACCAGCCCACCAGGCGCTCGCCGAACCCCGGTTGGGCGTGGGCATGATGCACCGGGGCACGCATGAACAGCGTGGCCAGTGTCGGCGCCAGGGTGAGCGAGACCACCACCGAAATCAGGATGGTCGAGGTGGCCGTCAGGGCAAACTCCTTGAACAGCCGCCCGACCACGCCGCCCATGAACAACAACGGAATGAACGCGGCGATCAGCGAAAAGCTGATGGACACCACGGTGAAGCCGATTTCGCCGGCGCCCTTGATCGCCGCCTCGCGCATGCCGTCGCCGGCCTCCAGGTGCCGGTGGATGTTCTCTACCACCACAATCGCATCGTCCACCACGAACCCCACCGAGATGACGATCGCCACCAGGGTCAGGTTGTTGAGGCTGAACCCCATCACGTACATCAGGGCGAAACTGGCCGTCAGCGAAACCCCCAGCACCGCCGAGACGATCAAGGTGGCCGAGAGCTGGCGCAGGAACAACGCCATCACCGCCACCACCAGCAATACCGCGATCAACAGGGTCAGTTCCACTTCGTGCAACGAGGCACGGATGGTCTGGGTGCGGTCGATCAGCACCTTGACCTGCACCGCGGCAGGCAACATGGCTTGCAGGGCGGGCAACGCAGCCTGGACGCGGTCGACCGTCTCGACGATGTTCGCCCCCGGTTGCCGGAAAATCACCAGGTTGACTCCCGGCTCGTCGTCGGCCCAGGCCTGGACGTAGGCGTTTTCCGAGCCGTTGACTACCTTGGCGATGTCCCGAAGGTGAACCGGCGCGCCATTCCTGTAGGAGACGATCAGCTCACCGTATTCCTCGGGCTGGAACAGCTGGTCGTTGGTGGACAGGGTGGAAATGCTCGAGTCGCCATACAGCGCGCCTTTGGCCAGGTTGAGGCTGGCCTGTTGCAGCGCCACGCGGATGTCCGCCAGGGTCAGGCCGATGGCCGCGAGCCGGTCGGCCGAAGCCTGGATCCGGATCGCCGGGCGTTGTTGGCCGGTGATGTTGACTTGTCCTACGCCATCGATCTGGCTGATCTGACGCGAGAGCAGGGTCTCGACGTAGTCGCTCAGTTCGGTGCCGGGCATCAGGGTGGAGCTGATGCTGAGGATCAGCACGGGGCTGTCGGCGGGGTTGACCTTGCGCCAGGTCGGCAGGTTCGGCATATCGTTGGGCAGTTTGCCGGCAGCGGTGTTGATGGCCGCCTGGACTTCCTGGGCGGCGGTATCGATGCTTTTGTCGAGGCTGAATTGCAGGATCAGGTTGGTCGAGCCCAGGGCGCTGCTGGAGGTCATCTGGGTAATGCCGGGGATCGCGCTGAATTGCACCTCCAACGGGGTTGCCACCGAGGAGGCCATGGTTTCCGGGCTGGCGCCGGGCAGTTGGGCGTTGACCTGAATGGTCGGGAATTCCGCCTCCGGCAGCGGCGCGACCGGGAGCTTGGGAAACGCGATAAAGCCCAACAGCACCAGGGCAAAGGTCAGCAGGACTGTGGCGATGGGGTGGTCGATGCACCAGGCCGAGATCGAGCCGCGGCCTTTCATGGCTGCGGCTCCGAGGTCTTGGCCAGGGCCGCAGGGTCGCTCAGGACCTGGACGCTGGAGCCCGGCTTGAGCCGCGACTGGCCGTCGCTCACCAACTGGTCGCCGGCGTTCACGCCTTGGATGATCTGCATGTCACTGTCCTGGTACACCGTCTTCACCGGCACGCTTTCGACCTTGTCGCCCTTGACCCGGTACACGAAGTGTTGCTCCAGCCCGCGCTGGACGACAGTCGGTGGAACTACCAGGGCGCCCTTGTCGACGGCGGTCTGGATCTTCAGGGTCACCAGTTGCCCCGGCCACAAGCGTTGCGCGGCGTTGTCGAACTCGGCCTTGGCCCGCAGAGTGCCGGTGCTGGCGTTGATCTGGTTGTCGATGAGGCTCAGGCGTCCCTCGCCAAGCAGTTCCCCCGAGGTAGTGCCTTCGGCGCCGATGTAGGCCTTGACCAGGGCCTGGTCGGGGGCCGCGATCAGTCGTTGCAGGGTGGGCAGCATTTGCTGGGGCAGGGAGAACTCAACGGCGATCGGGTCGATCTGGGTCACGGTAAACAGACCGTCGGCATCGCTGGTGCGCAGGAAATTGCCTGGGTCGACGTTGCGGATACCGACGCGGCCGGACACCGGCGAACGGATCTGGGTGTAAGACAGTTGCACCTGGGCCGCATCGATGGCCGCCTGGTTGCCCTGGGCGGTCGCCTTGAGTTGGTTCACCAGCGCCTGTTGCTGGTCGTAGGTCTGCTTCGATACGCCGTCATCGACGCTCAACAATTTGTAGCGCTTGAGATTGACCTGGGCCACCACCAGCTGTGCCTGGCTCTCGCCGAGCTGGGCGCGGGCCTGGTCGAGGCTGGCGCGGATCGAGCGGTCGTCGATGGTCGCCAGCAGATCACCTTTGCTGACCCGTTGCCCTTCCTTGACCAGCACCCGGGTGAGAATGCCGTCGATCTGCGGACGGATCACCACGCTGTGCAGCGACAGCACCGTGCCGATGCCACTGGCGAAGCGCGGCACATCCTTTTGCTCCACGCTGACGACCCGTACCGGAACGGCGGCGGGGGCTGCGGTTTTGTGGGCGACGGGTCTTGTGACAAACCAGAGGAGCGGCGCCGCAAGGGCGATCAGGAGCGCAACGAGCAGGACGGTTTTCTTCTGGGTGTGCATGTATGTGGAGCGCCGGTTCGGGACGATAGGATTGTGATTGTTCTTATATAGCGTTGCGAGGCGGTCAGGAAGGTGACGCCTAACTGTCAGGCTTGTCAGTTTTGTCCTGGCGTTCTGTCGGACGGTGGTGGCCCTGAGCCAATCTGGCCGATGCATTGCGATGGCGGGCGGGTATACTGCCGCCTTTCGCGGCCCGCACGGCATGGATTTTAGGGCTGCTGCGCCCAAGACGTCGGACCGTCCCAGCGGGAGCAGGCTCCCTCGCCACGGATTGATGTCCCCACCTTAAGTGAAACTATTTACATGACTTCCCAGACACCGTCGGCTACCGACGAACAGGCCGAATTGCCCGCCAGCGATGTTTCTAGCGCCGAGGGTGAAAAAGCATCGATTCCGGCCTTCAAATTCCCATTCAAGCCCGGCGAACTGGCCGCAGCCAAAGGTGCTGCGCAGCAGCCTTGGTACAAGAACGGTGTGAAGAACGGCCACACCAAGACCCCAGGCGCTGCGCCTCCCGGTACACGCCGGTCGATGGGCAAACGCTGAATTTCCCATCTGGCGCACACCTGCGGCTTCAGCTCGCGACCCGTGCGCCGGCCAGGCTTCCGCTCAACTCATAGGCCGTCAGCTCGGCCTGGTGCGCCGCGAGAATTTCCGGTAATGAGCCGCGCAGGTATTCGACCCAGGTCTTGATCTTCGCGTCCAGGTATTGGCGCGAAGGGTAGATCGCATAGAGGTTCAGTTCCTGGGAGCGGTAGTTCGGCATGACCCGCACCAGCGTGCCGTTGCGCAGCCCCTCGATGGCCGCGTACACCGGCAATACCCCCACGCCCATGCCGCTGGTGATTGCGGTTTTCATGGCATCGGCGGAATTCACCAGGAACGGTGAGCTGTTGATGGTCACCATCTCTTGGCCCTCGGGGCCGTCAAACACCCATTTCTCCAGCGGAATGACCGGACTGACCAGGCGCAGGCACGCGTGGTTGAGCAGGTCGCTGGGCTTTTGTGGGCAGCCGCTGGCTTTCACGTAGGCCGGCGACGCGCAGACGATGCTGTAGGTGATGCCCAGGCGCTGGGAGACGAAGCCTGAATCCGGCAGCTCGCTGGCGAGCACGATGGACACGTCGTAGCCCTCGTCGAGGATGTCCGGCACGCGGTTGGCCAGGGTCAGGTCGAAGCTCACGTCCGGATGGGTCTTGCGATACCGGGCAATGGCGTCGATCACGAAATGCTGGCCGATACCGGTCATGGTATGGACTTTCAACTGGCCGGCGGGGCGCGCATGGGCATCGCTGGCCTCGGCTTCGGCTTCCTCGACGTACGCCAGGATCTGCTCGCAGCGCAGCAGATAGCGTTTACCGGCTTCGGTCAGCGCGATGCGGCGGGTGGTGCGGTTGAGCAACCGGGTTTGCAGATGGGCTTCCAGGTTGGAAACCGCACGCGAGACATTGGCTGTGGTGGTGTCCAGTTGCACGGCAGCGGCGGTGAAGCTGCCGGCTTCGGCAACACAGCTGAACGCGCGCATGTTTTGCAAAGTGTCCATGGGGGGCTCTCTTGGGAGGTGGCAAATTGTGACATGAAGTTACGGCGATACCGACCCCGACTTATGGATTATCGCGTTAACGGTAACAAAGATTCGCAGAAAGGTCGGCTTATCGCCGGTGGGTGGCGTACCTAGAATTGCCGGCACTGTTGGAGCGCCTTGCACCGAGGTCCTAGCCCGGGCCTCGTGTGGGAGCGAGCTTGCTCGCGATAGCGGAGTATCAGCTTGCCAAGATGTTGAATGTGACGCCGCCATCGCGAGCAAGCTCGCTCCCACAGGTTTAGCGGCAACAGTTGCTACTTTCACGACGTCATGCCCACCTCAGGAATTTTTCGCCAGTGCCGCGTTGCATCAGCAGAGAGCTGAAGACTCTCAGTGTTTGGGTTTTGACGTCAGCCATCAGCGGTTGCATCGGGACAGGAGGGATTGCGCCGCAAGGCGAGGCGTTGCCGGTCAATCAACTGGCGACCGACGCCGCCATCCGCGAGGCCGCGCACGACGCCCACTGGCCCACCCGACAGTGGTGGACGGCCTACGGCGACCCGCAATTGGATCGCTGGATCGAAACGGCGCTGCAAGACAGCCCGAGCCTCGCCATGGCGGCGGCCCGGGTGCGTCAGGCCAAGGCCCTGGCCGGTGTGGCCGAGGCGGCCGAGTCGCTGCAGGTCAACGCTGATGCGACCCTCAAGCGCCACAACTGGCCCACCGATCAGTTCTATGGCCCCGGCGAGTTGGCCAACACCACCACCTGGGACAATAACGCGGGTCTGGGCCTGAGTTATGCACTGGACCTATGGGGCCGCGAACGCAACGCCAGCGGGCGGGCGGTGGACCTGGCGCACATGAGCGTCGCCGAAGGACGCCAGGCGCAACTGGAGTTGCAGAACAATATCGTGCAGGCCTACGTCCGGTTTTCGTTGCACTACGCCCAACGCGATATCGTCGCCGCGACGCTCCATCAGCAAGAGCAGATTCTGGAGTTGGCGCAAAGGCGCCTGGACGGCGGCATCGGCACGCATTTCGAGGTCAGCCAGGCCCAGGCGCCGCTGCCCGAGACCCATCGTCAACTCGACGCGCTGGATGAAGCCATCGCCTTGAGCCGCAATCAACTGGCGGCGCTGGCAGGCAAGGGGCCGGGTGAGGGGGCAGGGCTCAAACGGCCAACCCTGGTTCTTGGCGCCCCGTTGAAACTGCCTTCGGCATTGCCCGCAGAACTGCTCGGCCAGCGTCCGGATGTGGTTGCCGGGCGCTGGCAAGTCGCGGCCCAGGCCCGTGGCATCGATGTGGCTCGCGCCGGTTTTTACCCGAATGTCGATCTGATGGGCAGCATCGGCTACATGGCGACCGGCGGCGGGGCGCTGGAGTTTCTGACGGGCAAGAAGCTCACCTACAGCGTCGGGCCGGCCATTTCGTTGCCGATCTTCGACGGCGGGCGCCTGCGTTCGCAGTTGGGCGAGGCAGCGGCCGGTTACGACGTCGCGGTCGCGCATTACAACCAGACCCTGGTCGATGCGCTCAAGAGCATTTCCGATCAGCTGATCCGCCGCCAATCCATGGATAAGCAACAGGCCTTCGCCGCTGAATCGGTGGCCGCCGCCCAGCGTACCTACGACATTGCCATGATTGCCTTCCAGCGCGGGTTGACCGATTACCTCAACGTGCTCAATGCCCAGAGTCTGTTGTTCAAGCAGCAGCAGGTGCAACAACAGGTAGAGGCCGCACGGCTGAGTGTGCATGCCGAGTTGGTGACGGCACTGGGTGGCGGGCTAGACGCCGGTAACGACACCGCACCCGAACCCACTCCCCTGAGCCAGGCACCGTGGCGAGGGAGCTTGCTCCCGCTGGACTGCGAAGCAGTCCCCCTGGTTGTACCTACAAGTGGGTGCTGCGCACCCAAGCGGGAGCAAGCTCCCTCGCCACGATGCTGAGTCTCATGCGCTGGCTGTACCGCCTCGAATGGCGCCGTGGCTTTTACGATTGGGCCCGCAGCGACGGGGTGACCTGGGTGTACATCTTCAAGGTCCTGTTCGCCGCGTTCCTGACGTTGTGGCTGGCGATGCGCCTGGAGCTGCCGCAACCGCGCACCGCCATGATCACCGTGTTCATCGTGATGCAGCCCCAGAGCGGCCAGGTGTTCGCCAAGAGTTTCTATCGCTTTCTCGGCACCCTGGCCGGCTCGGCGGTGATGGTGGCGTTGATTGCGCTGTTTGCCCAGAACACCGAGCTGTTCCTCGGTTGCCTGACGATCTGGGTCGGCATCTGTACGGCGGGGGCGGCGCGTTATCGCAACTTCCGGGCCTACGGTTTCGTGCTGGCCGGCTACACCGCGGCGATGATCGGCCTGCCGGCCCTGGCGCATCCGGAAGGGGCGTTCATGGCGGCGGTCTGGCGAGTACTGGAAATCTCCCTGGGGATCGTCTGTTCGACCCTGGTCAGTGCCGCGATCCTGCCGCAGACCGCCAGCGCCGCGATGCGCAACGCCTTGTACCAGCGCTTCGGGGTGTTTGCCCTGTTCGTCACCGACGGGCTGCGCGGACGTAGCCGGCGCGAGGCGTTCGAGGCCGGCAACGTACGCTTCATTGCCGAGGCTGTCGGGCTGGAAAGCCTGCGCAGCGTGACCGTGTTCGAGGACCCGCACATGCGTCGGCGCAACGGTCGGCTCAGTCGCTTGAACAGCGAGTTCATGGGCGTCACCACGCGCTTTAACGCCTTGCACCAGTTGCTTGAGCGTCTGCGCAGCAGCGCGGCGGATCATGTCGTTGATGCCATCAAACCCGGTTTGTATACGCTGGCCGAATTGCTCGACGGCTTCAGCGGCCGGGCCCTGACCGATGCCGATGCGGCACGCCTGGCGTCGGCGCTGGCGCAGTACAAAGCCGAGCTGCCGGCCCAGGTGCGGCGGCTGCGGGTGTCGTTCCAGGAAACGCAGCCCAGCGACGCGCAACAGCTGGATTTCCACACCGCCTATGAGCTGCTTTATCGCTTTGTCGACGACCTGCACGGCTACGCGCTGACCCACGCTTCCCTGGCCGAGCACCACCACGAACGGGAGCGCTGGGACGAGCCGTTCGTGCCGCAGACCAATTGGCTGGCGGCGGCTGCTTCAGGCTTTCGTGCGGCGTTCATTCTTTTGGTATTGGGCAGCTATTGGGTCGCCACCGCTTGGCCGAGCGGCGCGACCATGACCATGATCGCCGCCGCCACGGTAGGCCTGTCAGCCGCCACGCCGAACCCCAAGCGCATGGCGTTCCAGATGGCGTGCGGCACCTTGTTCGGCGCGCTGGTCGGTTTCGTCGAGATGTTTTTCATCTTCCCGCTGATCGACGGCTTCCCCTTGCTCTGCGTGATGCTGGCGCCGGTGATCATGTTCGGCTCGTTCCTCAGTTCGCGACCGCAGTACGCCGGGGTCGGGCTGGGGTTGCTGATTTTTTTCTGCACCGGCTCGGTGCCGGACAACCTGACGGTCTACAACCCCTACGCCTTCATCAACGATTACCTCGCGATGATCCTCGGGATGTTGGTCTGCGCCGCCGCCGGGGCAATCATCCTGCCGCCCAACAGTCGCTGGTTGTGGCGCCGGCTCGAGCAGGACCTGCGCGAACAGGTGGTGTTTGCCATCAGCGGCAAGCTCAAGGGCCTGGCGTCGGGGTTCGAAAGTCGTACCCGGGACCTGCTGCATCAGGCCTATGGGCTGGCGGCGGGGCAGCCCCAGGTGCAGCGAGATCTGCTGCGCTGGATGTTCGTGGTGTTGGAGGTCGGTCACGCGATCATCGAGTTGCGCAAAGAACAGGCCATCCTGCCCGTGCATCCGGCGTATGCCGAAAGCCAGCCGTGGCGCCAGGCGATCCGCGTGATGGGACGCTCGCTGGTGCGCCTGTTCCGCCAGCCAGGCCCGAGCAATCTGCAGCGCGCCCTGGTGGCGGTGGACCATGCCATCAGCCGGGTGCAGGCCACAGACGAACCCTTCGCACCGCACTTCGACACCTCGGCCCTGCGTCGGGTGAAAAGCTACCTGCACTTTATCCGCACCTCGTTGCTCGACCCGCAATCACCGTTGGCGATCTACGCCACACCGCTGCGCCAGGAACCTGAACATGCCCCGTGAGATCGCCTTCCATGGCGTGTACATGCCGACCATGACCCTGATGTTTTTTATCGCCGCGGGCCTCGCCTGGGCGTTGGATCGCTTTTTGTCGGGACTGGACCTGTACCGCTATTTCTGGCACCCGGCGCTGCTGCGCCTGAGTCTGTTTACCTGCCTGTTCGGCGCGCTGGCGCTGACGGTCTACCGTTGAGATCGATGCGATGAAAAAGTTTTTCAGCCTGCTTGCGACGCTGCTGGTGCTGGCCCTGGCGCTGTGGATTGGCCGCGCGCTGTGGGAACACTACATGAACACCCCATGGACCCGCGATGGCCGGGTGCGCGCCGACATCATCAATGTCGCGGCGGATGTCAGCGGTGAGGTAGTGGACGTGCCGGTGCGCGACAACCAGTTGGTGAAAAAGGGCGACCTGCTGATGCGCATCGACCCCGAGCATTACCGCATCGCGGTGCAACAGGCTCGCTCACTGGTGGCGTCGCGCAAGGCCACCTGGGAAATGCGCAAGGTCAATGCCCATCGCCGCGCCGACCTGGACAGCCTGGTGATCTCCCGGGAAAGTCGCGACGACGCCAGCAATATCGCCGACTCGGCTCTGGCCGACTATCAGCACGCCCAGGCGCAGCTGGAGGCGGCCGAGCTGAACCTGTCGCGCACCGAAGTCCGCGCGGCAGTCGATGGTTATGTCACCAACCTCAATGTGCATCGCGGCGACTATGCGCGCATCGGCGAGGCGAAGATGGCCGTGGTGGATATGAATTCGTTCTGGGTCTACGGCTTCTTCGAAGAAACCAAGCTACCCAAGGTGCGCGTCGGCGATTCGGCGCAGTTGCAGCTGATGAGCGGCGAAGTGCTCAAGGGCCATGTGGAAAGCATCTCCCGCGGCATCTACGACCGCGACAACCCGCAGAGCCGTGAGTTGATCGCCGACGTTAACCCGACCTTCAACTGGGTCCGCCTGGCCCAGCGCGTGCCGGTGCGTATCCATCTGGATGAAGTGCCGCAGGGTGTGCTGCTGGCGGCGGGGATGACGTGTACGGTGGTGGTGGAAAACCAGGCTGGGCGCTGACTTTGGGATAACCATACGCTTCACCGCCAATCCCCTGTGGGAGCGAGCTTGCTCGCGATAGCGGTGGGGCAGTTGGCATTGATGTTGAAGGTGCCGCCGTCATCGCGAGCAGGCTCGCTCCCACAGGGATCTGCGGTGGGCTTGGAGTCACCGATCGTCTGTGGCGAGGGAGCTTGCTCCCGCTGGGTGGCGGAGCCGCCCCAACAGTGCCCGGGGTTAAAGCGAGCCCCCCAGGCCAAACCGTTTCATCAGTCCCTTCTCCAGCAACCCTTTGGGCAGCCAGCCTGCCATCAGCGGCAGCGACCGGCTGCCGTTGCCCAGGCGCAGCAAGCGCGGGGGCTTGGGTTGTCGGACGGCCTTGAGCAGCCCGGCGGCGAATTCGCTGGCCGGGGTGGGGTTGTCCTGGGACGCCTTGGCCCGGGCACGGATGCCGTCGCGCAACGGCCACCAGGGCGACTGCTCGCTGATCAACTGTTCGGCTTCATGACCGGCGTTCTTGGCAAAGCTGGAGGCAATGGCGCCGGGCTGGACCTCCATCACCCGGATCCTGAACGGCGCCAGCTCCATGCGCAGCGCATCGCTCAAGGCGTGCACCGCCGCTTTCGAGGCGCAATACGCTCCGGCAAACGGCGTGACCAGCACCCCGGACACGCTGCCGATATTCACCACCAGGCCCTTGGCCCGACGCAGCACCGGGAACAGCGCCCGAGTCACCCCGACGATGGCGAACACGTTGGTTTCGAACTGACGCTGCATGGCCGGCACGCCACCGTCCAGCAGCGGGCCCATGGCGCCGTAGCCAGCATTATTGATCAGCACGTCCAGGCCGCCGTGCTGCCGGTTGATCCGCTCGCTCAACTGCTCCAGCGCCGCACCATCATTCACGTCCAACTGAACGGCGGTAAACCCGGCAGCGTCCAGCGCCGCCACATCCTCAGCTTTACGCGCACTGGCCCAGACCTGGTACCCGGCGGCCTTGAAGGCGTCGGCCAGGGCGCGGCCGATGCCGCTGGAACATCCGGTGATCAACGCGACAGGCATGGTGCATTCCTTGTGCAAGAGAGTAGAGAAGTGGAGTCAGTTGGAGAAACTACCGTGCAATCGCTCGGCGCGAAACTCCAGGCTCTGCGCACGATAGCCCGGACGCAGTGGCGGCAAGGGCAGGCAGTCCTGCCAGTTGGCGCCCGGTTGCAGTTCGCCGGGACCACGGTAGCGCGGTGCATCGTAAGGGTTGTCAGCCAGATTGATGGTGTCCCCCGGGGCGTAGGCCGCGATCCGCCAGCGTAACTCAGTCAGCGGCACGTCGTTGCCGTTGTTCAGGGTCAACGACAGGGGACGGTCGGCGGGGCAGTGTTGGGGAGCGTAGGTCACCCGCAGTTCCAGGCGATCGAGCTGCCGGTTCTCGCGGTTTTCCTGCCAGAGCACCCAGCCGGCCACCAGGCCCAGCCCGACGAATGCCGCCAGGGACACTGGCAACGCCTTGGCCGGGTAGCGCAACAAGAGGATGAGCCAGGTGATGACCAGCAAGACGCCGATAAGCATGGTAGAAGCCTCCAGGACCGAAGGCACATCCTACCGAAGGAGGCGGGCAGTGTTGAAGCACTGATGTTCGCTGGCGCAAGTCGTAAAAAAAGCCCCCACCCAACCCGCTGCGGATAGGGGGCGCAGTGGGCTGGATGGGGGCTTCTTGTCCTGCTGATCGTTACTGCGCGATGGTTTTCACCGACACGCCGCGTTCGATCGGGGTGGAGCGACCGTAGATGTCTTCGAAGCGCTCGATGTCGTCTTCGCCCAGGTAGCTGCCGGACTGCACTTCGATGATTTCCAGCGGGATCTTGCCCGGGTTGCGCAGGCGGTGGACCGACGCGATCGGGATGTAGGTCGACTGGTTCTCGGTGAGCAGGAACACGTTTTCGTCGCAGGTCACCTCGGCGGTGCCGCTGACCACGATCCAGTGCTCGGCGCGGTGGTGGTGCATCTGCAGCGACAGGCACGCGCCCGGCTTGACCGAGATGTGCTTGACCTGGAAGCGCCCGCCCATGTCCACCGAGTCATAGGAGCCCCATGGACGGTAGACCTCGCAGTGGTTCTGGGTCTCGTTGCGACCTTGGGCATTGAGCGTATTGACCATCTGCTTCACGCCTTGGACCTTGTCCTTGTGAGCGATCATCATCGCGTCCTTGGTCTCGACCACGACGATGTTTTCCAGGCCGATCACCGACACCAGCTTGCCGTTGCCGTGGATCATGCAGTTGCGGCTGTCCTGGACCACGACGTCGCCCTTGGTGACGTTGCCATTGGTGTCTTTCTCATTGACTTCCCATAGCGATGCCCAGCAACCGACATCGCTCCAGCCGGCCGCCAGTGGGACCACGCAGGCGCGCTGGGTCTTTTCCATCACGGCGTAGTCGATGGAGTTGTCCGGGCAGCAGGCGAAGGTCGCTTCGTCGAGGGTTACGGTGTCGGCGGTCTGCTCGCTGCGCTCTAGCGTCAGCAGGCAGGTGTCGTAGATGTCCGGATCGTGCTTTTTCAGCTCTTCGAGGAAACGGCTGGCGCGGAACAGGAACATGCCGCTGTTCCAGAAGTAACCGCCGGCTTCGAGGAACTCGGTGGCGCGCTTGGCATCGGGTTTTTCGACGAAGTGCGAAACCCGGCTCACGCCCTCTGGCAGCAGCGCATCGTTGGTCGACTTGATGTAGCCATAACCGGTTTCCGGCTTGGTGGGCGGAACGCCGAACAGCACCATCTCGCCACGCTCGGCAGCCACAGTGGCCAGGGCCAATGCGCGTTGCAGGGCTTTCTGGTCTTCGATCACGTGGTCGGCCGGCAGCACCAGCATCAGCTCGTCGCGACCTTCGTTGACCAGCATCATCGCGGTCAGGGCCACGGCCGGCGCAGTGTTACGCCCGAACGGTTCCATCAGGATGCGCTGGGCTTCCAGGTTACGGTTGCTCAGTTGCTCGTTGACGATGAACCGGTGGTCTTTGTTGCAGACCACGATCGGCGTATCCATGCCTTCGAACACCAGGCGTTCGAGGGTCTGCTGGAACAGGGTGTGTTCGCCGGTCAGGGCCAGGAACTGTTTAGGGAATTGCTTGCGCGAAAGCGGCCAAAGACGTGAGCCACTACCACCTGACAAGATCACCGGAATCATGTTTGTTACTCCTTTGAAGCGAAATGGTTGTTAGAGCTACTGCGTTCTGTCGTTTCACTCTCTTGTTTTTGTTCCGTACCCGATTGACATCCCAATTCAGGGTGGGAGCGGGCTTGCTCGCGAAAGTGGTGTTTCAGCCAACATCAATGTTGAATGTGAGACCGTATTCGCGAGCAAGCCCGCTCCCACAGGACAGCGTCAATCAGGTGAATTGATCAGCGGGTCGACACGGGGCGTTTCACCCACACTGGCGACAGGCTGCTGCCTGAACCGGTGACGTACAGCACGGCCGCTTCACCGCGCTCCAGGGCCACGGGCTTGAGGTCGCCGACTTTCTTGTCGCCTTCGAACAGCGCCAGGCTGACTTTCACCGGGTTGATCTCACGCTCGCCACGGCCCTTGGCCGCGACGTTCGGCACCACTTCGGTCTTGCCGTCGGCGGTCTTGAGAGTCAGGGCCTTATCGGTGAGGTTCTGCACGCGGACCAGGGACTTCTGCTTGTTCTTGAACGGCGGCTCTTCGATCAGCTGCGGCTGGCCGGTGGCGTTGTTGACCAGGGTGTAGTAGTGATCGGGGGCCAGTTTGACCGGAACGGTCTGGCTGCCGACCTTGGCGCTGTAGTCACCGCCAGGCATGAAGCTGAAATCGCTGCTGGCCAGGGGGGCAACATCGTTGAGGCTGGTGCTGCCGACGGTGGCGCTGACTTCGGCGTTGCTGGCGTTGTAGATACGCACGAAGCTCGAACCTTTTGGCGCGACCGGACCGTACAGGGCCGAATCACCGGCAAAGGCGGACAGGGAAAGGGCGCTCATGCTGGCGACGAGGGCAACGGCCTTGAAGGAGCGAGCAGCGAGACGACGAGGAGTAGTGTTGAAAGTCATGGTGGACCTCTCTTTCAGTTTTGCGCCCGGTCGGGCGTCTCGGATTGAGTGTTGGCGGCAACGTTCTGTTGGCGCGCACCGGCTTGTTTGAGTTCTGCGACCCACTGCGGGTCGGCGTCGCCGATTTCGTTGTTCACGGGCAGATAGCGTTCAGGGAACTCCCAGATCAGCACCTGGGGCGGGCTGTTCTTGAAGGCGTCGCTCTTGAGGTAGCTGAGCATTGGCAGAATCGGGCCATGGCCGTCTTCGGCGTAGTTCACGACGTCGCTGTGCAGGGCTTGCTTGAGCGCGCCGACGAAGTTCCAGTTGGGATTGGCGCTGTAGCTGGTGCCGATCAGGGCCACGGGCACCTGGGCATCGGCGAACAGCGCATCGCCTTCGGCCGGCTGGTCGTCGGCTTCACGGGTGTTGCGCTTGACCAGCGGCTCCTGGGCCGGCATCAGGTTTTCGAACAGCGGGTCCAGCGGCAGGAACTGGCGCAGGTCGCCCTTGTGGGTGATTTTTTCCCCGGGCTCGGTGACGAAGCGTTGTGGTTCGCCTTCCAGCGGGGTGCGTTCGGCGATCGCCTTGGCAATGTTGTCTGCCGCGACCTGGGCGCCTTCCGGCGTCCAGTGTGTGTCGGTGCGCAGGAACACTTGCTGGCCGCTTTGCTTGGCCTGTTGCAGCGGGCCCAGCAGGTCCGGGGCGAGGATCTTGTCAGCCGCTACACGAGTGTGGAAGTCCTGGTACAGGTTGGTGTGAATGCTCGATGGCTTCACTTCATCCAGGTGCTCCGGGTACAGCCGCGCCTTGGCCGGCACGATGGCCATGACCAGGGTGATGCCTTGTTCCTTGAGTTTCTGGCGCACGCCTTCGATCAGCGCGTAGTTGTCCTGCAGGTTCACCTCTTCATTGACGATCGGATTGAACTCTTCGTCGCTGAACAGCCACTGGTCGCGTCCCAGGACCACGCCTTTGCGGCCTTCGTTGAACAGCTTGTAGTCCAGCGCGGCCCAGATGTTGGTGCCCAGGCGCTTGATCGGGAACTGGTCGTCGTAGTGGGTTTCCACGGCCTTGGCCCAGCGACCGTTGAGCACGGTCGCGTCGGGGTTGGTACTGAAGCCGAAGAAACTGCGCATCGACCACAGGCCCAGTGCTGTCAGGATCAGCAGGAACAGTGCGATGTAAAAGATGCGTAATGAGCGGGTCATGTTCAGATCCCTCAGAACTGGAAGTAAAGGAACGGCGAGAAGCTTTGCGCCGAGAGTTTGAGAATCGAGGCGATGAACAGCAGCAACACCAGGGCACGCATCACGTAGCGCGACCAGTCCACGGTCCAGTAGGCCGGTTGCACTTGGGCTTCGACGCCAACGGTGTAGCCAGGTTCATGGATCGTCGACGGGTTGTCGCCCGGCACGGCCTTGATCATTCCCGGTTGGGCGGTCGCCGGGCCGTCGGCCTTGGTGCTCACTTCTGGCTTGGTCTTGACCGGTGGACGGTTGGTGTAGAAGTCCCGCAGGCCGAAGAAGGCGAGGGTGACGTAGGCCACCACCAGCGTGGCGATCTGCAGGCCGGTGAGGTTGGCGCGGGTCAGTTCCGACAGCGACCAGTCATCGAAGCTGAACATGGCGCCGTACATGCGACCGGCCACGTGCAGGTTTTCGGCCCGGAAGATCACCCAGCCCATCACCACCAGCAGGAAGGTCAGCGCCCAGCGGATCGGGTTGATGGTGCGTGGCGTGGTGTTGATACCGACGGCTTTTTCGATGGCCAGCCAGATCCCGTGCCACGCACCCCAGATCACGTAGGTGATGTTCGCGCCGTGCCACAGACCACCGAGCAGCATGGTCAGGAACAGGTTGCGGTAGGTCATCAACGTGCCTTTGCGGTTCCCGCCCAGGGTGATGTAGAGGTAGTCACGCAGCCAGGTGGACAGGCTGATGTGCCAGCGGCGCCAGAACTCGGTGATCGACTGGCTGATGTACGGCTGCTTGAAGTTCTCCATGAAGCGGAAACCCATCATCAGACCCAGGCCGATGGCCATGTCGCTGTAGCCGGAGAAGTCGAAGTACAGCTGCGCGGTGTAGGCCAGGGCGCCGAGCCAGGCATCGCCGGTGGTCGGGTTCTGCAAGGCGAAGCAATGGTCGGCCACCACCGCCAGGGTGTCGGCAATGAACACCTTCTTGATGAAGCCCTGCATGAAGCGCGTGCAGCCTTCGGAGAACTTGTCCAGGGTGTGGGTGCGGTTGTTGAACTGGTCGGCCAGGTCACGGAAACGCAGCACGGGACCGGCGATCAGGTGCGGGAAAATCGCCACGAATGCCGCGAAGTCGATAAGGTTGCGGGTGGCCGGGGTGTCGCCGCGATAGACGTCGATGATGTAGCTGATGGACTCGAAGATGTAGAACGAGATCCCGATCGGCAACAGCACATGGGTCAGGATGAACGGGTTGAGACCGAAGCTGGTGATGATGGCGTTGAGGCTGTCCACGCCGAAGTTGGCGTACTTGAAATAGCCCAGGATGGCCAAGTCCACGCCCACGCCGAGCAGCAGCCAGCGCTGGGCCGGCTTGGTACGCACGCCGGCGGCACCGACTTTCAGGCCGATCCAGTAGTTCCACAGGGTCACGCCGGCGAACAGCGCCAGGAAGTCCACCCGCCACCAGGCATAGAACACATAGCTGGCGACCAGCAACAGCAGGTTGCGATAGCGTTGCCCGCTCAGGTAGTACAAGCCGAGAAAGATCGGCAGGAACAGGAACAGGAACACGTTGGATGAAAATACCATCCCGATCTCTCCATGTTGAATCAACAGTCAAGGGCCAGAGCCCCCCCAAACCCCCCCATGAAAACCGGGAGGTTTCATCACTTCAAAACACACCACATTCCCTGTGGGAGCGGGCTTGCTCGCGAAAGCGGTAGATCAGTCGACATCACTGTTGAATGTCAGACCGCATTCGCGAGCAAGCCCGCTCCCACAAGGGGATCGTGTTGGCCTACGAGCCTTTGCCTTTTTCGTTGGCCGGGTCATACACCTTGGTCAAATCCCCGCCCAAACGGAACGTCTTGAACGGCTGCATCTCATGCTTGCGCTCGAGGACATCCTCGGGGCAGGTGTAGAGGCTGCAGAACGGTTCGAGCCAGGCAAACTTGGAGTCGACCTTGAGGTCCTTCATGTCCTGTTCCTCGCCGTTCTTCTCTTCGAAGATGTCCGGATCTTTCACCCCGGCCAGGACGCGTTCACCCAACCGCTTGAGGGCGCCGTTGTTTTCCTGGCGCAGGTCCACACCGTTGACCTGGGCGAAACTGGCGATCATCGCCAGCGGCGGCAGGGCGTAGTTGTGGTAGGACAGCGCGCGTTGCTTGCGCTTGAGTTCGTTGGGCAGGAAGCCGTCGGCATCGACCTGGTTGACGCCGACCTTGTATTCCTTGACGGCCCAATCGAACAGGTCACGCCGGTTGGTTGCCACGGAGGTGGCCATGACCGACCAGGCGGCCCAGTAGGAGTGGTTGTTGGTCTTGTCCAGCGGCAGGTTGTCCCAGTCGCTGACCACCTGGTCGGCCATGCGGCTGAACCAGTTTTCGATCAGTTGTGCCTGCTCCTGATGGTTCGCCAACGGGCGGGACTCGGAGAACTTCAGGCGCACATAGGCCGAAGCCATGCTGCCCAGGGCCCATTTGCGCATCGACTTGCCGGTGTGGTTGAAGTCCTTGGACATCAGCGCATCGGCCTGGGCCCAGGTGGTCAGCCAGTTCAGGGTGCATTCCAGTTGTTCAGGGCGACCGTCACGCATGAATTGCATCACTTGCTTGCTGACGCCACGCTCGATCCGGGTGATGTCGGCGGTGCTGTCGCGAAAGGCTTTCTCCGACTGCACGTTCAGGGTCGCCCGGGCCTTGTCGGAGCCCTCGTATTTGCTGCGAAACTGCAGCGAGCCGGTATAGGGCGTCGGTACGGCGTCGCAGCCCTCGCCGCGCTCGCCGGCCTTGACCTTCTCGATCGGTGCAAAGTAGCCCTGTGGCGGGCGCAGCGGAGCGGCGGCCTGGGTGGCCCCGGCGAACATCGCCAGGGTCAGCAGGGACGGCGCCAGCAGCTGTTTCAACGTTCGGGTGTGCGTGGTTCTGGTCATGAGACGAGACCTCATTGTCCGATCTGAGCCGTTTGTTCGGCTTGCACAGATGCGTTTCGTTTGCAGACTTTCGCTTCCACCTGCTGTGGCGCTGCACCGGCTTCAGGCCCCTGGACTTCGACAGCCAGCAGATTTTGCGAAGCCCAGTCCGCGTCGGTGCGCAACTGGAAGGCGAAACGCCCGTCGGTTTCGGAGGTATCCGGTTTTTCGATCTTGATATCCTCGTGGCGCCCATTCATGTACCAGAGGGTGGCTTGCAAGGTTTTCACCGACGTATCGGCGAAGCGGATGTCGACTTGGTGACTGCTGTTGCGCAGGTCCATGTTCTTGCTGTTGACCATCAATTCGTTCTTGCCCGGTTTGAGCGCGGTCTTGCTGCTCATCAGGGCCGGCTTGCCTTCGCAACCGTTGTTGTCCAGCAGGGCAAACATCTGGCGATAGATGGTTTCCTGGTCCAGGCGATACAGCGGCGAGAATTCCCAGATGAGAATCTTCGGCGGGTTCTTCTGGAACTCCTCGCTGCCCAGGTACTGGATCATCGCGCCCTCGAAGCCGCCGCCCGGGAAGGCCACGTTGAGGATGTCGGCGCCGATGGCTTCTTGCAGGAAGCCGGCGAAGTTGTAGTTCTTGCCGCTGTGACTGGTGCCCACGAGGGTGATCTGCGGGTTGCCGGAATCGCCGAACAGGTCGCCGTCGCCGGCCTCGCCCTTGGGCTCGGTGGTGAACTGGTCCATGTACTGGATGGCGTAGCTGGTGCCGCACAGCTGCCCGGCCATGTTATGCAGGGTGCCGGTCTTGCCCATGCGTCCTGATTTCTTGGTCTCGAACTCGCGCTTGGGAATGTCGGCGAAGGCCGGGAGCTGCTTGACCTTCTCGGCGACGATCTTGGCTGTGCGCTGGGCACCGTAGGGCGTCCAGTGCTGGTCGCCACGGAAGTAGAAATCGTGGGCCGGCAGGGTCTCGGGCAGGTTCTCGTTGGTCAGCGGCGAGAGGTCAGGTACCACGTAGCCCATCTGGGCGAAGCGACCGAGCATGGTCTTGTAGTTGCCCAGGGCCTTTTCGTAGTCGAAGCTGGCCTTCTCCTGCGGGTTGAGCTTGTTGCGGTTCACCAGGCCACGGGTCGGCTGGTAGACGAGCACCAGCTCGACGCCTTTCTTCTTGAACGCATCATGCAACTGTTGCAGGCGCTGGTAGCCGGCCGGGGTGGTGTTGAATTCGGTCCGCAGGTCTTCCTGGGTCCGGAACAGCCAGTCGCCCTGGGCCTGTACCAGCGTGGTGAAGTTCTGCTGGTAACGGGTGGTGTAGTTCTTTGGATCGTGGGCTTGTGGGCACAGGTTGCAGCACGGTTCGGCGGTGAAGGTCGGCGCCTTGATTTCGTCGGCGCGTGCGCCGCTTGCAGCCGCGAGAATGCCGGCAGTCAGGGCGGACAGGCCCAGGAGTTTGATCATCTGTGGGTTCATAAAGGTCATCCTCAGTCCCGCAATTCGGTCTGGCGTTCGACAGGGTCGATCAGCACGGCTTTCTGCTGGCGCACCAGCAAATCGAGAATTTCATCCTGGCGTTCGCCCAGGATTCCCGTGAAGCTGATGCCGCTGGATTTGGTCGGCGCGAGCATGGACACGCGGTACAGCTCGACGCTCAACGGCGAGTCGATGGACAACGGGCCACTGCCGTTGCCGGCCAGTTCGCCTCCAACCACGATCAGCGACACTTGGGCGTCGAACGGGTCGAGCTTGATGTCCCGGTCGGTGTTGGACAGGTCCTTGATGTGGCCATAGAGGCCGGTCAGGCCGTTGGCCATGGACAGGTTTTCGTACAGGCGGATGTTCACGCTGTTACGAATCCGGATGCCGTGGCGCTGGTTGCTGATCACCTTGTTGCCCCACAACAGGTTGTCGGCACTCTCGTAGAGGGTGATGCCGTCGGTGTGGTTCTTGTAGATCTCGTTGTAGGCGATCAGGTTGTTCACACTGTTACGGTCGATCACCACGCCCGAGAGCTTGTTGTCGTAGCTGCGGTTGTTGATGATGAAACTGTCGTTGACCTCACGGGAAATGATGATCCCGTGCTTCTTCTTGGTCCCGTAGACGGTGTTGTCGGCAATGATCAGCCGATGGGAACGGTCGTGGGGGTCGATGCCGTAGACGATGTTGTCTTTGTAGGTGTTGCCCTTGACCACGAAGTCGCGGGTCTCGTAGCAGTAGAAGCCGTACCACATGTCCGAGAACTCGGAACCGATGATCCAGCCGGTCGGTTCCGGACGCTTGAGGACCTTGGCCATGTTCGGCGTGTACTGGGAAATACTCACCCCGTACGACTTACTGTTGGAGTAGCCGAAACTCGCCATCTTGGTGTTGACGATGTAGGTCTCGGTGCCGCCCCAGGACAGCAGGAACGGACGGAATTCCTTGGGCGAACGGAAGGTGGCAGGGCCATTATCCTTTTCGCGCCAGCCGGTGACCTTGGTGTCGCGGATGAACATCGTGCCGTCGTTGACCAGGAATGAGCCGCCCTCCTGGGACAGGCGCAGTTCTTGGGTCTGTTTGTCGATTTCCAGGATGCCCTTCTGGCCGACCACGATCGGAATCCTCGCCAGGTAGACACCCGGCGAGGTTTCGATCACGTACTTGGGCACCTTCTTGGCCAGGTCCTTGAGGTTCATGTAGCCATCGTCGAGGAAGATGGCCTGTGGGATACCGTGCTGGCGCACCACCCACTCGGCCATCTTGTTGTCCCCGCCGATGAAGTCCTTCAAGGCGTTTTCCTGCATCATCCGGCGCACGCTGATCTTGCCGACCTTGGTCCGCACGATCTTGGCTGCCACCGCTTCGGCGGTGTAGCCCCTGAGGTCGGGCAAGGTCGGCGTGGCCAGTTCCAGCGGGGCGGTCGGCGCGCTGCTGACGGTGTAGGTCTTGGCCCTTTGCAGTTCCTTGACCACGCTGCCCGGCTTGACCGCCGGTTCAACGTTGGCGAACGCCGGCGAGCCGGCCAGCAGCATGGCTGCGACCAACAGGCTGATCGAACCTTTCATCGCCTGGCTGTTCCTGAGGTAGCGGTTCATTTCGGGCACTCCCATGGTCATTCGCATCAGAAGCGCCAGATCACGTCGACGAAGGCGCGGTGCATGTACGAATCGACCTCTTTGCCGTAGGCGTCGCCTGGCTTGAACACGCCACCACGAAAGCGCACCAGCGCCGATGGCTCATCGATGGACTGGCTCAAAGCGGCCGGCAACAGGCCTTGCTTGAAGTATTTGGTGACGACCAGGTCGACTTCCTGGCCCAGGTCCTTGTCGCCGTCACGCAGCGGCAGGGTCGAGGTGGACAGGATCGCGCCGGTCACGTCGTCGGTGTTGTTTTCCACAGCGTTGATCCCGTTGCTGCCCACCGGCTTGTTGCCGTCCACGCGCCAGAACTTGTGGTACACCAGGCTGGCGTCGTATTCGTCGCGCAACTGCCAGGAACCGAACAGGCTGGCGCTTTGGGTGTTAGCCATTTCGCCACGGAACGCTTCGCCGAAGCGGTGCACGCGTGAGCGGGTACCGGTGAAGTTCGAGCGGTTGCTTTGCAGGCCGTTCTGTTGGTACTCGTCGCTGGCGCGGGCATAGGCCGCACCGACTTGCCACTGTGGATCGAGACGCAGGCGGATACCCAGGTCAGTGGCCCAGCCATTGAGGTCTTCGCTGCGCTTGGCTTGCGCCGGCCGCGTGCCGTCGGCATTGAGTGCGTTGACGGTGTCGCGGTCGCCGCTCATGCCGGTGAGGCTGGCCCAGTAATTGACGGTGTTGGTGTTGCGCCAGTTGTAGGCGTCGCTGTTGGCTTCCAGGCCCAGCCAGGAAATGTCGCCGTTCTGGGTCTTGTCCAGGGTGTCGGTGGGTTCGCCCGGAACCGGGTAGTCGAGGCTGCCGTTGTCGTGGGTGTGGTGGGCGCGGATACCGGCCCATTGGCCTGGCATCCACTGGTACGCCACGTCACCGTAGACGTGCAGGCGATCCTTGTCCTTGGGAGACAGTTCCTTGAGGTCGGTGCGGTATTCGCTGAAACGTTCGGCAACACCGACGTTGGCACGCAGCAGCGTGGTGTCGAAGGTCCAGTTCAAGGCTTCGATATTGGTGTCGCGCCATTGGCCGTCGTCGTTGCGCAGGCGCTGGCGACCGAACTTCAACTGCTCGCCCGGATACGGGGTCAGTCCGCTGTAGCCAATCCAGAATTCGCGCATCGCCAGGTAGCTCTTCTTGGCTTCGCGGTCGCCGCTGTCGGTCTGCTCGGTCGCGCCATCGGACTGTTGCAGGGTGTCGGTCTCGATGATATCGGTGGAGGTCACGGCCTGGGCCATGGCATAGGCGCTCCAGTTACCGCTTTCGCCGTAGACCCAGGGACGCAGGTCCAGGCCGATACCGTTGACGTCGCCACCGCTCTGGGTGCCGAGGTCGCGGTCGTCTTCGGATTGGCCGGTGATCTTCACTTCCAGGCCGAAGTTCTTGGTTTCAGTCAGCGCCGCCAGGGTCGGGCAGGACCACAGCAGGGCGCAGGTCAGGCCAATGCCGGCCTGCACAAAAGGATTGAGCTTCAATGGCTTCATGGTTTTTCCTCGCCGTCATCTTCTTTTAGGGCTTGCAGTTCCAGCGTATCGGGGCTCATCGCTCCACGAATGGCCTGCTCTTGTTGTAGCAGGCGTTGGGCTTGTGCAAGCTGCTGCGGCGGTAGCTGTGCTTCGAGGGTCTGGGCAAGCTCGATTGCTTGCGGGGTGTTCTGCGCCTTGGCCAACTGGCTGAACACATAGGCGTTGACCGGGTTGGGCTTGGTGCCCTTGCCCTGGGAGAACAACTGGGCGATGGCGAAGTCGGCGCTGTTCTGGCCGCTGCGGGCGGCCTTGAGCAGGTGGTCCAGGGCTTTTTGCGGGTACACCTGGCCCAGGTAGCCACGGCGATAGATCTGGCCCAGGTAATAGTCGGCAGACACTTCGCGGCCCACGGCTTTCTGGAAATGCGCCTCGGCGACCTTGGCGTCGGCCGGCACCCACTTGCCTTCGTAGTACAGCTTGCCCAGCAACACTTCGGCGCGCGGCTGGTCGGCGGCGCGGCCGTTTTCCAGGTACTGCATCATCTTGTCGACGTCACCCAGCTCGGGGAAATCGTAGAGCAGCTGCGCCAGGCTGACCCAGGCGGCAGGGTAGCCGGGGGCGATGCCTTCGAGCAGCGACTGGGCGGTTTTTTCGTCCGTCTTGCCCAGGCTGGCGTCGGCCAGGACTCGGGCGACGCTGTCCACGCGCTGTGCCGAGACCACGCCACGGGCGTGACCGGCCTGCATCTGCTGGATCAACGCGGCCTGCTGTTCCGCCTGGCCGCGTTTCTGATAGACCGTGGCCAGTTCGACGTAGCAGATATCGGTGGCGGCGAGGGCGGCCTTGCAGACTCTTTCCACTTCGTCCAGATGCTGGTCGTAGGTGCCCTGGGTGCGGTAAAGCAGAATCTGCGCCAGGCCGGCTTCCGGGTAGCCGGCGCTGCGCCATTGGCTGATCTGCTGCTGGGCGTTGACGTTCGGGAAGCTGTGCGGGTATTGCAGGTACAGCATCGCCAGCGGGATCAGCGTGTTGCCTTCACCATTGGCGAAGGCTTTTTTCAACAGGCCTTCGGCCTCGTGCTTTTCCGCCTCGGTGGAGCCGGGCTTGGCTACCAGCAGGCGACCCAGGCGTGCCTGGGCCCGTGGCGAAATGTCGGCCGCGGCGCGGTAGGTCGCCTCGGCTTTTCTCATCTGCTCCGGATCACGACTATCTACCTGGATATCGGCCAGGCCCACCTGGGCCTCGCTGTAGCCCAGGTCGGCCAGTTGCTGATAGTTCTGCTGCGCCAACGCCGTGTCGCCGCGCTTGAGGGCTTCGTTGGCCAGGCGCTGGTCGGGCAGGCCGGCACAACCGGCAAGGCTGACGGCCAGGGCAACGGCACACAGTGTTCCGCCGTGGGAAAGCATTCCTTTGTGGGAGCGACCCTGCTCGCCAGGCAGGCGCTGCGATCCTTCAGACACACCTCGCTGATCCCATCGCGAGCATGCTCGCTCCCACAGGGAGTGCAGCGCATTGTTGTTTTGTGGAGTCGTCACGGGCATGTCCTCTGCTTACTTACCAACAGCCATGGCTTTGTCGATCAGCCAGTTCAGGCTTGGGCCTCGGTCGCTGTGGACTTCGACCGGGCGACCGGCCAGCGCGCTGTCCAGGGGCTCGTCTGGCTTGATCAGGACACGGATATCGGAGGACAGGTCTTCGCTTTTCAGGCTGGTGCTGCTGACGATCTTGCCGGTGCGGGTGGTGTCTTCGCCGGCGACCTGGAAGTTGACCGGGGTGCCTGGGCGCACGTCGCCGAACTGGCGATAGGAGAAGCGTGCCTCGACGTTGGCCTCGGTGCCGCGTGGTACCAGTTGGAAAATCACGTCGCCTTTGCTGGCGTACTGACCGTTGGCAACCAGTTGTTGGGAAACGATGCAGTCGCAAGGGGAGGTCAGGGTGCCGGTCATTTGCTTGCCGAACAGTTCCTCGACCTTGGCCGGCTGCAGCTGGTTGTCGTCCAGATGGCCCTTGAGCACGTCGAGCATGCTGGTGCTGAAAGTCGCCAAAGGAGCGCCCTTGGCGGCCACGCCATCGGCCTTGACCAGGCTCTGCACGGTGCCGTCGCGCGGCATGGTGATCGCCATGCCCGGTACGTTCACCAGGCCCGCCTGGGCGTGGCTGACGAAGTACATGCCGTACACCGACTTGAAGATGAAGCCGAACGCCGCCAGGCCGACGATGAAGATCCCGAGGCTGAAGGTCACCGCGCGCAGGCGCCCGAAAGCCGTCATGCCGCCGCTTTCGTCTTTCTGCTTGCGTGCCTTGGTGAAGTTGTCGCGCTGCAAGGTCGCCAGCACGTCGCCGACACCGACGATGTCGCCGGCCAGGTGCGAGGTAATGATGTGGCGCAGCGTCGCGATGTCACGCGGTTCCAGGTTCTGGAACTGGCAACCGGTGCGGCCGGTCTGGCGGTCGTGGGAACGGATCTGCAGTTCCACGTCCATGGCCAGGCCAAGGTTGTCGATCACGAATTGCAGGCGCGCCTTGTAGGTTTCGCCAATCTTGAGCGGCGCCTGGCCGGCATTGAAGCACAGGCCGCCAGCGGACAGGTCCAGGACCTTGACTTCCATTGGCGTCCGGTCGGGACCGAAAAAGCGCAGCTTGGCCGGGATTTTCACCCGGGCGTGTTGGCGCTGGGCTTCGGATTCATGCACTACGTTGACATTCACGGCGGTATTCATAGGGGCGATTTCCTGGTTAATTCATTCAAGTCCGGTCAGACCATCGTCAGCAGCACGGCGACAAAAATGCTGCCG
This sequence comes from Pseudomonas sp. SMN5, assembly GCF_052041925.1. Taxonomy (NCBI): domain Bacteria; kingdom Pseudomonadati; phylum Pseudomonadota; class Gammaproteobacteria; order Pseudomonadales; family Pseudomonadaceae; genus Pseudomonas; species Pseudomonas sp. SMN5. The sequence continues at coordinate 169,761 of NZ_JBKGGX010000012.1, forward strand.
GCGGAGAAGGTCATGGTCCGAGACGACCAAGTGTTGAACCAACGTTGAAAGCTGGCGAGATCACGGGTCAGTGCAGTGGGCTGGCGGGTCCAGGACTGTTGGTCGAGGCGGAAGAACACGTAGATCTTCACCAGCGCGCCGACGATCTGGTTGTAATAGAGAATCATCGGGTAGGCCGGACCGATCCGGTGCCCGGAGCACGACAGCAGCAAGGTCAGGATCAACCGGGTGATGCCGATCCACAGCAGGTACACCAGGATGAACGCGGTGCCGTACTTGAAGCTGGCGATCAGTGCCACGGTCAGGCCCAGCAACGAAGTCCACATCGATACGCGCTGGTCGAGCAGCACGACCGAGGTGAACAGGCCCAGACGCCGCAGACCCAGGCCCAGCGCCCGGGAGTTCTGCCGCAGGTTGTTGCCATACCAGCGGAACATCAGCTTGCGGCTGGCCTTGATGAAGCTCTTTTCGGGTGGGTGCTCGACCGTGTTGATCGCCGCATCCGGCACGTAGAAGGTGTCGTAGCCCAGGCGCATCAGGCTGAACCAGCTCGACTTGTCGTCACCGGTGAGGAACTTGAAGCGGCCCAGGCGCCAGTGTTGCAGCGAGTCGCTTTCCACGTCGGCGATGAATTCCGGGTTGGTCACCACGGTGGCGCGGAACACCGACATACGCCCGGTCATGGTCAGCACGCGCTTGGACAGGGCCATGGAGCACATGTTGATGTGACGCTGGGCGAAACGCAGCTTGTGCCACTCGGCCATGATGTAGCCGCCGCGCACTTCGCAGAACTCGTTGGTGGTCAGGCCGCCGACATTGCCGAACAGCTGGAACCATGGCACGGTCTTGCGCACGACGCCTTCGGCGAGCACGGTGTCGCCGTCGATCACCGCCACCACGGCACGGTCGTCCGGCAGGTGGCGGGAGATGGCGCGGAAACCGTAGGCCAGGCCGTCACGCTTGCCGGTGCCGGGGATGCGCACGAAGTCCAGCTTGACCCGCTCTGGCGGGTTCATGCGGGCCCAGAGGCTCTTGACCAGCAGTTCATCGGACATCTCGACGATGGAGCAGACCACGGTGGTCGGCAGCCCGCAGTCGATGGCCTCGCGAATCACCGAACCGTAGACCTGGGCGGTGGTCAGCGCATCGATTCGAAAGCTGGTGACCATCAGGAACACGTGGGACGGATCCGCTGCCTTGCCCAGCTTGCGTACCTTGCGGCGCAGGTGTGGGTAGACGATGTACAGAAAGATCATGCCGCGAACGAAATGCGTCGCGCCCATGGAGTAACGCCAGATGCCCACGGCGCCGATCAGGAAGATGAAGTCCTTGGATTCGGAGTCGAACGTAGACGTGGGCAGCACCGCGGCGATACCCATCAATAAACTCAAGTAAAACAGCCAACCGGCGGCCTGAAGCAGGCCGTGCTTTAGCCTGTGCATAATCTTGATTCCCAGAATCAGTTGCAAGCTTCAAGCTGCAAGCCGCAAGAGGGCTTTCAGCTTGAAGCTTGAAGCTCGCAGCTTGGGGCTGCCTTACCAGCAGATGCCTTCGGCCCGGCCACTCTCATGAGTGGTCTTGGACATGAAGCCGACCAGGTCGATGACCTGCTTGCCTTCCGGTACGTTCTCGGTCAGCGCGCGGAACTTCTCGTCGCGGTTGCCCAGGATGATGATGTCGGAGCTGTCGATCACGGAGTCGAAGTCGGAGTTGAGCAAGGACGAGACGTGAGGGATCTTCGACTCGATGTAGTCCTTGTTCGCACCGTGGACGCGGGCATATTCGACGTTGCTGTCGTAGATGCGCAGGTCGTAGCCTTTGCCGATCAGCATTTCCGCCAGCTCAACCAGCGGGCTCTCGCGCAGGTCGTCGGTGCCGGCCTTGAAGCTCAGGCCCAGCAGGGCGACTTTGCGTTTCTCGTGGCTGGACACGATGTCGAAGGCGTTCTGCACCTGGGACTCGTTACTGCGCATCAGCGAATTGAGCAACGGCGCTTCCACGTCCAGGGAGCTGGCGCGGTAGGTCAGGGCGCGAACGTCTTTGGGCAGGCAGGAGCCGCCGAACGCGAAGCCAGGGCGCATGTAGTACTGGGACAGGTTCAGGGCCTTGTCCTGGCAGACCACGTCCATCACTTCACGACCATCGACGCCGACGGCCTTGGCGATGTTGCCGATCTCGTTGGCGAAGGTCACCTTGGTGGCGTGCCAGACGTTGCAGGTGTACTTGATCATTTCCGCGACGGCGATGTCTTTGCGGATGATCGGCGCGTCGAGTTCTTCGTAGAGCGATTGCAGGACGTCGCCGGAGGCTTTGTCGAATTCGCCGATGACGGTCATTGGTGGCTGATCGTAGTCCTTGATCGCGGTGCTTTCGCGCAGGAACTCAGGGTTGACCGCGACGCCGAAATCAACGCCGGCTTTCTTGCCGGAGCAGTCTTCGAGGATCGGAATGACAACGTTTGCGACGGTGCCCGGCAACACGGTGCTGCGAACCACGATGGTGTGGCGGGTGGTCTTTTCACGCAGGACAAAACCGATCTCGCGGCACACCGCTTCGATGTAGTTGAGTTCCAGGTCACCGTTCTTTTTACTCGGCGTGCCAACGCAAATCATCGACAGGTCGGTATCACGAATGGCTTCGGCGAAGTTGGTAGTGCCGCGCAGTCGACCTGTTTGAATACCTTGTGCCAGCAGTTCGCCAAGACCCGGTTCAACGATCGGCGATTTACCGGCGTTGATCATGTCGATTTTGTCTTTGGCGACATCTACGCCAACTACATCATGGCCCCGTGCAGACAGGCAACCGGCACATACTGCACCGACGTAACCCAAACCAAATATGCTAATGCGCATCGCATTTACCTCTGTTTTTCACGCCATTAAATGGCCGGAGTTAATAGTGTTCAGCGGTCATCGCGCACTCGGAAGTGTGGAATGCAGGCGCCACAGTGCCGTGTGCAGGCATACAAGTTCCGAGTGTCTAAATAATTGCACTCAAGTTGTGCGCAAAGCGGCCTAGTTGTTATGACCTGCCCTGTTATGCAGCCAGACCCCCGTTATCGGGGGCGTTCGTGCAAAAATCCATTACCTCCGATCTCTGGCAAAAAGCCCACAAAATCAGAAGCTTGTGTGCTCGGGTGAGCACGTTATAGGGGCGCAGCCTTGGCCTTGTAGGGGATACTAATGGTGCGTTATCTCCTGTCCTTTCATCTTGGGTCCATTTGTACGACCGTTTCACTTAGTTGTCGTGACAACTTGGTTACTCTGGTCGATACCCTATGTAAGTTTTCTCTTACAGACGCGGCGAGAATCGTTACGGGTGGTATGAGCCGTGCAAATTGACATAGTTCCTATCCGCTCATCGTGATTTTCGAAATTTTTCGAAATATTCTCGAAGATGGCACTGCTCGCAATATGATGGCACCTGCGATTTTGCCCTTTATTGATGGGGAGTTAGGCGGGGTAGATATTTTTGTGCCACTACTGGTAAAAAAATTTGGTGCCACTACGCAAAAAACTGACGAGTGTCGAGTGAAAGAAAAGTTAGCGATGGAGTGGGACGATTTATTGGCGTCATGGAACTGACGAACTAGGCGGGCAAGTAAGATGACAAGTGCGGATGTGATCGAAGCCCCCGATCAGGGGGCATATATGTTTATGCCTTATTCAGGTGCATGGTCGCGCAGGAAAACCAGTTTGTCCGGGCTCGACTGCTCCGGGGCGAACCGATAGCCCTGAGCGTCGAATTGCTTGAGTGACTGGGGATTGTTGATCCGCTCCTGAATGACAAAGCGACTCATCAGTCCTCGGGCTTTCTTGGCGTAGAAACTGATGATTTTGTATTGGCCGTTCTTCAGGTCCCTGAACTCGGTATCAATGACTCGCGCATTCAGTGCACTGCGCTTGACCGCTGAAAAATATTCGTTGGAAGCCAGGTTCAAGAGGATATCGTCGCCTTGATCAGCCAGGGCTTCGTTGAGCCATTCGCTGATACGCGTGCCCCAGAAGGCATAGAGATCCTTGCCGCGGGCATTGGCCAGCTTCGTTCCCATCTCCAGGCGGTAGGGCTGCATCAGGTCCAAAGGGCGCAGCAGGCCATAGAGTCCCGAGAGCATGCGCAAGTGTTTCTGGGCGTAGTCGAAATCGGCTTCACCCAGGCTTTGCGCATCCAACCCGGTATAGACATCGCCCTTGAAGGCCAGCAGCGCCTGCCTGGCATTGGCCGGGGTGAACGCTGGGGTCCAGCTTCCGAAGCGCGCAGCGTTCAGGCCGCCGATCTTGTCGGACACATGCATCAGTTCGCTGATCTGCGCCGGCGACAACTCGCGCAACTGCTCGATCAGCTCCTGGGAGTGGTCCAGATACTGCGGCTGGGTGAAACGCTCGGTGGCCGGCGGTGTTTCGTAGTCGAGGGTCTTGGCGGGGGAAATCACCATCAGCATGCGTTCGTCTCCTTTAAAGGTGCGGCGATTCTAGGGGGTTGTCCGGGTGGACTCCAGCTATTGGGGTGATAGGGGATGGGTGGTGCGATTCGAGCTGTAGCCTGGATGCGTAGACTCTTGTGGCGAGGGAGCTTGCTCCCGCTCGAGCGCGAAGCGGTCGCTGGCATTTGGGGCTGTTTCGCGACGGCACTCCTGGGACTGCTTCGCAGCCCAGCGGGAGCAAGCTCCCTCGCCACGAAAGCAGGTGGGCCAGATAAGGGGGCGCAGGCGAGTCCTCGCTCCAGGATCGGCTATGATGCCGCCGCGGGTTTCGTTATGGAGACATCCCTTTTGCGTATCGTTCTTCTGTTATCGGCATGGCTGTTGAGCCTGGGCGCCATTGCCGCGCCCATCGACGTCGCCACCCTGGATCGCAGCACCTGGCCGGAACAACTCACCAGCCCGACCCTGTTCGACGTGGCCTCGCGGGCCGAGATCCTAATGTTCGCCCGTGTGCTGCTCGACGTCGACGCCATGGACGAGACCGCGCTGAAACAGTACTTGGGGCTGCGCACGGTCAACATGGGCGCGATTGACGCGCTTCGCGAACGGCTTTGGCGTCGGCTGCTGACTGGCTACAATTTCGCTCAGCGCAGTTGTGACCAGGATGCGTCTTTCTGTTACCTGGTCGAGGATATGGCCACCCTGCGTGAAGAAGCCCGTCGATTCCATCTCGATGACGACTCCTACTACATCAAGTGGGCCGGGCCGAGCCAGATCTTCCACACACAATACCGGGATGAACTGTTGCGCAAAGCCGCGCTGTTTCCGCAATCGAGCAGCGAAATCGCCCGGTTCGGTGATTACGAGCGCAACGGCGAAGAAATGAACGACCGGCTGTTCCTGCTGACCTTCGACAGTGGCGCCAACGTCGTACCGGACCATACCCAGTGGCTGGCCGATTACCTGCGCAAGTCGAACATGAACGGCACGTTTTTCGTGCTGGGCAAGGACATCCAGGCGCGCCTGGCACAGCGCTCGGTCAACAGTCTTCAGGGGCTGTATTCAGGACAATGCGTGGGTGTGCAGGGCTGGGAATTCCGTTCCCACAGTTATTGGCAGGACTGGCAGGATTCGGTGCGACGCAGTGTCGAGTTGGTCAAGGGCAAGTTGCCGGAAAACTTTGTGCCGCTGTTCCGGCCACCCCAGGGCCAGCGCCGGGGCGATGCCGAAGGGTTTTTCCGCAGCCAGGGCCTGCAAGTGGCGCTGTGGGACATCGACCCTCTGGACAGCACCGGCCGGCTCAAGCCTGAGCAAAGCGCCCAGCGTGCGCTGACCCTGATGCTGTTGTGGCGCCATGGCGTGATCAATTTCAACGCCAGGCAGGATGGCGTGAAAACGGCATTGCCCTGGCTCATGACACAGACGGCGCAAAGCGGGATCGGTTGGGAGGATTGTCAGGAAGCGTTTCGCTGAACGCCCGAAAGGCCCGGAAACATTGGGGAAGGGGAAAATTGCGGCGCACATTCATGACGACCGGACTTCCGACTTTAACGGCGCGACGGCGGTACGCCAAGGGTTATTCGTCACTCTGCAAAATAAACTTCAAAAAAGCGTCAAAGTGCTTTTTCCTGTCATGGTTTTTGGAGTATCAAGAGGTCAGACCGCCGAAACCTGCAACACAGGTGGCGTCTTCCAAGACCCAGATTGTGTGCAGTTCACCTCATCCCCGCAGGTGAATTCGGTGGCTACTTCGAGGCGCAGCACTGTCACGGTATTGCGTCGAATGGCCCCCACATAGGTGACCGAGTATGGATGACCACGGACGTAGCCCTTCCTCCAACCAGCCAATCCTCTATGTACTCGATACCAACGTATTGATCCACGATCCAAACGCGCTCCTGAACTTCGAAGAACACCACGTTGCCATCCCGATGACCGTCCTTGAGGAGCTGGACAAACTCAAGAGCGGCCACCATAGCGTTGCGGCCGAATGCCGCCAGGCGATCCGCCTGATCGACAAGACCCTGGGCGATGCCTCCCCCGAGGACGTCGAGCTGGGGGTACCGATCCAGCGGGGCAAGAGCGGTCCCAAGGGCCTGCTCTCGATCCTGATGAGCAAGCGCACCGAACCTAACCTGGTACTGCCTGAACACCTGAACGACAACATCATCATCAACCAGTTGATCGACCTGCACGCGCGCAACAAGGATCAAGCCGTGGTGCTGGTGACCAAAGACATCAACATGCGCCTCAAGGCCCGCGCCTGCGGGATCGCGGCAGAAGACTACAGCACCGACCAACTGGTCGACGACGTCTCGCTGTTACCCAACGGCTACCACACCATGACCGGCTCGTTCTGGGACCGCGTGAGCAAGGTCGAAACCCGCCAGGACCATGGCCGCACCTGGCATCAGGTACAACTGATCGACAACCTGCCGGCCGTGCACATCAATGAATTCATCATCGACGAACAAGGATTCGTCGGCTGGATCAAGGAAATCCAGGACGACAAGTTGCTGATCCTCGACCTGCACCAGGAACCCCTGCTGCACCAGGAAGCCTGGGGTCTCAAGCCTCGTGACATCTATCAGAGCCTGGCGCTGTTCGCCCTGCTCGATCCGGATATCCACCTGGTCAACCTCTCCGGTGCCGCAGGCTCGGGCAAGACCATCCTGGCCCTGGCCGCGGCCATCGAGCAGACTATGGTCAGCAAGCGCTACCGGCGCATCATCGCCACTCGCAGCGTGCAGGGCCTGGACCAGGAGATCGGTTTCCTGCCCGGCACCGAGGCGGAAAAAATGGAGCCTTGGCTGGGGGCCATCACCGACAACCTCGAAGCCTTGCACATGGATGACGAAAGCACCCATGGCAGCGTCGACTACATCCTCAGCAAAGTGCCGTTGCAGTTCAAATCCCTCAACTACATCCGTGGCCGTAGCTTCCAGCAGAGCCTGATCCTGATCGACGAGTGCCAGAACCTCACGCCGCACCAGATGAAAACCATCATCACCCGTGCAGGTGCCGGTTCCAAAGTCGTGTGCCTGGGTAACCTGGCGCAGATCGACACCCCCTACCTGTCCGCGACCAGCTCCGGGCTGACCTACCTGACCGAACGCTTCAAGGACTTCCCCAACGGCGTCCACATCACCCTGCAAGGCGTACCGCGCTCGATCCTGGCCGAATACGCCGAATCGCACCTGTAACCCAACCAGACCGGACGGCCTCCAGGCCGCCCGGTTTTTTACGGCTGTACAAAAACCTGTGGGAGCGGGCTTGCTCGCGAAAGCGCTGTGTCAGACGCCTATTGAGCAATTGACCCACAGCATTCGCGAGCAAGCCCGCTCCCAAAAAGGGGATGTGCGGTGTCTGGGGCATTACAGCGCACCCCAGGTGCGACAATCAGGCGTGCCTGAATCTGACCCACGGGTTTACAATCGACACTCCCGATCAGGAGTAACCCTGTGCTGACTCATCTCGATTCCCAAGGTCGCGCCAACATGGTCGACGTCACCGACAAAGCCGTGACGTTCCGTGAGGCCACCGCCGAAGCCTTTGTGCGCATGCTGCCCGAGACCCTGCAGATGATCGTCAGTGGCGGTCACCCCAAGGGCGACGTGTTTGCCGTGGCGCGCATCGCCGGTATCCAGGCGGCGAAAAAGACCAGCGACCTGATTCCACTCTGTCATCCGCTGATGCTCACCAGCGTCAAGGTCGAACTCGATGCCCAGGGCGACGACCTGGTGCGTATCGTTGCTCGTTGCAAACTGTCGGGGCAGACCGGGGTGGAGATGGAAGCATTGACCGCCGCCAGTGTCGCGGCGCTGACGATCTATGACATGTGCAAGGCCGTCGACCGGGGCATGACCATCGAAGGTGTGCGGGTGTTGGAGAAACTGGGCGGCAAGAGCGGCCATTTCCAGGCGGATGCGTCATGAAAGCCATGAAAATTACCGTGAAATTCTTTGCCCGGTACCGTGAAGCGCTGGGGGTGGATTCGGTGGTGGTCGAAGGCGACTTCGCCACCGTCGATGACGTGCGTGCACTGCTTGCCAGGCGCGAGGGGGCCGAGGTGCTCAGGGAGCAGAACCTGATGTGTGCCCGCAACGAAGACTTGTGCCAGCTCGATGAGCCTCTGGTCGACGGCGACGAAGTCGCGTTCTTCCCCACCGTGACCGGAGGCTGAGCCATGGCCATTCGTGTGCAGGCCGAGCCGTTCGATCCGGGCGCTGAAGTCAACGCGATGCAGGCGGCCAACGTCGGTGTGGGGGCGGTGGTGAGTTTTGTCGGCTATGTGCGTGACTTCAACGATGGCCTCGATGTGTCCGGGATGTTCCTGGAGCATTACCCGGGCATGACTGAAAAAGCCTTGGCCAAGATCGCCACCGAGGCCGGGCAGCGCTGGCCGCTGCTCAAGCTGCAAGTGCTGCACCGCATCGGCGCCCTGGAACCGGGCGAACCGATTGTCTTCGTGGCCGCTGCCAGCGCCCATCGCCAGGCCGCATTCGATGCTTGCGCCTTTGTCATGGACTACCTCAAGACCCGCGCCCCGTTCTGGAAAAAGGAAAACACCGCCGACGGCCCGCGCTGGGTGGAAGGGCGGGACAGTGATCATGTGGCCGCGGATCGCTGGAAAAAGTAACCCTTCTGCTGTTTCTTCGGCGGATGTCAGTCCCCTATCGCGAGCAGGCTCGCTCCCACAATAAAGCTGAGTTAATACACGGGCCCCTGTGGGAGCGAGCCTGCTCGCGATGAGGTCATCAGCCTCCCATCCAATTCCCTGCCTGACCGATTGACGATTTGTACATTAAAGTCCAGTATGGATTTATAAGTACAAAACATCCTTGCACGCTTTTTTCTCTGCCAAACCAACAACAACCCGCGAGAGAACGTCATGAACAAATTTCCCCTCATCACCGGCCTGGCCTTGAGTCTGTTGGCCTCCAGCCATCTGTTCGCCGCCGACAAGACGCTGCGGATCGGCATCGAGGCGGCTTATCCGCCATTTGCGTCCAAGAATTCGGAAGGGAACATCGTGGGGTTCGACTACGACATCGGCAACGCCTTGTGTGCGCAGATGAAGGTCGAGTGCAAATGGGTCGAGGGTGAGTTCGATGGGCTGATTCCGGCGCTGAAGGTGAAGAAGATCGACCTGGCATTGTCCTCCATGACCATCACCGAAGAGCGCAAGAAGTCGGTGGACTTCACCCACAAGTATTACTTCACTTCGTCGCGCCTGGTGATGAAGGAGGGCGCGGTGGTCGATGATCAGTACGCCAGCCTCAAGGGCAAGACCGTGGGTGTGCAACGGGCCACCACGACCGATCGCTACGCCACGGAAGTCCTCGAGCCCAAGGGCGTGATCATCAAGCGCTACAGCAACAATGAAGAGATCTACATGGACCTGGCGTCCGGTCGCCTGGACGCGATCTTCGCCGACACCATTCCACTGGAAGACTTCCTCTCGATGCCGCGCGGCAAGGGCTATGCCTTTGTCGGTCCTGAACTCAAGGACCCGAAATACGTCGGTGAAGGCGCGGGCATTGCGGTGCGCAAGGGCAATACCCAATTGGTGGCGGACTTGAACAAGGCCATCGATGGGATTCGGGCCAGTGGGGAGTATCAGCGGATCCAGGCCAAGTATTTCAAATCCGATATCTATGGCGACTGACTGACCGCTATCGCGAGCAGGCCAGGCAACACAAATCCTAGCCCTTCAACTCCTTCAAATGCTTGTAAACCGTCGCCCGCCCCATGTTCAGTACATTGGCCACATAGTTGGAGGCGCTCTTGCCCTTGAAGGCGCCTTCAGCGTGCAACGCCAGCACCAGCTCGCGTTTGTGATCGCGGGTCAACAGATTCAGGCTCAGCTGACGTTCGCGCATCCAGGCGTGCAGGAAGGTGTTGATCCGTTCCTGCCAGTCATCGCGAAACAACGACTCCGGCTGGGGAATCAATTTGCCCGGCGACAGGAACAGGTCGAGGGCGGCCTTGGCATTCTCGAACAGCGAAATGTTCAGGTTGATGCACAGCACCGCCAGCGGGCGACCGTCGGCATCACGCAGGACGCTGCTGAGGCTGCGGATCTTCTGTCCGTCCCAGTTGAGTTTTTCATAGGGCCCGATGTTCCGTTCACTCACGTCTTCGCTGAGCATGTCGTCCAGGGACGAGTCGTCGCCGATCTCACGTTTGGAGAGGTTATTGGCGATGTAGTCGACTTTCTGCGTGCGCAGGTCGTGCAGCACCACCTCGGCGTGGGGGTAGAACAGCGTGGCGATGGCGTCGGCGATGGTGTGGAAGTTTTCCAGCGCCGGATCGGGTTGCGGGGCGTTCATGACAGGGCTCCAGGCAGCGTCAGCGCCCCGTGGAACAGGGGCGCGGGGGAGTGTGCCGCAATCGTGGCGATGCGTCACCTACGTAGCTTTTACCCGGTGCGTCAACCCAGACGTTCGGGGGAGAGCATTGCGCTGTTCAGGCCAAAACGGGCCAGCGCCTCGGGCAGCGGTTCGCCACGCACCAGTGCCGCACTGGCCTGGCCCATGGCGGGAGAGGTCTGGATGCCGTAGCCGCCCTGCGCCGCGACCCAGAAAAGGCCGGGAACCTGCGGATCGAAACCGCTGATCAAGTCCCCGTCGTGCACGAAGCTGCGCAACCCGGCCCACGTGCGGGTCGGACGGCGGATGGTGAGCGTTGTGGCTTCTTCGATCTGGTAGATGCCCATGGCGATGTCCAGTTCTTCCGGTTGCACGTCATGAGGTTCCACCGGGTCGGCGTTCGCCGGCGAGCCGAGGAACATGCCGGCGTCGGGCTTCATGTAGAACGATTCATCCAGACTTACCAGCATCGGCCAATCATGAATGTCCACGCCCTCGGGGCCGGCGAAGATGAAGGCCGCGCGACGCTTGGGTTGCAGGCCCAGTTTCGGCGCGCCGGCCATCTGCCCGATCTCATCGGCCCAGGCCCCGGCCGCGTTGATCAGCACAGGCGTCGTGAAGGTCCGGTCCGCGGTCCGTACCTGCCACATCCCCTGGTCGTCGCGACACAGGTCTAGCACCTCGCTGTCGGTATGCACCTCACCGCCGCTGCGCCGAATACCTCGCAGGTAACCCTGGTGCAGTGCATCGGTGTCGATGTCCGCAGCCGTGGGATCGTAAATGGCGCCGTGGACCTTTTCCCGTCGCAGGATCGGCAGTCGCACACACGCCTCTTCGGCGCTGAGCAGTTGCATTTGCGGCACGGTGGCCTTGGCGCTGAGGTATTGATTGTTCAGCTCCACCGGGTCGCCGGTGAAATCGACGGTCATTTCGCCCCGAGGGGTCAGCAATGGATGCTCGCAGAAACCCGCTGGCGGCGCGTCGAAAAAATCCCGGCTGGCCTGGGTCAGCGCCCGTACCTGCGCAGTGCCGTAGGCGGCTGTGTACAGCGCCGCCGAACGCCCGGTGGAGTGATAGCCCGGATGGGATTCGCGCTCAAGCACAATGACCCGGCCATGGGACGCCAGCCAGTAACCGGTGGAAGCACCGGCGATGCCACCGCCGATGATGATGAAATCTGCTGAGTTCATGTAGCTCTCCTGTGGAGCGCGATCCTGGGAATGTCGCTGGTTCCTTGTGGGAGCGAGCCTGCTCGCGATGACGGCCTGACCGGCGACATTGTTTTGAATGTGCCGGCCTCATCGCGAGCAGGCTCGCTCCCACAGGGGAATGTGGTGTATCAGTCGCGGAGGTGGTAAAGCGCATTCGCCAGCGCAACGTCCTCCAGCCCCAGGCCGATGGAGCGGAAGAACACATGGCGTTCATAGCCAGGACGCGCGACCTGTTCGCTGAGCAGCTCCGGCAAGTCGCCGACGATGTGCGACGCATCCCAGCCATGCTGCTCGCCGGCAATCAGCATTTCTCCGGCCGAACCCGGCGTGGTCTGACGATAATCGCAGAACACGTCCATGTCGTTCAGACTCTGCGGCGGCACTTCGTGGGCTCGCGGGGCGTTGGTGCTGATTGAAGTGATCAGTGTCGGTTTGCCGAGGACCTGAGGGTCGAGCACCGCTTTGGCGGACGAGGTGCAGAGCATGACCACATCGGCGTCGCTTACCGCAGCTTCCAGGCTTTCGGCCAATTGCAGGCGTGGGTCGAGGTCGTTGAGTGACGCCAGTTCTCCGGCAGATTTATCCTTCAGCCCGGGAGAGTAGAGGCTGATGCATTGCCAGTCCCGCAAGCCCTTGACGTATTGCACGTGGGCCCGCGCCACTGCGCCACTGCCGATGACGGCCAGGCGCTGGGCCTTGGACGGGGCAAGGGCATCGACGGCAACGGCGGTGGTTGCGGCGGTGCGGGCGGTCGTCAGCTCGGCGGCGTCGCACAGCAGCAGCGGCTGGCCGGTCTGCATCGACATCAGCAAGGTCCAGGCGGTGACGAGCGAGCCTCGCTCGCCGACGATATACGGCGAGGTCTTGACTCCGTATACCTGGTCTTCAGCCAGCACCCCCAGGTAATTGATGAAGTCCCCGGCGCCGTGGGGGAACACCACCCATTGCTGGGGTGGTTGCACCGCTTGCCCGGCGGCGAGGTCGCGAAACAGCTTGCGCAGGATCTGTGGCACGTCGACTTGTGCGAGGAGTCCTCGGGCTTGGGCATGGGTCATGACAGAGGGCGTGCTGGACATCGTGGACTCCGGGTGATGCCGGTAAACTTATTTGTCCATTATGGACTTTTTGTTTATTCGAGCAATATCCCAGGCAAAAAAAAGCGCAGCCATCAGGGCTGCGCTTGCTGATTTGCGACGAACGTCAGGAGCGTTTGCGCTCGACCGGCCGCAGCAGATGGGTGGGCGGCATCTCGCAACTGATCTTGCGCCCCAGCAGCGCCTCGATGGAGGGCAGCTGATAGGAATCATCCTCGCCAGCGAAGCTGATGGATACGCCCTCGGCGCCGGCGCGACCGGTACGGCCGATGCGGTGCACATAGTCGTCCGGGACTTCCGGCAGGGTGAAGTTGATCACATGGCTGATACCGTCGATGTGAATGCCGCGCCCGGCCACATCGGTAGCCACCAGTACGCGGATCTTGCCCTCGCGAAAGCCTTCCAGGGTCTTGATGCGCTTGTGCTGCGGCACGTCGCCGGACAGTTGCGCGGCATTGACGCCATCGCGCACCAGGCGTTCTTCGATGCGCCGCACTTCGTCCTTGCGGTTGGCGAACACCATCACCCGCTCCCAGCCGTTGTCGTTGACCAGGTTGTAGAGCAGCTTGTACTTGTCGGCGCTGGCCACCGCGTAGATGTGCTGTTCGACGTTTTCGCTGGCAACGTTTTCGGCTTCGATCTCGACGATGGCCGGGTCGGTGGTCCACTGCTTTGCGAGGTTCATCACATCGTCGGTGAAGGTCGCGGAAAACAGCAGGGTCTGGCGTTCGCTTTTCGGTGGGGTCTGGCGAATGATCTGGCGCACCTGGGGGATGAAGCCCATGTCGAGCATGCGGTCGGCTTCGTCCAGCACCATCACTTCGACCATGTCCAGATGGACGTCGCCGCGCTGGTTGAAGTCCAGCAGGCGGCCCGGCGTGGCCACCAGAATGTCGCAGTGGCGCGCTTCGAGGTGCTTGAGCTGCTTGTCGAAGTCCATGCCGCCGACGAAGGTCATGACGTTCAGGCCGGTGTACTTGGTCAGGTCGGCGGCATCCTTGGCGATCTGCACCACCAGTTCGCGAGTCGGCGCGATGATCAGCGCCCGCGGCTCGCCCATGTAGCGTTCCTTGGGCGGCGGGGTCTGCAGCAACTGGGTGATGATGGAAATCAGGAACGCGGCGGTCTTGCCGGTGCCGGTTTGTGCGCGGCCGATGGCGTCCTTGCCGGCCAGGGTGTAGCCCAGCACCTGCGCCTGGATCGGCGTGCAGTACGGGAAGCCCAGGTCGTGGATGGCATGCATCAGTTCAGGCGCGAGTTTGAAATCGTGGAAGCGGGTCTTGCCCTCCTGGGGCTCGACGACGAAGTCCTCCGGCTTCCAGGCGACCACCGGCGGTTTCGCGGCGCGTTCGCGGCGTGGCCGTGGGGCATCGTTGCGTGGCTTTTTCGGCGCTGGCGCCGCGACTGGCTCGGCAGTGGCCTCTTTCCTGGCTTCTGCAACGGGTGCAGGCCGGCGCGACTGATGGGGCGCTTCGGTGTGGCTCGGACCTGGGACGGGAGCGTTGGCGCCGGGCGCGAGCTGCTCGGCCTCGCTTTTACCGAACATCTTCTTGAGTGCTTTGAGCACGGTCATCTCATCGATTGGTTAAGGAATGTACGCCGGCCAGTGTAATGCAAGAAACGGGCGCGGCGTAGTGTGTTCATCGACAGCGGGTACGCGGCGAATCGCCCTTCAACGCAAACGTTCCGTCAACCAGGTGCCGATGTCGCCAATCTCCTCGGGTAACACTTCGTGGCCCATTGGGTATTCCTGCCATGTCACGGTGACACCATGCTGCTTCAGATACTCCTTCGCGGTCCGGCCCATGGGGTTGAGCACCACTTCGTCGTACTGCCCATGCAGTGCCAGCACCGGGATGCGTTGCTGGCTGGCCGACAATTGCAATTCATCACTGAAAGTCGGCGCGTAGGTGGACAGTGCAATCACGCCTCCCAACGGGCCCTGCCATTTCACGAAGGCCGTGTGATACACCACCGCGCCGCCCTGGGAGAAGCCCGCCAGGAAAATCCGCGAAGCGTCTATTCCGCTGGCTCGCTGGGTTTCGATCAGATCCATGACCCGCTGTGCCGAGGCCTCCAGTTGCTGTTCATCGATGGCTCGGGCGGGGCTCAGGGCACGAATGTCGTACCAGCTGGGCATGGCGTAACCGCCGTTTATCGTTACTGGTTGCGTCGGCGCCTGGGGTAGAACGAAGCGTGTAGTGAGCAGGGTTTGCTGCAGGATTTCGGCTACGGGCAGGAAATCATAACGATCGGCACCCAGGCCGTGGAGCCAGATAACGCACGCATCGACAGCGCTGCTGGGCTCGAGAATCAAGGGGTCGGTCATGGTCGTGCTCCAAATCTGTGCGGGTGCGCCCAATCAGTGCGTGATTGCGGTGCATGCCCGGTGCCTCAGTTAATTAGATGTCGCAAAGTTGAAAGTTTTTGTCTTGACGTGTTTTACATCGGCCAAGCGCAGCGCTCTGGTACGGGCTTTGCTATGGGGTAACCGAGTGATGATTCTTACGCTGCGCGGTAACACTATCAGTTCGACGCGACGCATGGGATATCAGAAATCCGGTGATGGATGTTCGCCAATAGCCGCTACGGGCTTCGCGAACGTGAAGGGCTACAGCCCGTTCGGCCGATTGGTGAGAAGTGAGGGCAGCCGCCAAGGCGCGTTCTCATTAATAGACTCATAGCGAAGGTCCAGACGTCGGTTGACCCTAAAAAAAGCCAACAAGGGTCGGCAATGCCTCAAAAGGGTGCGACAGGGCTCAAGCTCCGACACAACAAGAGCAAAACTGGAGGTTTGAATGAAGTTACTGAAATCCACCCTGGCTGTCATGACCGCAGCGGCTGTGCTCGGTGTGAGCGGGTTTGCACACGCGGGTGCGACCCTGGACGCCGTGAAAAAGAGAGGCGAAGTGCGCTGCGGTGTGAGTGATGGCCTGCCGGGTTTCTCGGTGCCTGATTCGACCGGCAAGATCGTCGGTATCGACGCCGACTTCTGCCGTGCCGTGGCCGCTGCCGTATTCGGCGATGCAAACAAGGTCAAGTTCAGCCAATTGAACGCCAAGGAGCGCTTCACCGCGCTGCAATCGGGCGAAATCGATGTGCTCTCGCGCAACTCCACCATGACCAGTTCCCGTGACGCGGGCATGGGCTTGAAATTCCCGGGCTTCATCACCTACTACGATGGCATCGGTTTCCTGGCGAACAACAAGCTGGGCGTCAAGAGCGCCAAGGAACTGGACGGTGCAACCATCTGCATCCAGGCCGGTACCACCACCGAGCTGAACGTTTCCGACTACTTCCGCGCCAACGGCCTGAAGTACACCCCGATCACCTTCGACACCTCCGACGAAAGCGCCAAGTCGCTGGAATCGGGTCGTTGCGACGTGCTGACCTCCGACAAGTCCCAGCTGTTCGCCCAGCGCAGCAAGCTGGCTTCGCCGAAGGACTACGTGGTCCTGCCGGAAACCATTTCCAAGGAGCCACTGGGCCCGGTCGTGCGTAATGGCGATGACGAGTGGCTGGCCATCGTCCGTTGGACCGGCTACGCCTTGCTCAACGCTGAAGAAGCCGGCGTGACCTCGAAGAACGTCGAAGCTGAAGCCAAGTCCACCAAGAACCCTGACGTCGCTCGTATGCTGGGCGCCGACGGTGAATACGGCAACGACCTGAAACTGCCGAAAGACTGGGTCGTCCAGATCGTCAAGCAAGTCGGCAACTACGGTGAAATGTTCGAACGCAACCTCGGCAAGAGCACTCCGCTGGAAATCGACCGCGGCCTGAACGCGCTGTGGAACGCCGGCGGCATCCAATACGCACCACCAGTGCGCTGATGGTTCTATCACCCGGTGGGCCAACCACCGGGTGATGTTCTGTTCCATTTCTTGCGGGGCACTTCATGCAAAATTCAATCGGCGCACCTAAGCAGAGGCTAAGCCTCAGCGATCCACGAGTGCGTGCGTGGGTATTTCAGATCGTCACGGTCGTGGCGGTTATCGCGTTTGGCTGGTATCTGTTCGATAACACACAAACCAACCTTCAACACCGGGGAATCACTTCCGGTTTCGGCTTTCTGGAACGCAGTGCCGGGTTCGGCATTGCCCAACACCTGATCGATTACACCGAGGCGGACAGCTATGCCCGCGTCTTTGTCATCGGGTTGCTCAACACGTTGCTGGTGACCTTCATCGGCGTGATCCTGGCAACCATCCTCGGGTTCATCATCGGCGTCGCGCGCTTGTCGCAGAACTGGATCATCTCCAAGCTGGCGACCGTCTATGTGGAGGTATTTCGTAACATCCCGCCGCTGCTGCAAATCCTGTTCTGGTATTTCGCGGTATTTTTGAGCATGCCGGGACCGCGTGCCGCCCACAATATCGGCGACACCTTCTTCGTCAGCAGCCGGGGCCTGAACATGCCCGCGGCGCTGATGACCGACGCGTTCTGGCCATTCGTGATCAGTGTCGTGCTGGCGATCGTCGCCATCGTGCTGATGAGCCGTTGGGCCACCAAACGCTTCGAGGCAACTGGCGAGCCGTTCCACAAGTTCTGGGTG
Organism: Pseudomonas sp. SMN5; assembly: GCF_052041925.1. NCBI lineage: Bacteria > Pseudomonadati > Pseudomonadota > Gammaproteobacteria > Pseudomonadales > Pseudomonadaceae > Pseudomonas > Pseudomonas sp. SMN5. Next base: position 187,412 of record NZ_JBKGGX010000012.1, read on the forward strand.
GGCCTGGCGCTGTTCCTGGTCATCCCGGCAGTGTGTGTCCTGTTGTTCGGCGCCCCGGTGCACTGGGAAATGCCGCAGCTCAAGGGCTTCAACTTCGTTGGCGGCTGGGTGCTGATTCCTGAACTGCTGGCCTTGACCCTGGCGCTGACTGTGTACACCGCGGCGTTCATCGCCGAGATCGTGCGTTCGGGGATCAAGTCGGTGAGTCACGGCCAGACCGAAGCCGCCCGCTCCCTGGGGCTGCGCAACGGTCCGACCTTGCGCAAGGTGATTATCCCGCAGGCCCTGCGTGTAATCATCCCACCACTGACCAGCCAATACCTGAACCTGGCGAAAAACTCCTCCCTGGCGGCCGGTATCGGTTATCCGGAGATGGTGTCGCTGTTCGCCGGCACGGTGTTGAACCAGACCGGCCAGGCGATCGAGGTGATTGCAATCACCATGAGCGTGTACCTGGCGATCAGTATCAGCATTTCCCTGCTGATGAACTGGTACAACAAGCGCATTGCGCTGATCGAGCGGTGAGGAAACGCGCATGACATCCCATACTTTCAAACCTGACATGCCCCCACCGAGCAGTAGCATCGGCGTGGTGGCATGGATGCGCGCCAACATGTTCTCCAGCTGGATCAACACGCTGCTGACCCTGTTTGCGTTCTACCTGATCTACCTGATTATCCCGCCGCTGCTGCATTGGGCGATCCTGGATGCGAACTGGGTCGGTACTACCCGCGCCGACTGCACCAAGGAAGGCGCTTGCTGGGTGTTCATCCAGCAGCGTTTCGGGCAGTTCATGTACGGCTACTACCCGACAGAGCTGCGCTGGCGCGTGGACCTGACCGTGTGGCTGGCAGTGATCGGCGTGGCGCCGTTGTTCATCTCGCGCTTCCCGCGCAAGGCGATCTACGGCCTGAGCTTTTTGGTGCTGTACCCGATCATCGCCTGGTGCCTGCTGCACGGTGGCGTGTTCGGCCTGGACACCGTGACGACCAGCCAATGGGGCGGCCTGATGCTGACCCTGGTGATCGCCACCGTCGGTATTGCCGGTGCATTGCCGCTGGGCATCGTCCTGGCGCTGGGTCGGCGTTCCAACCTGCCGGCGATCCGTGTGGTCTGCGTGACGTTCATCGAGTTCTGGCGCGGCGTGCCGTTGATTACAGTGCTGTTCATGTCGTCGGTGATGCTGCCGCTGTTCCTGCCCGAAGGCATGAACTTCGACAAGCTGCTGCGGGCGCTGATCGGGGTGATCCTGTTCCAGTCGGCCTATGTGGCCGAAGTGGTGCGCGGCGGCCTGCAAGCCATTCCCAAGGGCCAGTACGAAGCGGCCGCGGCGATGGGCCTGGGCTACTGGCGCAGCATGGGCCTGGTAATCCTGCCGCAAGCCCTGAAGCTGGTGATCCCGGGGATCGTCAACACCTTCATCGCCTTGTTCAAGGACACCAGCCTGGTGATCATCATCGGCCTGTTCGACCTGCTCAACAGCGTGAAACAAGCTGCCGCCGACCCGAAATGGCTGGGCATGGCCACCGAAGGCTATGTGTTCGCCGCCCTGGTGTTCTGGATTTTCTGTTTTGGTATGTCGCGCTATTCCATGCATCTGGAACGCAAGCTCGACACAGGCCACAAGCGTTAGGAGTTGACTCATGAGTGAAGCAATCAAAAAGCCTGTGAGCCCTGAAGGCATTATTCAGATGCAGGGCGTCAATAAGTGGTACGGCCAGTTCCACGTGTTGAAAGACATCAACCTGAACGTCAAGCAGGGCGAGCGCATTGTGTTGTGCGGTCCGTCAGGTTCCGGCAAATCCACCACCATTCGCTGCCTCAACCGTCTGGAAGAGCACCAGCAGGGCCGTATCGTGGTCGATGGCGTGGAGCTGACCAACGACCTCAAGCAGATCGAAGCGATCCGTCGTGAAGTCGGCATGGTATTCCAGCACTTCAACCTGTTCCCGCACCTGACCATCCTGCAGAACTGCACCCTGGCGCCAATGTGGGTACGCAAGATGCCCAAGCGCAAGGCCGAGGAAATTGCCATGCACTACCTGGAGCGCGTACGCATTCCAGAGCAGGCGCACAAGTACCCGGGCCAGCTCTCCGGCGGTCAGCAGCAGCGTGTAGCCATCGCCCGTGCCTTATGCATGAAGCCGAAGATCATGCTGTTCGATGAACCGACCTCGGCACTGGACCCGGAAATGGTAAAGGAAGTGCTCGACACCATGATCGGCTTGGCCGAAGACGGCATGACCATGTTGTGCGTGACCCACGAAATGGGCTTCGCTCGCACCGTGGCCAACCGTGTGATCTTCATGGACAAGGGCGAAATCGTCGAGCAGGCTGCGCCGAACGACTTCTTCGACAACCCGCAGAACGATCGCACCAAGCTGTTCCTGAGCCAGATCCTGCATTGATTGACCTAGGGCAGTGAATAAACCCGGACGCTGTTCCTGACGCTGTTCACTTAAGGCTTATCACTTGTCGTGACGAGGGAGCTTGCTCCCGCTGGGCTGCGTAGCAGCCCCAGAAGCTTGGGACCGCTGCGCGCTCCAGCGGGAGCAAGCTCCCTCGCCACGGGGTGGTGACGTTCTTCAGTGAACGGTATTGGGACGCTGGTCCGGGTTTGTTTTTTGTGCAGCGGATACTCAGGGCATCGAAAGGGTTTCTTGCTCCTTGTGCGCCGTTGTCTTGAATTGCCTCAAGTCGGCGTCTTCCGTCAATGTTTTCGCGTCAGCGAGCAGGTGCGGGTGGCGGTCGAGCCTATTTCGCTTCATTTCCCTCCCCATCACCGTAGGCGGTTGCCGTCCCACATGAAGCTGACTAACATGTCAGAAAATTCGGATTGTGATTTCACCGCCGCCTGACCGGCACTCAGCGTGCTGTACCGCTATTTTCCAGCGCGATCAGTGCGCAATCGCGACCGGCGCCTCAGCAGCATCCCTCGTCATCAACCCGTGTCCGACTTGTTCCGCAACGGGGCAAGCCCGCTGCCGATGGTTGATCAATGAACCCTGATTCAGAGCCTTCCATGTCCCGCGATTCGCTTGACCCTATTGCCCAAGCCGCGCCTCAACGCGCTGGCGAACTTGAAGAACTGCTGATCGACGCCGAAGCCGACGACGAACAGGCCCAGCAGAGCCAGCCGTTGGTGCGCCGGCCCTGGTTGCTGCTGCTGGGGCTGATCCTGGTGGCGCTGAACCTGCGTCCGGCGCTGTCGAGCATGGCGCCGCTGCTCAGCGAAGTGTCCAGAAGCCTGGGTCTTTCGGCGGCCCAAGCGGGTTTGCTGACGACACTGCCGGTGCTGTGCCTGGGCCTGTTCGCGCCGCTGGCACCGGTGCTGGCGCGACGCTTCGGGGCGGAGCGGGTGGTGTTGGGGATCCTGCTGACCTTGGCCGGTGGGATCGTCCTGCGTAGCTCGTTCGGTCAGGTCGGGCTGTTCGCCGGCAGTATCCTGGCCGGTGCGAGCATCGGGGTGATCGGCGTTTTGCTGCCGGGCATCGTCAAGCGTGACTTCGCCAGACAGGCCGGGGCCATGACCGGTGTCTACACCATGGCCCTGTGCCTGGGGGCGGCGATGGCCGCGGGGGCAACGGTGCCGTTGAGCGAGCAGTTGGGCCACGACTGGACCCTGGGCCTGGGGTTCTGGATGGTCCCGGCATTGCTGGCGGTGGTGTTCTGGTTGCCGCAAGTGGGCCAGAAGCACGGAGCCCATCAGGCGGCGTACCGGGTCCGCGGCCTGCTGCGCGATCCCTTGGCCTGGCAAGTGACGTTGTACATGGGGCTGCAATCGTCGCTGGCCTATATCGTCTTCGGTTGGCTACCCTCGATCCTGATCGGTCGTGGCCTGAGCCCGACCCAGGCCGGGCTGGTGCTGTCCGGCTCGGTCATCGTGCAACTGGTCAGCTCACTGACTGCTCCCTGGCTGGCAACTCGCGGCAAGGACCAGCGACCGGCGATTGTGGTCGTCATGCTCATGACCCTGGGTGGTTTGTTCGGTTGTCTTTATGCACCCATCGATGGCCTGTGGGGCTGGGCAATCCTGTTGGGCCTGGGGCAGGGCGCGACCTTCAGCCTGGCGTTGACCTTGATCGTGCTGCGCTCGCGGGACGCCCATGTGGCGGCCAACCTTTCCAGCATGGCCCAGGGCTTCGGTTACACACTGGCGTCGCTCGGGCCGTTCGCGGTGGGCGTGGTCCACGACTTGACCGGTGGCTGGAGCGCCTTGGGCTGGATCTTCGGCCTGATCGGCCTGGGCGCGGTCATCGCCGGCCTCGGCGCAGGCCGGGCGTTGTACGTAGGCGTCAGCAGCGAAAGAGTCGAGCCTCTTCGCTGATATCATTTTCATGGCGAATGACGATAGCCTTCCCCACCACGGCAGATTATCGTGCAACCTCACTGAAATGATTCCGGAGCCTGCCCATGAGCGATGCCCACAATGCCCTGATCACCCGTTTCTACCAGGCGTTCCAGCGCCTGGACGCCGAAGCCATGAGCGCCTGCTACACCGATGACGTGGTGTTCAGTGACCCGGCGTTCGGTGAACTGCGTGGGCGTGATGCCGGCGACATGTGGCGCATGCTCACCACGCGGGCCAAGGATTTCTCCCTGACCTTCGATAACGTGCGCAGCGACGAACGCAGCGGCGGCGCGCATTGGGTCGCCACCTATCTGTTCAGCCAGACCGGCAACATCGTGATCAACGACATCCAGGCGCGCTTCGTTTTTCGCGACGGCAAAATCTGCGAGCACCATGATAGCTTCGACCTGTGGCGCTGGTCGCGCCAGGCGTTGGGCACCAAGGGCCTGTTGCTGGGTTGGACGCCGCTGGTGCGCAACGCGGTCAGGGCCCAGGCACTCAAGGGCCTACGGGCATTCCAGGCCAGTCGCTGATAAGATCGCGGCTTGTTTTTGCGCACCTGTTGAACATTCCTTGACGACCACCAACGAACATTCCGAGCTGCCTGCACAAAGCCCCGCCGAACCGGGCAAGACCTGGTACGTCTATCTGGTGCGGGCTGCCAATGGTTCGTTGTACTGCGGCATCAGCGATGACCCGGTGCGGCGTTTCGCCAAGCATCAGAGTGGCAAAGGTGCACGCTTCTTTCTGTCCAGCCCGGCCGTGGCGCTTGTGTATACCGAGGCCTGTCGCGACAAGGGCGAAGCCCTGCGCCAGGAACGGCTGATCAAGAAGCTCAGGAAAAGCGCCAAGGAGTGCCTGGTCGCCAGCATCCACCGCGCTGATACACCTTCATCAGACCAGTAGGCTGCTTGCGCGTGGCGCGCTAAGCTGCAGGCCTTCATTCCTGCAGCGGCCAATTCCATGTCAGAGCTGATCCTTCATCATTACCCGACGTCTCCATTTGCCGAGAAAGCCCGTCTGTTGCTGGGGTTCAAGGGCTTGTCCTGGCGCTCGGTGCACATCCCGCCAATGATGCCCAAACCCGACCTGACGGCGCTTACGGGAGGCTATCGCAAGACCCCTGTGTTGCAAGTCGGCGCGGACATCTATTGCGATACGTCCCTGATTGCCCGTCGGTTTGAGCAGGAAAAAGCCTCGCCGGCGTTGTTTCCCGAAGGCCGGGAAATGATCGCCGCGTCCTTTGCGGCCTGGGCCGATTCAGTGGTGTTCCAGCATGCGGTAAGCCTGGTGTTCCAGCCTGAATCCATGGCTGTGCGCTTCGCCAAGCTGCCGCCCGAGGCAGTCAAGGCATTCATCGCTGACCGCGCCGGATTGTTCAGCGGTGGCAGCGCCACGCGTTTGGCTGCGGAGCAGGCCAGGCATCAATGGCCGACGATCATGGCCCGTCTGGAGCAGCAATTGCAGCGCGAGGAGGGTGACTTCCTGCTGGGCGATCCGTCGATTGCCGACTTCGCCATGGCGCACCCGCTGTGGTTTCTCAAGGGCACGCCGGTCACCTCGCCGCTGGTGGACGCGTATCCGGCGGTTTCGGCCTGGTTGGGCCGGGTATTGGGTTTCGGCCATGGTGCGTCGAGCGCGATGAGTGCTGAAGAAGCCTTGGAAGTCGCCCGAAACGCCACCCCGGCAGCGTTGCCGGAAGAAGCCTTCGAGGAGCCGAACGGGTATGCCAAAGGGCAACAGGTGACCATCGCCGCAACCGATTACGGCGTCGATCCGGTGGCCGGAGAGTTGCTGTTTGTCGGAAGTGAAGAAATGATCCTGCGCCGCGAAGACGAGCGCGCCGGAGTGGTGCATGTGCACTTCCCGCGGCCGGGGTTTCGTATCGAGGCTCGCTGAGCTGTCATAACCTGTGGGAGCGAGCTTGCTCGCGATGGCGGTTTGACAGTCAGCGCATGTGTGACTGCAGTGCCCTCATCGCGAGCAGGCTCGCTCCCACAGTGGATTTGCGTTGTTCACAGATTCTCTTGTCGCCTGCGATCCCATGTGGGAGCGAGCCTGCTCGCGATTGGCCCGCAAGCCAGGCCCAGGGCTATGTGGCTGACAGCGCTTCAAGAATCCGCTGCGGCTCATACCCGCGAATCGACGTACCATTCACGTCCAGAATTGGAATCCCGCGCCCGCCCAGTGCTTCGTAGGCCTTGCGCGCCTCGGCATCTTTTTCGATATCGAACTCTTGAAACGGCACGCCTTTCTCATCCAGGAATCGCCGGGTCGCCTTGCAATAGCCGCACCAGTCGGTGGCATACAGCACGACGTGGGCGTTGCTGCGAATCTGCTGCGAAACCATCTGCGACGGGTTGAGAAATCGCTCGACCTTGCCCCAATTCTGATATGCCACCACGATCAGCAGAATCAGCAGAAACTTCTTCAGTACTCCGCCGAACATCAGCTACGCCGCTTGAGCTGATCGGTCAGCGAAGTCGGCAGCCCCTTGATGATCAGCGTGCCGGCTTCCTCGTCATACTCGATCTTCGAGCCCAGCAGGTGTGCTTCGAAGCTGATGGACAGGCCTTCGGCACGACCAGTGAAGCGGCGGAACTGGTTCAGGGTGCGTTTATCTGCCGGAATCTCCGGCGACAGGCCGTAATCCTTGTTGCGGATGTGATCGTAGAACGCTTTCGGACGATCCTCGTCGATCAGTTCGGAAAGTTCTTCCAGACCCATGGGCTCGCCCAGCTTGGCCTGGCTGCTGGCGTAGTCCACCAGGGTCTTGGTTTTTTCCCGGGCATCGTCTTCGGGCAGGTCTTCGCTTTCGACGAAGTCGCTGAAGGCCTTGAGCAGCGTCCGGGTCTCGCCGGGGCCGTCGACGCCTTCCTGGCAGCCGATGAAGTCGCGAAAATACTCCGAGACTTTCTTGCCGTTCTTGCCCTTGATGAACGAAATGTACTGCCTGGACTGTTTATTGTTCTGCCATTCCGAGACGTTGATCCGCGCCGCCAGGTGCAACTGGCCCAGGTCCAGGTGACGGGAAGGGGTCACGTCCAGCTCATCGGTCACCGCCACGCCTTCGCTGTGATGCAGCAGGGCGATGGCCAGGTAGTCGGTCATGCCTTGTTGGTAGTGGGCGAACAGCACGTGACCGCCCACCGAAAGGTTGGACTCTTCCATCAGCTTTTGCAGGTGCTCCACCGCCACGCGACTGAAGGCGGTGAAGTTCTTGCCGCCTTCGAGATACTCCTTCAGCCAGCCGCTGAACGGATGCGCCCCGGATTCGGCGTGGAAAAACCCCCAGGCCTTGCCTTGTTTGGCGTTGTAGCTCTCGTTGAGGTCGGCGAGCATATTCTCGATGGCCGTGGACTCTGCCAGTTCGGAATCGCGGGCATGGAGCACAGCAGGGGTGCCGTCGGGTTTTTTGTCGATCAGGTGGACGATGCAATGGCGGATCGGCATGGATTTCTCGGCTGATGGAAGAGAGGAGGGCGCGCTCCCCGAAAAAGGCCCAGTGTACCGCAATCACTGGTTTTGGAACCCGCCCGAGGCCCTTTCAGGCCGTTGCGCCGCCCTATATGCATTTTTTTACCGTTTTAGCGCAAGAAAGCTGACCAAATGGGTAGCTGGAAGCGGATATTTCAAAGGCATTGTGCTAGTTTTGCCCGGTCTTACGCGAAGTCACTGCGTTAAGCGTGCATTCAGCATTTGTCAGGTCGAACCAAACCCGGTTTTCGGCATCTATTACCCCGATCCGTCGCGGTGATTGCCGAGGGTGCCCGATTACAAGATCTGGCTCGATGGCTGACACTGCACTCTGCAATCCACATGAATTTGATAGGGAAGGAACACTACATGGCTCTTACTAAAGACCAACTGATCGCTGACATCGCTGAAGCAATCGGCGCGCCGAAAACCACCGCGCGTAACGCCCTGGACCAACTGGGCCAGATCGTTGCCGATCAGTTGGAAAATGGTGACGAAATCACCTTGCCAGGCATCGGCAAGCTGAAAGTCACCGAGCGTCCTGCCCGTACCGGCCGTAACCCTTCGACTGGCGCTGCCATCGAAATCGCTGCCAAGAAAGTGGTCAAGTTCGTTCCAGCCAAAGCGCTGACCGACGGCATCAACAAGTAAGACCGCTTTAATGAAAAACCGCGCCACGGAGCGATCCGGGCGCGGTTTTTTATTGCCTTGGAAAAGTGGTCAGCGGCGAGGGGAGAAATCCCTTTGCCAAAGCGTCATAGCGGGGCTTTTGTGGTAAGGGAGCAAGCTCCCTACTCGCCACAGGAGTGAGCGCTCAGCCGATTCAATCCTTGCGGATCCAACGCGCCTGTTGCCAGGCCTGTTGCTGCGCCTCTGTCTGGAAGGTCCAAGCCACGAAGCGGCTCTGTTTTTGCCCCTGGGACATTTCCACCACCTGGCTGTGCAGCGCGCCGGCCTTCTTCAGTGCGGCCTGAATCGCCGGCAGGTTCGAGGCTTTCGACACCAGCGTGCTGAACCACAGCACTTGCGTGGCCAGTTGGGCGCTTTCGCCGATCAGTTGCGTCACGAACCGAGCTTCCCCACCTTCGCACCACAACTCAGCGGCCTGGCCACCGAAGTTCAGCACCGGCAGCTTGCGTTTCGGATCGGCCTTGCCCAGTGCTCGCCATTTACGCTGGCTGCCGCGGGTGGCTTCCTCCAGGGAGGCGTGGAACGGTGGATTACACATCGTCAGGTCGAACCGCTCGCTGGCCTCCAACAGGCCCAGCAGAATCTGCTTGCGGTTGGCTTGCTGGCGTAATTCGATGGCCTTGTTCAGCCCGTTGGATTGAACGATGGCTTTGGCTGAGGCAATCGCCACTGAGTCGATCTCCGAACCGAGGAAATGCCAGCGGTAGTCGCTATGGCCGATCAACGGATAGACGCAGTTGGCCCCGGTGCCGATGTCCAGCACCTTGACTGCCGCACCCCGTGGGATTTCCCCGTCGTTATGACTGGCGAGCAGGTCGGCGAGAAAGTGCACATAGTCTGCACGGCCAGGCACCGGCGGGCACAGGTAGTCCGCCGGGATGTCCCAGTGGGCGATGCCATAGAAGGATTTGAGCAGCGCCCGATTGAACACCCGCACGGCCTCGGGGCTGGCAAAGTCGATGCTTTCCTTGCCGTAGGGGTTGATGATCACGAACTTCGCCAGCTCCGGCGTTGACTTGATCAACGCCGGGAAGTCATAGCGGCCCTGGTGGCGGTTGCGCGGGTGCAGGCTGGCTTTCTCCCGTGGCGCCACGGTCTTCGCCTCGGTGGCGGGCTTGGGCTTCTGGCGGGCTGGTTTTGGAGAGCGAGGGGCGGTCATGGGCGAGTCGATTCGGGGGTGGCTCAAAAAGTGGCGGGCATTGTCCCACATCCAGCCCGGTCTTGATGACCGCAGTTCAAATGTGGGAGCGAGCTTGCTCGCGATGGCGGCGACACATCCAACATTGATGCAAACTGATCCACCGCCATCGCGAGCAAGCTCGCTCCCACAGGGGCTCAGCATGAGTAGTAAGAAAGTGTGCCAGGCAGAAAAAAGGAGGCCACCAGGGCCTCCTGCTTCCAGCTACGGACTGCCCTTACAGGCTAGAGATCCGCGCGTGCTGCTCGGCCAGCTTGCCCAAAGCCTGTTCGGCCTCGGCCAGTTTGGCGCGTTCCTTCTCGATGACGTCGGCCGGGGCCTTGTCGACGAAGCCGGAGTTGGACAGCTTATCGCCGACCCGCTGCACTTCGCCTTTGAGGCGCAGGATTTCCTTGTCCAGGCGCGCCAGTTCGGCGGCCTTGTCGATCAGGCCGGCCATCGGCACCAGCACTTCCATCTCGCCAACCAGCGCGGTGGCCGACAGCGGCGCTTCTTCGCCAGCAGCCAGGACAGTCACCGACTCGAGCTTCGCCAGTTTCTTGAGCAGCGCCTCGTTTTCGTTGAGGCGGCGCAGGTCTTCGGCGTTGGCGTTCTTCAGGAACAGGGTCAGCGGTTTACCCGGGCCGATGTTCATTTCGGCGCGGATGTTACGCAGGCCGAGCATGAAGGTCTTGAGCCATTCGATGTCGTCTTCGGCTGCCGGATCGATGCGGCTTTCGTTGGCCACCGGCCAGGGTTGCAGCATGATCGTCTTGCCCTGGGCACCGGCCAGCGGCGCGACGCGCTGCCAGATTTCCTCGGTGATGAACGGCATGAACGGATGGGCCAGGCGCAAAGCTACTTCCAGCACGCGAACCAGAGTACGACGGGTGCCGCGCTGACGCTCGACCGGGGCGTTTTCGTCCCACAGCACCGGCTTGGACAGTTCCAGGTACCAGTCGCAATACTGGTTCCAGATGAACTCGTACAAGGCTTGTGCGGCCAGGTCGAAACGGAACTGGTCCAGTTGGCGGGTCACTTCGGCTTCGGTGCGTTGCAGCTGGGAAATGATCCAGCGATCAGCCAGGGTCAGTTCGAAGGCTTCGCCGTTCTGGCCGCAGTCTTCACCTTTGTCCAGCACGTAGCGCGCGGCGTTCCAGATCTTGTTGCAGAAGTTGCGATAGCCTTCGACGCGGCCCATGTCGAACTTGATGTCGCGACCGGTGGACGCCAGCGAGCAGAAGGTGAAACGCAGGGCGTCGGTGCCATAGCTGGCGATGCCCTCGGCGAATTCTTCGCGGGTGGCCTTCTCGATTTTCTTCGCCAGTTTCGGCTGCATCAGGCCGGAAGTACGCTTTTGCACCAGCGTTTCCAGGTCGATGCCGTCGATGATGTCCAGCGGGTCCAGGACGTTGCCCTTGGACTTGGACATCTTCTGGCCCTGACCGTCGCGCACCAGGCCGTGGACGTAGACCGTCTTGAACGGAACCTGCGGCGTGCCGTCCTCGTTCTTCACCAGGTGCATGGTCAGCATGATCATCCGGGCGACCCAGAAGAAAATGATGTCGAAGCCGGTGACCAGTACGTCGGTGGAGTGGAATTTCTTCAGAAATTCGGTCTGCTGTGGCCAGCCCAGGGTCGAGAAGGTCCACAGGCCCGAGCTGAACCAGGTGTCGAGCACGTCGTTGTCCTGTTGCAAGGCAACGTCCGGGCCGAGGTTGTGCTTGGCACGGACTTCGGCTTCATCGCGACCGACATAGACCTTGCCCGATTCGTCGTACCAGGCCGGGATGCGGTGGCCCCACCACAGCTGACGGCTGATGCACCAGTCCTGGATGTCGCGCATCCACGAGAAGTACATGTTTTCGTACTGCTTGGGTACGAACTGGATACGACCATCTTCGACGGCGGCAATCGCCGGCTCGGCCAGCGGCTTGGTGGACACGTACCACTGGTCGGTCAGCCACGGTTCGATGATGGTGCCGGAACGGTCGCCTTTCGGGACTTTCAGGGCGTGATCGTCGACGCTGACCAGCAGCCCGGCGGCCTCGAAGGCTGCGACGATCTGTTTGCGCGCTTCGAAGCGGTCGAGGCCGGCGTACTCAGCCGGAATCTGGCCGTCGATGCTTTCGTTCAACGTGCCGTCAAGGTTGAACACTTGTGCGGCCGGCAGGACGTTGGCGTTCTTGTCGAAAATGTTCAGCAGCGGCAGGTTGTGACGCTTGCCGACTTCGTAGTCGTTGAAGTCGTGGGCCGGGGTGATCTTCACGCAGCCGGTGCCGAACTCGGGGTCGCAGTAGTCATCCCCGATGATCGGGATGCGACGACCCACCAGCGGCAGCTCGACAAACTTGCCGATCAAGGCCTGATAGCGCTCGTCGTTCGGGTTCACCGCCACGGCGGCGTCGCCGAGCATGGTCTCCGGACGCGTGGTGGCCACGATCAGGTAGTCTTTGCCTTCGGCAGTCTTGGCACCGTCGGCCAGCGGGTATTTCAGGTTCCACAGGAAACCTTTCTCGTCGTGGTTCTCCACTTCGAGGTCGGAAATCGCCGTGTGCAGCTTGGTGTCCCAGTTGACCAGACGCTTGCCGCGATAGATCAGCCCGTCTTCGTGCAGGCGCACGAAGGCTTCCTTCACCGCTTCCGAGAGGCCGTCGTCCATGGTGAAGCGCTCGCGGCTCCAGTCCACGGACGAGCCGAGGCGGCGGATCTGACGGCTGATGTTGCCACCGGACTCGTCTTTCCATTCCCAGACTTTCTCGAGGAATTTCTCACGGCCCAGGTCATGGCGATTCTGGCCCTGGGCTTCGAGGCGGCGTTCCACCAGCATCTGCGTGGCGATACCGGCGTGGTCGGTGCCGGGCTGCCACAGGGTGTCGCGACCCTGCATGCGGCGGAAACGGATCAGCGCGTCCATGATCGCGTTGTTGAAGCCGTGGCCCATGTGCAGGCTGCCGGTGACGTTCGGCGGCGGGATCATGATGGTGTAGGAATCGCCCGCGCCTTGCGGAGCGAAATAATTCTCGGACTCCCAGGTGTTGTACCAGGAAGTTTCAATGGCGTGCGGCTGGTAGGTCTTATCCATGCGCGGCGGGACCCTATAGGCATTTATTCAGGAAAAGCCGGGAAGTATAGCCGCCGGGCCGGCGGCAAGCTATAAGCGGCAAGCGGCAAGCGGCAAGCGGCAAGCGGCAAGCGGCAAGCGGAGAAACTGGCTTTTGATTTTGCTTTTACTTGCAGCTCAAAGCTTGCCGCTTGCAGCTGCGGCGACCAGCCGCTCCATCCTTGCTTCCAGCCGGCGCTTGATCTCGGTCTCGATGTGCGGGGCGAAGTCGTCGATGACGTCTTGCATGATCAACTGCGCGGCGGCCCGCAGCTCGCTGTCCAGATGCAGCAGCGCGTCGGGACCCTTGGGTTCGGCCTTGGCGACAGGCTTGGGTTCGGGCTGGCCGTGGATCGGGTCGAACAGCAGCGGGATCTGTTCTTCATGCACGGGCGCTTGCACGACCGTGTCGGTCAACAGGGGCGGTTGCAGAGTGTCGTCGCCGAGCAATTGGCGGATCGACTCGAGGTCATCCAGCAGATGTGCGGGTTTTTGCGGCGGTTTTGGAGTGTCCATCGTAGGCTCAGAGTCGCTGTAAACGGTGGTCTTGCAGAGAATAGCCCTGTTCGCGGTAGAAACGGAAACTCTCGCGCGCGGCTTGCCGGATGGTCGGGTCTTCCACCACCACTTCTGCCACGCGGGCAAAGCGTGGGGCAAAGGCTGGTACTTTCAGGTCGAGGTTGACCAGCAGGTCCTGGTGCTGACCGCAGTCATCCCCCAGCCCCAGCACGATCAGCCCTTCGGGTTCGCTTTCGGCCGGCCCGTGGGGCACGAAGCTTTCACCCTTGAAGGCCCACAGGCGTGCATCCAGGTCCTCGCGCTGGGCGGCATCGCTGCAATGCAGGTAGATGCGGTGGCCCATGCGCCAGGCTTTTTCGGTGAGCTTGCAGGCGAAATCCAGTCGTGCCGCCGGATCGGCGCTGGGCAGGATATAGAAATCGACTTTGGTCATTGCGGTTCCTGAGCCGTTCCTGGGGGCAACCACAAAGGGAGACAAAAAAAAGTAGCCATTTCTAGTC